>JBFJJU010000066.1:0-13683 GCA_041612115.1 Perlucidibaca sp.
CACCTTGGTTTTACCGATACGAAGCTTTTGAATTCGCTCAGTGACCTTGGTAATCTGAAAACGGTAGGCGGCTTCATCCATGATCGTTTTTAAAATGGTCATGACGGAGTTAACCGTGCGATTTGATAATGTACTGGTCCCGTTCCGGCTTTTAACTTTGGTCAGTTTGGTGCGGAATTGGATCAGATCTTCTCGAGTGATGTCGTCTACCACCTTGTCCCCAAACTCAGGGATCAAGTGCTTGCTAAGCAGTGAGCGATTGAACTTCTGTGTCGCACGACGCCAGCGCGCTTCGTTTTCCTCAAACCATTGCTCGCAAAAGTCATCAAATGAAGGCAAAACCCCGGTTAAGCCGATACGAGCTCGTGCAAGGCTCTTTTCTTCGTTGTCTTTTACATGCTGCGCAGCTTCTACTTTTTTAAGGTTTGAGCTGTTGGGGAAGTAGTCAGAAAAAACAAAAGTGCCAGTCTGGATTTCTGCATCCATCTTTTTGGCAATTTTCTTCATTTTCTCAACATTTACCTTTGTGCCTGGCAGTGCTGTGTACTCTCGAAACCTACTGCCAAAAAGTTGGAAGTCGAAGTAGCATTTTTTTGTTTCGGGACGAACTCGGACCTTAACCATGAAAAGTCCCTCCATTTGCCATAGGAATGCTGAGTTCCGATGTGGCTAAATGTGCGGGATTAAACATGTCGTGCTCAATCGCCTCCCAAATGTATAACTTTCGCTTACCTCCAAATGGCCGGACGTAGTGAACGCCATCCACTAAGGCTCGTGCTACGTGACCACGCACAATTGTGCTTTCAGAGTACTTGGTTAGAGCTGCTAGCTCTTGGGCTGTTAGTAGTGTTCGCATATGCTATCCTCTTGTACGCTATATGATGTTTGTGTGTCATATATCAGACACAAACCATTTATACGACGCATTAGTGCGTCATGTCAACTGCAAAGCAGTCATATATCATGCAATGGTGCGCAATATGATTAGATACAGGCTTAAGGAGCTCATAGCAGACAAGGAGTTTGCTGAGCGTAGAAAAATAACAATTATAGAAATTTCAGAGCAGACGGGGATTGCTCGGTCAACGCTTTCACGGCTGAATGCGGCATCTGGATACAACACAACAACCGAGGTGTTGGATAAGCTGTGTAAGTACTTCGATTGCCAAACGAATCAAGTGGCCGAATACATACCAGACGAGAATTGATGCTTATTACCGTGATGAGACGTATTGAACAATTGGTCAGCTGAAGTAGGGCAGTGAGCTTTAGTAGAATTGGGTAGTTTTGAGTTTTGTCCCAAAGTTGTCCCAATTCTGTCCCAGAAAACAAAAAAGGCGCCTCAAGGGGCGCCTTTTTTGTAGCATTTTCAATGCTGTATGTGGTGGGTCGTCCGCGACTCGAACGCGGGACCAATTGGTTAAAAGCCAACTGCTCTACCAACTGAGCTAACGACCCACATGCTTTGCAAGGCTTGGCCTGTGCTAGCGGGGCGTAGTTTAGGGCCACACTGACAGCAGGGCAATACCGTTTGCGTTTAACTGATCAAGATTTTACCAATTTATGTGATTTTTCTTGGCTTATGATGGCGCGAACCTCTGCCTCGTGCCAATTATGGGCTTTTCGCATGCGTAAATGAGCAATACAGCGCTCAAGCGTGATGCTGATATCTGACTGTGTGCGGATTTGGTCAATCTTCGGCCAAGTCGCACGCTCGCCTTGTTGGCGGAACCAAACCACGGATTCTTTCGTGGGGTTTTGCAACATGTGCTTGTAGTGCTGGCGTGTATAGCCATTGGGCGCGATGGTGGCATCGCCGTGGTAGCTCTGCGAAATCATGGTGTAGGCATGGCTGAGCATTTGCCGCAAAACTTCATTGCGCGAGTTGTCATGGATGGTCTGTAGTGTGCCCATGCCTAGCATGCGTGCCTGAGTTTTCAAAATGCGCTTGGGCAGCGAGCTGATCTTTTGCTTACCGGAGCGGCGTTGTTCTGAGGCCAATAGCGGTACGATATGCGGATTGACTTGGCTGGCGATGAAGTAGTTCACGTTATACAGGCGCATTAGTCGTCGGCGCGGCATATCGCTGCGCATAGACCCGTCGACCCAGCGCTCGAGAGGCATATAGGGCGAGTGCGTGCCATCGGCGGTTTTCGTGGTCAGCGTGACCGGTGGAAACAGTACGGGCACAGCGCATGAGGCGAGCACAGCACTCCAGACGAGTAAATATGGAGATGTAAGCTCGTTCATCAGACGTGATTTTTGATTGCTACCCACTGGGGAAATGCTGACGTTGATGTGACGGCCGGTTTTCTCGAAAGCCTCTTGGAAGCTTAACTCGCCGACATTTTGGCGAATAAATGTTTCTAGCTGCTTTTGATTGGCAAAGCCTTTGCCGCGTAAGCCATCGCTAATTTTGTTCCAGCTCCAAGCGTGCTTATAGAGCGCATCACCATCGTAATATGACTCCATTTCGCCACGGGTGTGAGTGCCGATCATGGAAGCAACGAGCGAGCCGGCGCTGGATCCGGAGATGACATTGGGCAATAGGCCCTGCTCATCGAGCGCCTTACAGACACCAATATGGAACATGCCGAGTGTGGCGCCACCAGAGAGCTGCAGGGCAGGGCGGCCGAAACTGCTTAAGATATCCTCAAAGAGTGCGAGCTTTTCGTCATTGCTGAGATGCTCGATCTCGGCGTCGCAGAGATACTCCATACTGGCGCAAACTTGCGTAACAAAGTCTTCAATCAGGCGCTTGGTGCCGACATGGGTGCGTGTAAACAAGAGTGGGTTGCTCATATTGCCGAGGTCGTGGTGCAGACCTTCGCGTAAGGCACGAATGAGTAGTTTGTGATTATGCGTAGCTTGCCATTGGCGCAGAGTAAGCATGCGCTCGCGTAGCAGTTCGTGATGGTACTGACTTGATGCGGTCTCGATTTTCCATAGATCTAAGCCGGAGAGTGCGTCTAGCTCAAGTGAGATTTCGCGCCATTCGCCGTAGCTACTAGCTTGTTCGCGGGCAGCATTTAAGCGGCTGATTTTCGGATTGATAGCCATAAGTGAGTACAGTGCCGACAATTGTAAAGCGTCGATGCTAACATGCGCATTGGCCTCGTTCATCCGTTTAGAGCATGGAAAGCGGCGTGCTACGGTATGTTTTTTGTCTAGCTATTTATTTCGACTTTGTCGCGTGTATTTTTTGGGAGGCTATGTTGAATTCTTCTTTACCCCCTGAGTTGGTAAACCACCCAGCTTTTGATTGCTTGCGCGTGATGGAGCTTCCGCATTTACAGGCCACCTTTGCTGAATACTGCCATCGCGTAACCGGCGCGCGCCATCTACATTTATCCGCAGACAACCCAGAAAATGTGTTTTTGGTGGCGTTTAAAACCATGCCCGAAGATTCGCGCGGTGTGGCGCATATTCTTGAGCACACAGCACTCTGTGGTTCGGAAAAATATCCCGTGCGCGATCCATTCTTTTTGATGATTCGGCGCTCGCTCAACACCTTTATGAATGCCTTCACGGCCAGTGATTGGACGGCTTACCCATTTGCTAGCACGAATAAACAAGACTTCGATAACTTGCTCAGCGTGTATTTAGACGCGGCTTTTTTTCCGCATTTGCACGAATTGGACTTTGCTCAAGAGGGTATACGTCGTGAGTTTGCTAGCGAGGCTGCAGATGCGCCGCTGGTATATAAAGGTGTGGTGTTTAACGAAATGAAAGGCGCAATGAGTTCGGTGCATAGCGTGGTCTACGAGAGTATTAATCATTATTTGTTTCCGACCACGACCTATCACAACAACTCTGGTGGCGACCCAGCGCATATTCCTGACTTGACGCACGATGACCTGCTAGCCTTTCATCGCCGTCACTATCATCCCTCCAATGCCATGTTCATGACTTTTGGTGATGAGTCGGTGTTGAGCTTACAAACGCGTTTTCAAGAGCAGGCTTTGAGTCGTTTTAATGATGTCGCCACGCCAGTTTTAGGTCGCGATGAAAAGCGCTATGTCGCGCCCTTAAGCGTAGAAACAGCGTATGCGCCGGAGAGTGATGAAGGCCCGCAAACGCATCATATTATGGGCTGGCTACTGGACTCAGCGAGCGATACTGACGCGCGCTTTGAGGCGCATTTATTAAGCGGCGTGCTACTGGAAAACTCGGCGTCACCATTGCGCGCGGCTTTGGAGACGAGTGAGCTTGGCCAAGCGCCATCGGATCTGTGTGGCGTTGATGATAATAGCCGTGAGATGACATTTTTATGTGGCTTGGAGGGCTCAGAGCCAGAGCACGCCGCGGCAGTCGAAGCATTGATTCTTAGCACGCTTAATCAGGTTGCCCGCGATGGCGTGGCGCAAGCCGATGTTGAGGCGGTGCTGCATCAGTTCGAATTAAGCCAGCGCGAAATTGGCGGCGATAGCTATCCCTATGGTTTGCAGCTTTTGCTCAATGGCTTGAGCCCAGCGTTGCAAGAGGCCGACCCGATTGCGGTGTGGCATGTTGAGCCAGCTTTGGCGCGCCTGCGCGAAGCCATTAAAGACCCACGTTTTGTGCCGAACTTAGTTCAGCGCGTATTACTCGATAACCCACATCGAGTGCGCCTCACATTGCGCCCAGATGCCGAGCTTTCGAGCCGTCGAGATGCGCTTGAAGCAAGCCAATTAGCCAGCGAACGTTCGCGTTTGAGCGAGGCCGATTGCACTAATATTCGTGCGCAAACCGTGGCCTTGAAGCAGCGTCAAGAAGAGGCGCCAAATACCGACATCTTGCCGAAAGTCACACTGGCCGATGTGCCCGCGCAGGCAAAAGCGCTGACTGGCGAGCGCGTGCCGGTGAAGCATGCGCAGTTGCCGCTGACTACGTATGCTCAAGGCACCAATGGCCTATTTTATGAGCAAGTGATCATCGAGTTGCCGCATTTCAGCACTCGCCAAGCGCAATTATTGCCGCTGTACACTTCGGTGTTCGCTGAGCTGGGTGCTAGTAAGCAAGACTATAAACAGCTACAGCAACGCCAAAGTGCCGTGACCGGCGGTTTGCGCATGAGCTTGTCGGCGCGTACCACGCGCACGCAGGCCAATGTGGCGCAGGCGCATTTGATCGTCAGTGGCAAAGCGCTGAGCTATAACCAAGGCGCATTTCAGCTGCTGCTAGACGAGACCTTATTTAACCAACGCTTCGATGAAATTGCGCGCATTGGTGAGCTTTTAGCTCAGCTCAAAGGCCGCTGGGAAGGTAGCGTTACGGGTCAAGGTCATGCCTTGGCAATGGGTGTGGCCTCTCGTGGTATGAGCGCTTTGGCCGCATTTCAGCAGAGCCATAGCGGCCTCTTTGGCATTCGTTTTTTACGTGAGTTACATAGCGCCAATGACTTAACTGAGCTAGCTGCTGAGCTGTCCGCTATGCATAGCCTAGTGCTGGCAATGCCACGCCAATTACTGATGATTGCCGAGCCTGAAACACTGGCGCAGGCCAGTGAGCAGGCGCAATCGATATGGGCAAACCGTACTGCTAGTAGTGGTGAGGCTATGCCGTGGGTGGTGCCAACGGAGCGCGTTAACGAGGCTTGGCTAACGCAAACACAAGTGCATTTCTGTGCTAAAGCCTATCCGGCAGTGCCAACTGGTCACGCCGATGCCCCGGCCTTGATGGCGCTTGGCGGTATTCTGCGTAATGGCTTTTTACATCGCGCCATCCGTGAGCAAGGCGGCGCATACGGTGGCGGTGCGAGCTATGACGGTAATAGCTGTGCCTTTCGCTTCTTCTCCTATCGTGACCCGCGCTTAACTGAGACTTTGGCTGATTTCGACGCCAGCCTAGATTGGCTACACAGTCAGCCACTGCCGGCATCGGCCTTGGAAGAAGTATTGCTGGGCGTGTTTGCCGACCTTGATAAGCCGATGTCGCCAGCTGGCGAGGCGCGCCAAGACTTTCATCAGCAGCTTTATGGCCGCACACTAGCCGATCGCCAAGCCTTGCGTGAGAAGCTATTGGCGCTGACTAGCGATGACATTGTGCGTGTGGCCAGCAATTATCTGCGACCTGAGCTGGCGCAAACGGCGGTTATTGCGCCAACGACAGTGAGCAATGAAGTTGCCGCACTCGGTTTAAACGTACAAAAACTCTAACTCTGAACATGCCTATGTCGCTCTACGCAGCGGCATAGGCAGCGCGCAGGAGCGCAAGTATGACGAATCCAACACGGCCGCTGGTGCATTTTGGCCACGCTAATGGCTTTCCTAGTGCCAGCTATGGTGCTTTTTTTAAAGCACTGGGCAATGATATCGACGTTATTTCTATTCCTAAGCTTGGCCACAATCCACGCTATGCCATTGCGCCAAATTGGCATGGTCTCGGCGATGAGCTGGCTGACTCGGTGCGTGCTCAAGCCAATGGCCGTCCCGTTATTGCGGTTGGTCACTCCTTAGGTGGTATGTGCTCACTGATTGCTGCGCATCGTGATCCTTCGCTATTTCAAGGCATTATCTTGATGGATCCGGCGTGTATTAGCCCCGTGGCGGGCGTGTTTGTTGCGCTGATGAAAGCGATTGGGCAGGTCGATCGCATCACGCCCGCTGGCCGCAGCAAAAATCGCCGGGCTCAGTGGCCTAATGCGCAGGCAATGCATGACTCCTTGCGCACTAAAGGCCTGTTTAAAGCCTTTAGCGATGAAAGCTTTAAGCTTTATATGGAGCACGGCTTAGTCGCCGATGGTGATGGTGTACGTTTGGCTTTTGATCCCAAGCGTGAAGTGGAAATGTTCCGCAATACACCGAGTGATAGCTGGCGTTATTGGCGTCCACTGAATATGCCGCGAGTGGTGATGACTGGTGCCAATAGCGAGTTTTTGAGCAGTGGCGAAATGACTAAGCTGGCGAAAGCTCAGCGCGTGCCACTGGAAATAACTGCCGGTAATCATATGTTTCCGCTGGAGCAACCTGAGCATACGGCAGCTCGTGTGCGTGAGCATATTTTGGCGATGCACGCCGGCACGCATGCCAGCATGCCTCGCTCGATCAATATTGGCCCGCAAGCAAAATGAGCGACTATCGCATCGCACTACCGTTGGGTCGTGGCGATATAGCGGTGAAAACGTGGCATGACGCAGCTGCATCGGCTCAAGCCATTCCCATCCTCGCGGTACACGGCTGGATGGACAATGCCGGCACATTTAACCAGCTCGCGCCTTTACTTCAGGGTCATCGTTTTCATGCGCTAGATCTTGCAGGGCATGGCCTGAGCGACCCGCGCCCCGATGGCATGCGCTATCACAACGCTGATTTTCTCGACGACATTTACGCCACCATGCAGCATATTGCACCGAATGATGGCCCGTTGATACTGCTCGGGCACTCGCTTGGCGCCGGCTTACTGATGCTATTGGCCGGCATTTTCCCTGAGCGTGTACACGCTCTAATCATGATCGATGGCCTTGGCCCAATTAGCGCCGACCCCACTAATTACGCAACAGATACTCGCGCGGCATTAGAGGGTTTTATAAGCTATAGCCCACGCCGAAAACCTATCGCAAATGTGGAGCAGGCCGTGACCGCACGTCGTCAAGGCATTACTGGCATGCTTAGCGAATCAGCTTCTCGAGCTTTGTGCGAGCGTGCTTTAGTCGAGGCAGAATCTGGCGAGTTACGCTGGCGCACCGATAAACGCTTGCGCTTAAATTCGCTCATGCGCTTTAGCGAGGAGCAGGTGCTGGCTTGTATTAAAGCCATTACGGCGCCGTGTTTATTGATCACAGGTGACGCCGGCCTGCCTAATCAATTGGGTAAAAATAAGCCACGCTACGCCGAAAGACTTGCGCATTTTAAGCAGCTAGAGCAGGTGGATTTGCTCGGAGGACATCACCTACATCTAGATGATTGCCCCGAGCAAGTGGCTGTCGAAATTACTCGATTCTTAGCCGCGCATGGCGGTTAATGCCGTGTGCAGGTGATCGCGTAAGCTCGCGTCACGTAGGCCCTCTGTAGCAGATTCCAAGCGATAATCAGCTGGGTTAAAGCGGGCGATACGCAAGCGGTATTCTGCGTTTAAGCCGGGATATAGCGTGTTATTGCGGCCGTTTGGACTTAAGTACCAACTTGCACAACCCGACTTCCACACTGTGTATTCACTGCGATTGTCCATGCTAGCAACGAAAGTAGCTTCGACGTCAGGCTTGACCGAGATGGCCTTGATGGCACGCTCTGACTTCAGTTTAAGTGCCTGATACACATAATCAATTTGAGCTTCAGCGTAGGCAATTACTGAGGTGTGTCCTGGTCCGGTGAACGGGCCAACGAGGAAGTATAAGTTGGGGAAGCCGGCGGTACTGATGCCTTGGTAGGCCTCGGTGCCATCTCGCCATTTGGTATTTAGGCTAGCCCCATCTTCGCCAATAATATCGACAGGCGCGCCAGTGTGACGAACCTCATAGCCGGTGGCCAAAATAATGATGTCAAGCTCATGTAGTTGACCATCGGTAGTATTCACGCCCTGCTCACAGATGCGTTCAATTCCGCTAGTTTCTAAATGCACATGCTCGCGTTGCATGGTTGGATACCAGTCGCTAGACACCAATACGCGCTTGCAGCCAAACCTGAAGTTGGGTGTTAGTTTTGCGCGTAATGCTTCATCTTTGACCTTGTGCTTTAAGTAGCTGCGTGCGAGTTTTTCGGGTTGTGCTTTAAACAGATCGTATTTCAAAATTAAAAATGGTGCGGTGAGCTCATTGAACCAATACACGCCGAGACGGTTGGCGAGCATGCTTGAGGGTGAGCGGCGCTTTTCATCCTTTTCACGCTCACTAATCTCACGATCCATGCGCGGCATGATCCAATTTGCCGTGCGCTGAAATACAGTCAGACTCGAGACCTCATCGGCAATGGCCGGGCCAACTTGCACGGCAGTGGCGCCACTGCCGATTAAACCCACTCGCTTGCCTTTGAGCTCTACCGATTTATCCCAGCGCGCTGTGTGTAAAGTTTTGCCTTGAAAGCTGTCAAGGCCGGCGATGTCGGGTTGCTTGGGGTCGGCAAAGGGGCCGGGCGCAGTAATGAGTGAGCGCGCTTGCACTGTTTCGCCTGTGCTCAAGCTAACTTGCCAAATGCCCGTGACTTGATCATAGCGCGCGCCAGTGACGGCGGTATTGAATTGAATAAATGGGTATATGCCGTACTTGTTCGCGCAATGACGTACGTAAGCGTAGATCTCGCCTTGCTTGGCATAATCATTGGACCATTCAGCCCATGGCTCGAACGAATAGGAGTACAGCGCTGACTTAACATCGCAACCACAGCCAGGATAGGTGTTGTCGCGCCAAGTCCCGCCCACATCATGGCCTTTTTCATAAACACGAAAGCTCTCTAGGCCACCTTTTTTGAGGCGGATAGCCATGCCCAGTCCGGAGAAACCTGCACCAACAATGATGGCGTCAAGTATCTCGGCATGCTGATGTGCAGTGGGTCTAAGCGTGGAAATGGTGGCGTTCATGGGCAGGCTCCTGCGCGTTTTAGTGGTCGCACTTTTCCATAAACAATATGACATTGTCAATTGTCAGAATTTGGCCTGTTCAAATATTTTTGTTAAGTTACTGACATGGTAGGATTTTTATCGTAGTTTCACTCCCATAACCTAACGTTAAACGAGGTATTTATGCGCAGTGTCAGCGAGTTTCTCAATGAGTACGGCAAAACACACCGACACCCGAGTAATCAACGCATTCACTTTCTGTGTGTGCCCGTGATTTTGATTAGCACCTTAGCGTTTGGCTGGCCATTAAGCCTTGCCATGCTGGGCCAAGATATAGCATGGGCACCTTTTGTTAATCTAACGACAGTCGCGTCGATATTGCTATTAGTGGCGTTTTACGCCCGCTTAGGCTGGCGTGTGATGATGGCGATGACGGGATTTTTAGCGATCTCGATTGCAGTAATCCTAGCGGTGGAAGCAAGTCCATTGCCGCTTATATGGACGGCTGTTATTGCGTGGGTTGCAGCGTGGGCCTTGCAATTAGTCGGGCACAATATTGAAGGAGCTAAGCCAAGCTTCGTAGATGATTTAGTATTTTTACTTATTGGTCCGCTGTTTATTCTGGAAGAGTGGGGTGTGCCGCTACGTGCAAAGCAGCATAATGCTTAAAGTTTGATCAGTGTGCTACAAAGCTGCGACTAAAGTATGTTTTGTGGTGGAGCGAAGCGGTGCATCAACACGTAGACTCAGTGTTTTGCTTAGGCGGCTGCCTAGCCACTGAGAACTGCTCATGCGTGCACTGCAATCCATTGAAAAAGGCTATATTTTCGCGCTACTGACCATCTGCATTTGGTCAGGCTTTATCGTTATATCGCGTGTTGGTGGGCAAAGTCCGCTAACACTTTTTGATGTGGCTGCACTGCGCACGCTGTTTGCTGCTGCCATTCTGCTACCGTGGTGGTTACCTCGGCTGCTGAACTCATCCAAGCGTAAACTTACATGGTATCAATCGCTTATCTTCGCTCTGTTGGCAGGCGTAAGCTATCCTTTGTTTGCCTATGGCGGCTTCCAATATGCACCTGCTAATCACGGCGCAGTGCTAATCGCCGGCACGTTGCCATTTTTTACGACGCTATTTGCCTTGGCGCTATTGCGCGAAAAACCCAGCTTCCAGAGAATGTTGGGTTTGGCTTTCATCATCTCTGGCGTCACCACCTTATTTGTCGCGATGATGCGCGGCGTTAGCTGGGAGAGCTTGCCCGGCGATCTGATGTTTCTTGGTGCGAGCATGTGCTGGTCGCTATTTGCGGTATTGCTACGGCATTGGCAAACCCGTGCCTTCGATGTGATGTTAGGAGTAGTGGCATTTTCACTATTGATATATATCCCAATTTATGTCGCATTTTTGCCAAAAGCTTTATCGCAAGCAAGTTGGGGCGATATTGCGCTGCAGGGCTTTTATCAAGGCGGAGTTGTTGTCTGTTGTGCTATGTGGACATTTGCAAAAGCCACCGAATTGCTTGGTGCGGTGCGTGTGGCGGTGATGATGTCTGCGGTTCCAGTGACGGGTACGTTGCTGGCGATTGCCATTTTGGGTGAGGTGCTAACGCCGGCTTCGGCTATTGGCCTAATGCTTATATTCGTAGGCGCATTGGTTGGTGCGCTAGCTAAGGCAAGAGTCATATTGCCAGTTAGCCCTTAATGCGTATTCGCAAGTTGAGCCAACTGGCAACATCTGTATGGAGTCACTACAAGCAGCGACGCTTTTAGTCTTCTTTGCGTGATACCCAACGATCAAGCAATTTAGCGGCGGCCTCGCGGCCACCTAAGCCAAAAGCGAGGGCGAATGCCACGGCTACGGCACCAAGCGTTAAGCCAAAGGCGAGATTGACGATGGAGTCGGCGATGCCCATGGCGCGTAGGCCCATGGCAATCACCAAGCCCATGACCAAGGTGCGAACTAGGCCCGAGAGCCAGCTGCTTTCGCTGCGATTATTTTGTGCAACGATCTGCGCCAATACATTCGCTAGCCAGAAGCCAACTAGCAAAATCACTGCGCCCAGCAAAATGTCGCTACCGAACAGGATAAACGCACTGACTAAATGGCTGACAGCGCTAAAGCCAAGCTGATTTGCTGCTTCGATGGTGGCGAAAAGCATGGCGAAAAACATCACCAATTGGCCAATCACTGCCGACAACGGGCGTGAGCCTAGGGCTTTAGCCATGCCAATTTTTTCTGGCAAGGTGTCGAAGCCAGCACTGGCCATTAGGCGAGTAACAAAGGCCGAGGCAAAGCGTGCGACATAGTAAGTCAGCACAATGATCAGCGCGGCAGCGATGATGCCTGGCACGGCTGAAACTAATTGATCGAGTAGGTTTTTCGCAGGCCCTGCAATCGCCTCAATGGCGAGTGCATCGAGGGCTGAGATCAATGCTGGCACGAAGATCACTAGAAACACGATGCTACCAATGCCTTTTGCTAGATCGATGCTGTCACTTAAGCCCATTTGCGAGGCCGCAGAGGACAAGCGTGTGGCGCCTAAGAGATTACTGACGACGCCGCTGACAATCCTGGCAACGCCATAGCCAACTACGCTAATGACAACAGCAGCGATGATATTGGGCAGATAAGCCATCAAGTTATCGATGAGATTTTGCACAGGTTGCATTAGGCCATCGAGGTTTAATGCACCTAAGATTAGTGGCACAAATAGCAATAAAATCAGCCAGTAAGCTACGTGGCCCATGTTCTCGCTGATGGGCCGCATGCCTGCTTCGGCACTTAAACGCTCATCAACAGAGGTGGAGTTTAGGAGTTTGGTAATGCCAGTGCGTACGAGTGAGGCCAGTACCCAACCCACAACTAACAGTACAAGGCCAGAGACTAAGCGCGGCAAATAGGTCATGACTTCGCCGAGCATATTCGACAGTGGCGCTGAGACATTGAACAGACTGAGTATATTGAAGCTAGCGATTAGCGCGATGAGGAAGATGAACCAGAACGCAATGCGAGACACGATGGCTTCTAGGTTAGCTTCGATGCCGGTGCTGCTTTGCACGCGAGCATTGAGACCGACACTGCTTAGTACTTTACGCGAAAGTGCTGCAGCCATGAGCGCGACAATCCAACCGACGAGCAGCAGCAAGAGTGCACCAATAATGGCAGGCACTTGACCGCTGAGGGTGTCTTGTAGGCGCTCGGCTAGGGAAAAGTGTTCCATGAGAAATTCTCCAAACCAAGGGAAGCAGCTATCTTATTGATTTCAATAACCTGCTGCCTTTTTACCCTAGGGGAGATAGTCGTCGCTGTAAACCTTGCACAGGATTTCAGCGACGACTGTCATGGTTTTTATCCAGTAATGAGCGATAAATACTCATTACGGGTTTGCGGGTTATCGCGGAACATACCCAGCATGATGGAAGTTTTCATTACCGAATTTTGCTTCTCGACGCCGCGCATCATCATGCACATATGCTTGGCCTCAATCGTTACAGCCACGCCATGGGCATTTGTAACCTTTTGAATTGCATCGGCAATTTGCTTGGTGAGGTTTTCTTGAATTTGTAGGCGGCGCGAATACATATCGGCGATGCGAGCCACTTTCGAAAGCCCTAAAACCTGGCCTGATGGAATATAAGCAACATGAACTTTGCCAATAAAAGGCAGCAAATGGTGCTCGCAGAGCGAATACAGCTCGATGTCTTTCACCAACACCATCTGGTCATTGTCCGACGGAAAGACGGCGCCGTTGACTAGGGTGTCGAGGTCTTCGTTATAGCCTTTGCACAGATACTTAAAGGCTTTGGATGCGCGTTTGGGGGTGTCGAGCAGGCCAGGACGGCCCAGGTCTTCACCCACTGCGCGGATAATATCTGCGTAGGCGTTTTCCATGATTATTCTCGTGTCTTGATTGATAAGGCCTGCACGCTAGCGACTAACGTCCAGAGAGTAAAGCCTACAGCGCTTCAGGCTTGTCTAGTCTTGGATCAATACGCGCTTGTCGGTCACGTTTTAGCAGCAATAGCACCGCGCCAGTGCCGCCTTCGCGTGCTGGTGCTGAGCTAAAAGCAAGTATTTGCGGCAGCTGTTTGAGCCAGCCATTAACAGCGCTTTTTAGCACGGCTTGGCCGTTAATCAGGCCTTTGCCGTGAACGATTTTGGCGACATGCAGCTGCTCTTTTTGGCAGTTATCGAGCAGGCTAAGTACTGCC
>JBFJJU010000067.1:0-13150 GCA_041612115.1 Perlucidibaca sp.
GTTTGGTAAGCACTTCGTCAATCAAACCATACGACACGGCATCACCAGCGGTCATGAAGTTATCACGATCGGTGTCACGCTCAATGCGCTCAAGCGGCTGGCCAGAATGCAGCGCCAAAAGCTCATTCAGCAGTTGTTTGATTTTTAAAATCTCTTGGGCATGAATGGCAATATCTGATGCCTGGCCTTGGAAGCCGCCCAAAGGTTGGTGAATCATCACTCGTGAATTTGGTAGCGCAAAACGCTTACCTTTGGCGCCAGCGGAAAGCAAAAATGCACCCATGGATGCTGCTTGGCCGATACAAATTGTTGAAATATCGGGCTTGATGAAGTTCATCGTGTCGAAAATTGCCATGCCGGCCGTCACTGAACCGCCTGGCGAATTGATGTAGAGATTGATGTCTTTATCGGGGTTAACCGACTCCAAAAACAACATCTGGGCGACGATTAAATTGGCCATATTGTCTTCCACAGGGCCAACAAGGAAAATCACACGCTCTTGTAATAGGCGCGAGTAAATATCGTAAGCGCGCTCACCACGAGCAGACTGCTCAACAACCATCGGAATCAAGCCGATGTTACGAATATCATTAGCACTGGGTTGTTCAAATCGCATGGATAGCCTGCCTAAACAATCAAATAAAGAGGACAACTGCCGGAGCTTATATGGCAGGAGCACAAACAAACACTCCCGAGCAGTCAAAGACTTACATCGGGAGTGTCGGTCGTGCGTGGCGCGAGGTCAAGGCCAGCGCGCCTCTGTTTTTGTGCAGAATTGGCGCAGATAACGTGCGCTTTATGTCACACGCCCAGCGGTCAATGCTGCCATCAACAAGTTTTAGCGTTGTGGACGCACCACATCGGTGTACTTAGCAGCGGCTTCAGTCACTGTCGCTTCTGCTAACACACAATCGATAACCTGATCTTCTAAAACCATGGCTTCTACTTGGGCGAGCTGCTCTTTATTGCCCATGTAATAGCTGATTACTTCTTCTGGTGACTCATAGGACTCAGCAACTTCGGCAACGACTGCGCGCACGCGCTCAGCATCAACCACAATTGCTTTGTCTTTAATGATTTGGCTGATCAGCAAACCCAATGACACGCTGCGCTCGGCTTGCTCTTTGAACAGGTCATCAGGCAGCATTTTGGGGTCTAGCTTGGCATTGGCACCGCCAAACTGCTGGAACATGGCGTTACGCTGACGCTCGATCTCGCCAGCCACTAGAGCTTTCGGCGCATCAACGGTGTGAGCAGCTAAAAGCTGATCCATGGCCTGTGTTTTGACTTTATTTTTCACGGCTTGCTTGAGTTCGCGCGCCATGTTTTTAGTCACGTCTTCACGCAGCTTAGCCACGCCGCCATCTGTAACGCCAAAGGCTTTCAAGAAAGCCTCATCGATTTCAGGCAATGTTTGCTTTTGCACTTTATGTGCCGTGATTTTAAATACAGCGGCCTTGCCTTGTAGGTTTTCAGCTTGATAGTCGGCTGGGAACGTCACGCTAATATCGCGCTCTTCACCGGCTTTAATACCAACAACGCCCTCTTCAAAGCCTGGAATCATACGGCCTGAACCGAGAACCAATTCAAAATTGCTCGAGGTGCCGCCGTCAAAAGCTTCACCGTCGATGCTACCAGCAATGTCGACTAGCACTTTATCGCCATCGGCAGCCGCATCTGTGCTGTCTTCAAAGCTTGCGCGTTGCTTACGCAGGCTCTCGATCATTTCATTGATATCGGCCTCGCCAATTTCAACCACTGGACGCTCAACGCTAACATCAGCGAAGTTGCCCAAGGTTATTTCTGGATAGACCTCGACTAAGGCGATGAAGCTCAGGTCTTCACCAGCTTTATCGCTAACTTCTTCAATGCTGGGGTAGCCCGCTGGATTGAGTTTTTCTTGTGTCACTGCTTCATAAAAGCTGTCACGGATAATTTCGCCTAAGGCTTCTTGACGAATAGAGTCGCCAAAACGCTTTTGCACCACTGAAAGCGGCACTTTACCAGGACGAAAGCCATCCATGCGGATGGTGCGAGCTGCTTTCGCCACGCGGGCACTCACGTCTTGATCAATTTTTGTGGCCGGCACAACAACTTTAACGCGGCGCTCTATATTGGAAACGGTTTCTACAGTGACTTGCATGACAACCTCAAGACTTATGTGATTCACGGGAAATAAATGGGCGAGCAGCGTAAGACTGCAAAATCAAGGGACAGCATTATAGAGAATGCGGGCCAGAATAAAAGACCAAGCGCATTTGGGCGAAACTTTAAACAATTGAACAGGCAAATCAGTTTTTCCTGTTGACGACTTGCTCACGGATTCGTAATATGCGGCCTCGCAAGTCGCCAAGCCTTTTGGCAAATCGATACGCGGTGTTCGGGGTATAGCGCAGTCCGGTAGCGCGCCTGGTTTGGGACCAGGATGTCGGGAGTTCGAATCTCTCTACCCCGACCATTTTTTTCAAAGCTTTGGTACTGCGCATTGCGCTCGTAGCTCAGCTGGATAGAGCATCGGCCTTCTAAGCCGAGGGTCGCAGGTTCGAGTCCTGCCGGGCGCACCAGTTGCGCAAATTATGTGGTGGCCGTAGCTCAGTTGGTAGAGTCCCGGATTGTGATTCCGGTTGTCGTGGGTTCGAACCCCATCGGTCACCCCACTCCCCCTCTCGTAACACCCATCTAAACTCTTATTAAATTTTTACTGCGCAGCTTGCGATTATTTTAATTCGTGTTAGCTCGCCCTAGTAACAGCAGCAGCAACACATAAATCATCAAACCAAGTGCAGCCATACTGGCACCAATGCCGGCGAATAAATCTGGCGCCTTCATCATCGTGCTCATCAATGAGTCTTGATAGAAGAAAAACCATTCGTGACCGATTGGAAATATCCAATGATGTAGCTGGTAAAACACCGCCTCGAAGCCCGCAATAGCCAATAACGTAAGCAGTGCAACTAACAATGCTAGTAGTATGCCACCCTGCCAACGCCACTGGATCTCGTTGATACGATCTCTCAATAGCCATAAGCCAGTCGCCGTGAACCCTGCTATCCACAATAAGGCCACTCGTAGCCAATCAATAAGTGCAGCAACATCTTGCAAATGCACAACTTCTGGCTCGCGCAACAAGGCTTTTGTGACACCATAAGCATCCGTAAAGCGAATGTCCTCAAGACCTAAGCCAGCATTGTGTATTGAGTGCACGATGGCATTGAAGGCTGCCTGTTGTGCACTTGGCGAAATGCTATCAAAGCCTAAAATATAGCGATTCTGCGGGCCAAACTCGGCTATTTGAGCCTGTAGATCAAGCCAGTCATACCAAAGTGCATAGCCATAATTAAATTCGGCGTGCAACCACCAACTCATGCCCAATGCAACCAGCAGCAGGCCGGCAAGTACGGCAAACCATGCTGCTTGATAGCGAAATAGCATTAGCGCTCCAGCTTGTACCAGAGCGCATAAAGCGCCGGCACAAAGAACAAGGTGATGGCAGTACCAACCGCAATACCGCCAATTAACACATAGGCAAGAGGGCCCCAGAAGCTATCGAAGGTGAGCGGAATGAATGCGAACACAGCGCAGATAGCGGTTAACACTACCGGCCTTGCGCGGCGTACAGCGGCTTCAATGACGGCATTCACTGGTGCCATATTTGAGGCTAAGTTATCAGCGACTTGCTGGGTCAAAATTAGCGTATTACGCATGAGAATACCGGCCAAACCAATTAAGCCGAGTAAGGCGACAAAGCCAAAGGGTTGGCCAAACAACAGTAACGCTAGCACCGCGCCAATAATACCCAATGGCGCGGTTGCCACCACGATAAACATGCCGACAAAACTGCGCATTTGCAGCATGACAAAGATCAGCATGAGCGCGATCATCAGCGGCTGTAGCTTTTGGATGGAGGCGTCGGCCTTACCTGACTGCTCGACGCTACCACCGATGTCGATACGATAGTCTGCCGGCAGGCGAGCTCGCAGCTCCTCTGTTGCCTGCCAAATAGTCGCTGTCATGTCATTAGGCTGTACACCGACAACTTCGGCGTGAACAGCAATGAACGGCTCACGATTGTAGCGCTTTAGCACTGGCTCTTCGTAGCGCACGGTGACATCACCGACTTGAGAAAGTGGCACTTTACGACCATCTGCCGAGCGCAACTCCAAACCAGCTAAGCGCGCCTCAGAGCTGCTATGGCCCTTCGCCACCACTTCAACTAAGCGATTGCCTTTACGCAGTTGCGTGATAGGCCCACCTTCAAGCTCAAACTGCAGCTGGCGTGCCACTTCTGCCGGCGTTAAACCGATTAAGCGTAGACGTTCGGTATCCATGGCCACGTGTAAGATCGGCGCGCGCTCATCCCATTCGAGGTGCGGATCACGAATGGCTGGGTTTGCCGCCATGATTTCACGCACTTCTTTGGCAATGCCACGAAGCACTTGCACATCTGGACCAACAATGCGGAAGCTGACTGGCCATGTCACTGGAGGCCCGTACAGCAAGCTCGTGACTCGCACCCTAGCCTCTGGGAACTCGCCATCATCGATGCGCTTTTGTAGCGTCGCTATAATCGTGTCGCGATCTTCCTTGTTATGGCCCACGGCCACCATTTTGGCGAAGGCAGGATCAGGCTGCTCAGGCAAGATAGAGATAAAGAAACGCGGAGCGCCACCGCCAAGATAAGTCGACAGCGTGCTGACTTCTGGCATGTCATGCAAAATTGCTTCTAGCTTGCGCGCAGTGTTATCCGTGATGTCGATAGACGTGCCTTGAGGCAATGAAATGCTGATCATTACTTCTGGGCGATCTGAACTAGGGAAAAACTGTTTCTCTACCACCGTAGCCATAGCAACTATCGACAACACCAAAATACCTAAAGTGGCCGTCACCACTTTGCCTCGATTCGCCACACAACTGCGCACCCATGAGCGCATACGAGTGTAACCAGGGGTGTCATAGGGCGAATGGCCTGTGCTATGGCTAGGCTTGGGCAACATCTTCACACCTAAATACGGCGTGAATGTCACCGCGACTAGCCAAGAAACTGTGAGCGAAATCGCCAATACCCAGAAAATATTGCCGGCGTATTCGCCAACACCCGATTTCGCAAAGCCAATCGGCACAAAGCCTGCCACGGTGACTAGAGTGCCGAAGAGCATGGGAGCGGCTGTTACTTTCCAAGCATAAGATGCTGCGCGCACACGATCTAAGCCCTCCTCCATCTTCACGATCATCATTTCGATGGCAATAATGGCATCATCGACCAAAAGCCCTAGCGCCAAAATTAATGCACCTAAGGTGATACGGTCGAGGTTGATGTTCATGCTCAGCATGATCAAAAAACTCAGTCCGAGCGTGATAGGAATAGCAATACCAACCACGACGCCAGCACGCAGGCCAATGGCCACAACACTCACAGCCATCACCACTAACATGGCGATTAAGAACTTGAACTGAAATAAGTTTACTGCCGCCGAGATGGCATGCGCTTGGTTAGTCATGGCTTTAAACTCCATGCCTAAGGGCAGACGCGCTTGCTCGGCAGCAATAAAATCAGCTAAGCGATCACCTAAATCCAGACCGTTTTCGCCCTTCTTCATCACCATGCCGATGAGTAATGCATCTTCGCCACGCGACCGCACCACATACTGGCGTGGCTCTTCATAACCTTGACGAATGCTGGCAACATCCTGCAAGCGGATCAGCTTATTGCCGATGCGAATCGGCACAGTCGCGAGCTGCTCGAGCTTGCTTAAATCATTATCAAGACGGACATAAATGCGCGGCCCAGCCGACTCAAAACGACCAGCAGGTAGCAGGCGATTATCTTCTTCAATAGCCGCAAAAATCTGTTGCGGCACGATGCCTAGGTTGACCAATTTTTGGCTATCAAACTCTAGATATACCTTCTGTCTAGGCTCGCCAATAACAATGACTTTCTGTACGCCTTTAACGCGTCCTAGGCGGTCGCGAATACCGTCTAGCGTGCTCAGTGCGTCGCGCATCGGCAAGCCCGGAGCGGTTAGCGACAGCACACTGAAATAAACATCAGCAAAATCATCATTGGATATTGGCCCAATAACGCCTTGCGGCAACAATGGCGCCAGATCCTGCATGCGTTTGCGTACTTCATAGAACAAATGCGGCATTTTTTCACTAAGTGTGGCGTCATCAAACTCAATGACAATGTCGACTCGGCCAGGATGAATAATGCTTTCGATATGATAGACATTCTCGACTTCCTGGATACGCCGCTCTATCGGGTCAGCCAGTTGGCGCTGAATTTCCTCAGGTGAGGCACCCGGCCATTGCGCCGACACCATCATGATGCGAACAGTAAATGCTGGATCTTCAGCGCGACCTAGAGCAACAAAGGAATAAATGCCGGCAAAAATCGATAGCACCAGAAAAAATAAGGTCAATGCACGTTGCTGTACTGCTATCGCCGATAAATTGGGAAAGCTCACTGCGCTAGCTCCCGCACCGCCATACCAGGCTTTAATAAATGCGTGCCAAGCACAATCAACGAGGTATTGGTTGGAATATCCGCCTTAATTCGCGCAGTTTCACTGCTGAGCAAAGTCACAACAACCG
Source organism: Perlucidibaca sp. (assembly GCA_041612115.1). Classification (GTDB taxonomy): domain Bacteria; phylum Pseudomonadota; class Gammaproteobacteria; order Pseudomonadales; family Moraxellaceae; genus Perlucidibaca. The sequence goes on from JBFJJU010000067.1 coordinate 6,592, forward strand.
GCAACGGCTGAGCTTTGCCTTCTTTGATTAACCAAACGCGTGGGCCTTTACCGCGCTCATCCAAAGCGCCTAACGGCACTTCCAGAGTGTTTGCCGTTAAGCTAGGCACGGCAAAACGCGTTTGCACAATGGCACCTAAAGCCGGCGCAGTGCTGATGCCAACTAGCTTATAGCGGGCGCGCTGAGTGCGGCTCATGGCATCGAGAGCACCAGCCTTTTCGATGAGTTTAATGGCTTCTTTTTTGCCTTCAGCGGTGATGATTTCACCTAGCTCAGGCACTGGCATGCGGTCAGGGAAAAATACCTCCACTTCGCGCTCGCCATCTTGAGCAAATACGGCAACGGCTTGTCCTGCAGCAACAACTTGGCCTGGCTCACCGGTGACATCCAGCAGCAAACCATTAGATGGAGCGCGTAAAACATTGTAAGAACTAGCATTTTTTGCTTGCTGTAGCTGAGATTGTGCGGCATTAGCGCGGGCTTTTGCTTCACGCTCCGTGAGATCGGTACGGTCTAAGAATTGCTTACTAATAAAGCCTTTATCGAATAATTCACGCTGCCGAGCAGTCTCAGCTTTGGCTGTAGCTAATGCCGCAGTAGCCGATGAGCTTTCAGCCTGAGCAGCGCGTAACGTGGCAGCGTTATCACTAGGGTCTTGGCGAAATAGTACTTGGCCAGCCCTCACATGCTCGCCAGCATTAACCAAACGCTCAGCGATTTGACCGCTCACGCGAAACGCGACTGGCGACTCAATTTTTGCTCGCACAACGCCGGTCAGTGATAACGCAATGCCATCACCGCTTTGAATTTTTTGAGTTTTTACCCAGGGCGAGGTGTCTTCGCTAGGCGCAGGTGCTTGCGAACAAGCCATGATGACAGCAGATAAACCGAGTAACACCCCAACCTTCAACATGTGCATTGTCCTACAAAACCGAAATATGCCTGATTATTCCCGATCTTGCTGAAAGATGACAGTTTAAAAGCACATATGTGCTCATTTTAATGGACTACTGAGTAAATCAAACATTCTTGCGCTAACACAGGGCACAATAGCGCCCTCCGCCGTAGCTGAAAAGAGTCGTTCAATGCCGCCATCACCACGCTACCACCATATTCATCAAGACATTGGTCCTTGGATGCTAGCCCTTGGCGGTTGCGGTGAGTTTGGCGCGAATCTCACGTTGTATGGCAGCGCTGGCGTATGGATCGCAGTCGATTGCGGCATGGCGATGAATAGCAATGAGGCTGGCATCACCGAAGTTTCAGTGCCGAGTTTAGCCGCCTTAGACACGCTCGATATTCGTATTGAAGCGCTGCTGATAACCCATGGCCATGAGGATCATATTGGCGCCATTCCCGCCCTATGGCGCAAGCTTCAATGTCCGATTTATGCCACGGCTCATACGCACCGCTTAATTAGCGCCAAACTCAATCCGAACGAAAATGGTCCACGGCAAATCATGGTAAAGCCCATGCAAACCGTGAGTATTGGCCCGTTTAGCGCGCAATGGTTGCCGGTCACTCACTCCATCCCTGAAGCACAGGCTATTTGCCTAGAGGTCGCCGGTAAACGCCTCTACCACAGCGGTGATTGGAAACTAGACGCACACCCCATGGTCGGCCCATTAACCGTTCAGGGCGCACTACAGCAGTTGGGGCGCGCCGGTGTAGATGTCGTTATTGGTGACTCCACGAATGCCACTGTGGCCGGCTCCAGCCGCTCCGAGCAAGAGGTAGCGCAGAGCTTGGCAAAGGCGATGAAAACTGCCGCAGGCCGTTTAGTGGTGGTGTGCTTCGCCAGCAATGTGGCGCGCATGCATAGCATTGTCGCCGCTGCCGATCGTGTTGATCGCTACAGTGGTGTGCTTGGCCGCAGCATCGCCACACATGTTGGCGCTAGCCGTGCCAGCGGCTATTTAGACAGCGATACGCAGCTACTGCCCAATTGGGAGCTAGGCTTTTTACCGCGCGAGCAACAATGCTGGATAGCCACTGGCAGCCAAGCAGAGCCTGGCTCTGCTTTGGTGCGCCTGAGCATGGGTAATCACCCCGCGTTTGGCCTGCAAGCGGGCGATACCGTACTGTTTTCATCACGCGTTATACCAGGCCACGAAGCAGCACTAGAGCAGCTCTGCCAGCGCTTGCGTGAGCTGGGCGTACATATTATTGACGATGACGCCATGCATGCCTCTGGCCATCCGCCAGTGGAGGACTTAACCACACTTTATGGCTGGCTGAAGCCGCGCTATTTGCTGCCTGTGCATGGCGAGACTCGGCATCAAGAAGCGCATCTGCAACTCGGTCGTAGACTTGGCATGGATGGCATCGTGCCATGCAATGGCGACTTAATTTCGCTCGCCGGCAAACCGTTTATTGCTGGAAGCACCGTGGTAGGAAAAGTACTACAACAGCGCTAGCTCATGGTTACATCGCTGTCATTTTTTTGGCAAATGACAAGCTAGCTAGTCACGCGTAAACTTGATCGCATTAAAAATAAATAGAATTTTATTATGAGCATCTCTTACGCGCGGTTAGCTGCTGTTGCCGCACTCTCAATACTCCTCAATGCCTGCGGTGACGATAGCAGCTCCGCTTTTGACGGCACCAATAGCGCAACAGCACAAGCTGAACGCGGCCCTGAATACAGCGAAGTCGATCGCCTAGAGCCCGGCTTACAAGGGCAAGTCCCACTGGCTAGCCAGCTTAGCGGAGATGCTGCCAAAGGCTATCGCAAAGGCCTGAAACTCGTCGGACAAAACACTATTTTAGATCGTGGCGCCAACTTCTCTATGGCCTGGATTGGCGACTGCGCCTATGTCACCACGACATCACCAGGGCAGATTTTTGGCCCACTCGCCTCACCCTATGCTGACGCAAAGTTTAATCCACTCAATGGCATGGCAGTCATTGATGCTAGCGACCCAACGAATCCTAAGCTTGTGCAAATCCTGCAAAGCCCTGCCATGCTCGCGCCACATGAATCATTACAAGCAAATGAGGCCCGAAAAATCATTGTCGCCTCACGCGGCGGCGGCACAGCCTTTGATGTCTACGACGCCAGCGACTGTAAAAACCCAAAACTTAGTGCCTCTATTAACATTGGCATTGGCATTACCTTGCCTGAGCTGCCCATCGTTAGCGAAATCCTCAAGGGCATCCCTGGTGGTCTAAACGCTCTTGATGTCGGCCTTCCTTTCATGGGCCATGCACTATGCTTGAGTCACGATGGCAAAACGGCCTTTGCCACCAGCTCGGCCTCAACCAATGCCGTAATCAATATTGATGACATCAAAAAGCCCTATTTAATGCATTTGTTTGCACCGGCTGGCCACGACTGCGGCTTAAACCCCAATGACGATCGCTTGTATTTAGCGCAGTTTGGCTTTGTCGCGCTCGGTGTTGGCCTGCCTAATGGCCCTGCTGTCGGCCAAAATGGTATGGGCATTTATGACATCAGCAGCATCAAAAACCGCAGTGTGGGCACCAGTCCATTTTTGTTTAGCACCGCCCCACCGCAAATTAGCTTTTTACCGTGGACCAACGTGCTGATTGGTGAGGCGCCAACAGCTGGCTCGCATACCGCGCGCTGGTTCAAAAACAAAGGCCGAACCTATCTCTACTCTAGCGACGAGTGGCCCACCGCAGGCATCTGCCCATGGGCATTTGGCCGCATCATCGATATCACCGATGAAACCAAGCCACGTATCGTCTCCAATATAAAACTAGAGGTAAACGAGCTTAGTAACTGCCTAGCAACTGAGCTTGATGTTGCCAACTATTCAGCGCATTACGTTGGTTTCGATAACCCCAATGAAGCCACCATGCTGTTTACCACGCACTACACTGGCGGCCTGCGGGTGTGGGATATTCATGATCCAGAGCATCCAAAAGAGATCGCTTACTGGCACCCAGTGCCTAACCCCAAAACACCCACTGTGCCTCTCTCAGAGTTTTTTGGCAGTTCCGGCGATCGCTGGGATGCAGTGCCAACCTATGTGCGTTACCGCCCTGAAACCGGCCATATTTGGATAGCTAGTTATAGCGCCGGCTTTCAAATATTAGCCTTCACACCGTCGGCTGGCCCAACTGTGCCAAAACCTACCGGCCGCTAATGCCCAACGCACTTTCCTTGCCGCGCCAACACCTACTGGCGCGGCAAAGCATGCTATTTGGTGCATTGCTAAGCGCTTTACTGCTATGGCCTAGCGCGGCAGACGCTCATTCTTTTGCCCGCAGCTACAATATTCCAGTGCCATTTTGGCTCTACGCTTGGGCAGGAATGGCGGCTCTTTTACTGTCATTTTTGATGCTCGGCTGGGTCATGACCTCAAGTGCAGCGGCGCATCAAAAACCTCGCATTTGGCGGAGTAATCCACCATGGCTTTTTCGGCTACTGTCATGGCTAGCCTTAGCACTGCTTCTGCTAAGCATTGCCACGGGTTTATGGGGCAATGGCGATGCTTATCGCAACCTGAACATGACGCTGTTTTGGATAGGCATTGTGCTTATATTGCCATATGCGACGATTTTCATTGGCGATGTATATGCCGAGATGAACCCATGGCGAAGCCTCACATCGCCAGCTCGACAAGGTCGTTGGCCCTACCCCTCTTCCTGGAGCTATTGGCCGGCATTGCTGGCTTATATGGCGTTTATTTGGATCGAGCTTTTTGCCGGCTTTGGCCCTAAGCAGCTGTCTCTGACCATCCTCATCTATAGCCTCTATACGCTAGTAGCCATCTGGGCTTTTGGCTTTCGTGATTGGCTGCGCTATGGCGATGTATTCGCCGTCATGCTGCGTCTCATTGGCCAGCTTGCACCCATTCATTATCGTGCCGCCAGCAAGGAACATCCACACGGAGCTTGGCAATGGCGCTGGCCATTAAGTGGGCTATCTGAGCATCGCGCCACGCATATTAGCGAAGTCATGTTTATTCTATTTATGCTCAGCTCCACCGCTTTCGACGGCCTGCATGCCACGCGTTGGTGGTCTGAGCTGTATTGGATCGATGGTTTTGCTCTGCTATCACCGTGGTTGGGCAGCAATATCGTCACAGCTTATCCAAGCCTAAAAGCTGGGCTTGTGGTTTTTGAAACACTTGCTCTGCTGCTTTCACCGCTACTGTATTTTGCGCTCTATGTACTCTGCCTATGGTTTGCAAAACGACTACTTAAAAGCAGCATTAGCCTCTGTGAATTGACCTATCGCTTTGCCTACGCGCTCATCCCCATTGCCGTGGTCTATCACGCCAGCCACTACTTCACGCTAGTCATCACTCAGGGCAGTCAAATACCCCGACTCGCCTCCGATCCTTTCGGCTGGGGCTGGAATATTTTTGGCACCGCCAGTGCTAACCCATGGATCATCCTGCCCGATATGAACTGGGTATGGCATAGCCAAGTCGCACTGATTTTACTCGGCCATATTGCTGGTGTGTATGCCGCTCATCAAGAAGCCTTGCGCTGCTTCGCAACACCCAAGCAGGCCATGCTTAGCCAGCTACCAATGCTGGCCTTTATGATGGCGCTGACCGTCTTTGGTTTATGGATTCTGGCGCAGCCGCTAAGCCCTGCAACTTAATCACGACAGGCTCAGCAGCAGCACACTGCTAAATAGCTGGTTCCAATAATCGTCTAACTTTCGTAGAATGCGTTTTGAACACGGACTGTTTGATTAGAAGCGCATTGATGCACTGCCTCAGGCTCATTCAGCGAACACGTCTCAGTTCATTACTCTTCAGAACAAGACTACTAAATCGCCAACCTGAGGCACGATCATGCGTAAGCTCTCTCTTCTTGCCGCCGGCATTCCGCTCATTATGGCCGGCTGCGCAACAGTATCAAACCCACCACGGGTTATTGAACTACCCACCAATACATCTGCAGCTATTCAGCACGCTCAACAAGCGTCTGTGCCCAAGCAAAAAGTATTCAAACGCAAAGTCGCTATTGGGCGCTTTACTAATGAAACCCGCTACGACAAAACCTTCTTACGCGATGGCGAAATGGACCCGCTCGGCAAGCAAGCATCTGACATGCTCTCAACTCGCCTAGTAGACTCAGGTCAATTCGTCGTTTTTGAGCGCCCAGATATTGCTAAGTTAGAGCGCGAAGCTGCTATTTCAGGGCCAACAAAGCTGGTCGGCGTTGATACTCTCATTCTCGGCTCAGTGACTGAGTTTGGCCGCACAACCCAAGGCACTACTGGCTTTTTAAGCCAAACCAAAACACAGGTTGCACGCGCAAAAGTTGAACTGCGTTTAGTGAACGCAAAAACAGGCCAAGTCTACTTTTCGGCCACAGGTGCAGGCTCTGCTAGTACCGAGTCTGGCAGCATCGCGGGCTATGGTAGTAAATCAGACTATGATGACTCGCTGAATGATCGCGCGATTGGCGCGGCCATTAGTGAAGTACAAAACTCACTGATTCAAAAGCTCAAAGAGAAGCCCTGGCGAACTGACATTTTAAGTGTTCAAGATGGTGCTGTTTTCATCTCGGGCGCTGCTCGTCAAGGCATTCAAATTGGCGACACCTTAGCGGTTTATCGCAAAGGAAAAAC
>JBFJJU010000068.1:0-12933 GCA_041612115.1 Perlucidibaca sp.
AACAAAGCACGCGATGACTTAAAGCCAGCGGTGTTGACGTTAGCGATGTTATGCGCGGTTACATCTAAGTGAGTTGATGCGGCGTTGAGGCCGCTAAGTGCAATTCGGAAGCTCATGGGATAACTCCTGGGTTCTAAGGTGTCGGCTTAACCGACGGCTTTAACATCGGAAAGTTTGACACTGCCCATCGGGCCTAAATCGAGCTGCGTGCCACCACCGGCAGGCAGACTCACGCTTTGCACTGTGGCTTGCACTGCTGGCGCTAAGGCCTCACTCGTGCTGCCACGTGTAGCTGTGACCTGAATGGTGTAGTTGCCATTGGGGGCGTCGACGTTGTCGTTATTTTTGCCATCCCACTGAAAACTGACGCTACCCGCAGCTTGTGGGCCGAGATTTACCTGACGCACTAGCGCACCTTTATCCGTCAAAATATCGACACGAACGTTTTGCGCAGAGGTTTCTAAGTCCACTTGGCCATTAATTGGCACACCTTGGCTTAAGCCCACGGTATCGCCAGGTACAAGTACGGTTTTGCCGATAAGACCAGAGGCATTAAGCCATTGTGTAGAAGACATGGAGTTGGCGAGATCGCTAATCGATGTCTTCATGTCGTTAATGCCAGCAACGCTGGAAAGCTGTGCCATCTGCGCCAAAAATGCAGTGTTATCTGTGGGCTTTAATGGATCTTGGCTTTGCATTTGCGCCAACATCAACTTCATAAAGTCGGCTTGATCTAGGTCACTTAAGGTTTTACGGCTATCGCCACTTGCTGCTGTGCTGCTAGCAGTACTGCCTTTATTGACCAAGCTATTCACTTGACTGAAATCCATGACTAACTCCGTGCTTACTGTTGGCCGAGCTGCAAGGTGCGCAGCATCAGGGTTTTCGCGGTGGCAAAAATCTCGGCATTGCTTTGGTAAGCACGCGAGGCGGAAATCATATTGGCCATCTCTTCCACGGCATTAACGTTGCTGCCGAAGATATAGCCGTCTTTGTCAGCCATGGGATGACCGGGTAAGTAGCGTTTCGGCACTTCCGCCTGACTGGTCTCGATGCCATCTACTTGAACGCCAACTTCAGTGGCGTTATTGATGCCAGCACCGGCACTAGCGTTGGCCATCATCGCGGCGAACACAGGCTGACGGGCGCGATAGGCACCTTCGGCCGTAGTGCTAACCGTGTCGACGTTGGCCATATTGCTGGCGGTGGTGTTGAGCCGCAGCATTTGCGCATTCATGCCTGAACTGGCGATATCAAAAATGCTCATGATTAACGACCTCCGGTAATGGCAGTTTTCATTGACGAGAACTTACCGCCGAGAAACTGCAACGTGGCTTGATAGCGCACGGTGTTGTCGGCAAAAGCGGCTTGTTCACGCTCGGCCTCAACCGTGTTGCCATCGATAGATGATTGCAGCGGGATGCGATATTTCAGGCTCTCGGCCGTCGTGCTTGAACTGCTGTTAACACTGGCACTAGCTTGATTGATGCTGGTGCCGGAGCTAGCAACGCTCAGACCTAAGTTATTTGTATTTTGGTTGGCACTGCCCACACTCATGCGTGAATTATTGGCACTGGCTGCGCTTTCACCCATGGCTCCGGCTAGCGCTGCCTTAAAGTCAAAGTCGCGCGCTTGATAGCCTGGCGTGTCGGCATTCGCGATGTTGGAGGCGAGCACTTCACTGCGCATCGCGCGCAAATGCAGCGCCTTCTCATGCACTCCCAATACGGAATCAAAACTAATGCCCATCTGCCACCTCCGAACGCAATTCACGTCTGCTCAGAGATGAATTAGCAAACCTCGTGCCAATGTTTATTTAGATTTATTTTTCAGATACTTAGATACATGGACTAATAGCCTTGGCCTGATCAGCAGGCTACCATTGGCAACAAAGTCAGCATCTTGGCGCTCACCCATGAATGAATATTTACTGCTCAGCTTTGCCGCATTTTTTGCTGGCGCATTGAATGCGGTGGCTGGCGGCGGCAGCTTTTTAACGCTGCCGGCATTAGTTTATTGCGGCGTGCCTCCGATCATCGCCAACGCAACCGGCACAGTAGCGCTACTACCAGGCTACGCCGCCAGCACATGGGGCTTTCGCCAAGAGCTTAAGCAGCTGCAAGGCCTACACCTGCCACGCCTGCTAATGCTGAGTTTGTTCGGCGGCAGCCTCGGCGCCGGACTCTTACTAATCACCGATAACAACACCTTTAATCAACTCATTCCATGGTTGCTACTAATCGCCACTCTACTCTTCGCTTTCGCACCAAAGCTCATGACTGGCCGCACTCAGGCCTCACCTGTTGTCGCTCTAATGGCGATTTTTGTGGTGGCGATATACGGCGGCTACTTCAACGGCGGCTTAGGAATTTTGCTCTTAGCAGCGCTTAGCTTGCTTGGACATAGCAATCTCAATGTCATGAATGGCGTCAAAAATTTGGTGTCGACCGTGCTCACGGCTATTGCTGTGGTGATTTACGCCTCCGGAGATGTCATCGCTTGGCCGCAAGCCATAGTCATGATGCTTGCCGCAACCGCCGGCGGTTATTGGGGCGCCAAAATTGCCAAACGCTTGCCGGCACCAACCTTACGCCGTGGCATCATCGCTATTGGCGCAGTCATGACGGTGCTATTTTTCATTACGCTTTAAAGCCGTTCGCCTCAACTGGCACGCATTTTGTAAGCCCATACAGTAGAAGGATGCTAATCAGGCATCTAAGTGGCTGCAGTTTCCCTGCGCCACCTGCTGTATTGAGGCTAAAGCCAATGAAGCTACTTCCTATATTTTCGCTAAGCAGCCAGCTACCCATTACGCTAGTTTTGGTGATGCTACTGCTGCCCATCAACTCTGTGGCAGCACCCGCTCAGCGTCTAGAGGCTATTGGTGAAGCTGCTGTCGACTTTGTCCGCAGCAATCATCCTTGGCAGGGCTTAAACGTCAGTTTTGAACAACCATCGCTCGATGAGCGCTTGAGCTTGAGCCCTTGCGAAGCACCATTACAGGCCAGCATGCCAGTCGGTGGCCGTATCGCTAAGCGCACCAGCATTGCCGTGAAGTGCCCAACTGCCGCTGGTTGGACCATCCATGTATCCGTTATCGCTAATGCTGAAGCTCCCGTGTTAGTGGCCCGCCGCGCCATTAGCCGGCACGAGCAGATTCACACTAATGACGTCATGGAAGCTAGCCGCGACATCACCAGCCTGCCCTACGGCTACCTCAGTGAGCTACCGGTTGGTGATGCTCTGCAGGCTAAAACCGGAATTGCTCAAGGTGCGGTTATCACGCCAGGAATGACTCAAGCCGCAGATGTCATCAAGCGCGGAGATATCGTCTCTATCGAATTAAGTGATACGCGCATGGCTATCAGTATGCGAGGTGTAGCACTCGCTGATGCCGCTGCTGGCGAATTAGTCGCGGTGAAAAACTCACAGTCAGGTCGCACCATACAAGGCCAAGCAATGGCCAGCGGCAGAGTCAGAATTCAATAATCAGAAACAGATGAAATAGTCGTTAAAGTTTTACGGCGGACCGTCGATATGAAGGCAGACCACCAATTTTGGAGGAGCTGCCATCATGGTAGACAAAATAAACTCAGCACCGACACATCGGCCTGAGCTCGTCCGCAATAGCACGAGCAAACGTAATGAAGCCACGAGCGAAAGTCATGCCACATCAGGTATTTCTGCCGCTCAAGCACACGCTGAGGCAGCACAAATAACGAAATCTGCAGGGGCTCAAAGCACCTCTGTTAGCTCGCTGATTGAACGCGCCAAAGCAGCCGCTGAACATGTGCCAGAGATAGATCGTCAAAAGGTTGACGATATTAAACAGGCTATTGCGCGCGGTGAGTTTCAAGTAAACCCGAAAGCGGTGGCACAAGCCTTCGTCTCCATGACGTTGAACGCCACACGCATGTGACTTAACTAACGCATGAGGAAATCGCCATGTCTATCCGAGAACCAGCATTGTGGCTCAATGAGCTAAGCGAACTATCGGGGCGCTTCAAAGAGCTTTTGGAGCGTGAACTGGCGCATTTATCAAGCTGGCCAGTGCTTAACTTGCCAGACTTTGCTCAGGCGAAAACTCAGCTTAGCCGCAAGCTCGAGCAACTTGAAAGCGAGCGTGTGCAGTGGCTAGCGAGCCAAGGTCAGCAAGAGCGCGGGCGTTTAGCCATGCGCGAGGCGCTACACAAGCAAGCCAATGGCAGCCAACTTCTCAAGCTTTGGGAACATGCCATGGGCATCTTGCAAGCCTGCCAGCCGCTAAATCAGCAAGCCGGCCTCAGCATAAACTTGTTGGGTCAGCAAACACGCCGCAGCCTCGACATTCTCACCGGCAATGCTGCCCTACCTGCCACCTATGGCAAACAAGGCCAGCAAACTGGCGGCTATTTACGAGGTAGCCTCGGGCAGGCCTAAGCCCGCTTGAGGCCTAGCTCTGGGTGCGCATTGCGCCGAACCAAGCAGCCGTTATTCTGCCACCAGCCGCGCAGACTTCCGTTGTCACGCCTGCTCAAGCTATCGGTGCCGTGCTTCGTGTTGAAGTCTTAGCGCAACTCGACTTACTTCGTTATAAATTAAGAACGCCAAGCGGCGAGCGCATTGCCGAAAGTCGCACGCCATTAAACGTGGGCGACAAACTGGCGCTGCAAATTGTCGGCGGCGATGATAAACGCTTACTCGTCGATAAAATGCCGACGCCCGCTGAGCAAGCCAATACGCAATTAAAAGCCTTTTTACCGAAACAGCTAGACGCTAGCCGGCTGATGGCTTTGCTGCCAGCACTAGCCGCAAACGCTGAAGTACCAGAAGGCGTGGCTAAGCTACTGGAGCACTTACCTAAGCCCAGTCAACTCATGCAGGCAGACACGCTACAGCAGGCTATTAAAAATAGCGGTTTGTTTTATGAGCGTGGCTTGGCGCAAGGCATTTTGCCGCCACCTGAAGATTTAAAGCGGCAAATTCTTCAACTTCGCGATGAGCTCAAACAAAAACTAGGCGCAGATGCTAGTAGCTCATCCACGACTACCGGCACATCGCATGCTGCCGGCAAAGTTGAAGCGCTTCAGCGCGCCACACTGCCCCATGCTCTACTAGAGTTGTTGGCACAGTCACTACCCAGCTCAGTACTTCAAGTACTAGGCCAAGAGTTAGATGGTGTGCTGGCACGCATGGTCAGCCATCAGCTGCTGCATGCTAACGATGAGCAAAAGCAGCATCAGCAATGGCTTATGGAGCTTCCCGTACAGGATAGAGACGGCATCGATTTGCTACAGATTCATATCAGCAAAGATCGGCGTCAGTCCTCGCAGCAGCAACCAGGCTTTGCCTTATGGAAAGTGTCCTTGAGCTTGTCATTACCAGACAAAGGCGCAGTGATTGCCACGCTATCGCAGCAAGATGAACGTGTGCATGTGCAGTTTCATGCCGAACAAGCCAATACCCACGCGTGGATTCATCAGCACTGCCCTGCACTACGCCAACGCCTAATCGATTGCGGCCTTCAAGTCGGCCATGTGCAGGCTCAACGCGGCCTGCCGCACGACGATACCTTGCCCAAAGGCGCTAGCGGCTTGTTGCAGGAGCGCGCATGAACAAGAAGCCAGCACAGGCTATTGCCCTGCACTACGATGGCCAGCGCGCGCCTCGCGTTACCGCCAAGGGCGAGGCTGAAGTTGCCGAGCGTATTCTTGCTTTGGCGCGAGAACATGATGTACCCATCCATGAGGATCTTGAGCTTACTTCGCTACTCGCCCGCGTGGATTTAGATGATGAAATCCCGCTATCGCTGTTTGTCGCCATTGCCGAAGTATTAGCGTTTACCTATCGCCTAAAAGGCAAAACGCCAGCCACACAACCAAGTGCGAGTAACCGGCGTATTTTTGACCAACGCAACGACGAATAACTGACGCTTATTTCAGCGCTGGTACAGCGTCTAGTGTTGGCGTAGACAGAGAAGCATTGGCAGTATCATTTGCCGCTTTCGAGGCAGTCCGAAGCGATGGAATCACGATGACGACGCGGCGATTCCTATTTCGTCCAGCCTCGGTGGCGTTATCTGCAACAGGACGATACTCGCCAACACCGATCACAGCCAAACGCGTTGGCTCAATGCCTTTTTCCATGAGCAAATGCACAACACTGGCTGAACGTGCCGCTGACAGCTCCCAGTTCGATGGAAACACGGTGGTATGAATCGGCATATTGTCGGTATGACCCTCAACCCGCACAGGGTTAGGGAAGTTTGTCAGCACAACCGCTAGGCGTTGCATGATGTGAATGGCCTGAGGCGAAAGCTCTGCCGTACCGCTAGCAAAGAGAATATCGGTTTGAATTTCGACTTCAATGCCCTGCGGCGTAGTGCGCACCACAATGACGTTTTTATCAATCAAATCGGCCATTGCCGCTTTCACTGCAGAAGCCATCTCTTCAACTTGCTTCGCTGTCGAATTTAGCCCAGCACCTTGCCCACCATCGAGCAATGATCCGCCCGGACCCATAGCTTCTGGCCTAGTTAGTGATGGCGCCGTTGTCAACAACTTGGCCATAGCCGCGACCTCGCCTACCTGCACCGGCTCTAATGACTTCGGTGGACCATTAAAGGCCTCTGCCATGGAGGCAGCAGCAACACGATATTTACCTTCATTGACCGATGAGATGGCGTACATGACCACAAAAAACGCGAGCAATAAGATGATCAAGTCACCAAATGGAATCGCCCAGGCTTCATGGTTTACGTGATCTTCGTGCTTATGCTTTTTTGCCATCGTCTTTGCCTTTGCCTTTGGGGGCGCCGTGAACGACATAGCCTTGCAGACGGCTTTCGATATGACGTGGGTTTTCACCTTGCGCAATCGACGATAGGCCTTCGATAAACATCATGCGCATCTTCGCCTGCTCTTTAACGTGGTACTTGAGCTTATTGCCGAAGGGTAGGAAAAATAAGTTCGCGGAAGCGATACCGTAGATGGTCGCAGTGAAGGCTGCGGCGATACCGGTGCCGAGTTTGCTGGGATCGGCCAAGTTGCCCATCACCGCCATTAAACCCAAAACCGCACCCACAATGCCTAATGTCGGGGCGTAAATGCCCATAGACTCCCAAACTTTCGCAGCGGCGGTATCGAATTCTTCACTGGATTCCAGCTCCACCTCTAAGATGCCGCGAATGCTTTCTGGCTCACCGCCATCGACCAGTAACTGCAAGCCTTTGCGGATGAACTCATCGGTTTCGCCATCGACTTGCGACTCCAAGCCCATTAAGCCGTCTTTGCGAGCAATGCGACTCCACTCAACAATCTTTGCAATCAACGCCTCTAAGTCGGTTACTGGTGGCTTAAATAACCATCCAAATATTTTTAATCCGCGCTTAAACACTGGTGCCGGCGTTTGAATCATCACAGCAGCTACCGTGCCGACCAAGACGATCATTGCCGCGGCACCACCGAGCAAACCTTTGAGGCCAGCGCCTTTCAAAATTGCGCCCACCATAATTGCGGTAAACGCCATGACAATGCCGACTAGGGTCATGATATCCATGAATGTGCTTCCTCTTCTGCTGCGCCCTTAGGCCGCGACTTCAGTCCATTCGCCTAAGCGACTGCGCAGACGCAACACCGCCTGACTGTGAATTTGACTGACACGAGACTCGCTAACCTCAAGTACCTCGCCAATCTCTTTTAAGTTCAAACCACGCTCGTAATACAGCGCCAAAACCATTTTTTCACGCTCAGGCAAGCTGTCTATTTGCGTTGCTAACGCCTCTGTAAAGCCGGCTTCTAGCAAAGCGCCCAAAGGCTTATCGGTGCTGCCATCAGACTCTGGAGCATCGAAGCCATCTTCGCTTAGCTGGTCTAAACTAAACACTTTCAAGCTGCCGGCATCGCGCAATAACTCGTGATATTCATCAAGGCCGATGCCCATCTCGCTCGCCACTTCAGCACCACTGGCCTCGCGGCCTTTACGATGCTCAACGCGGCGCATAGCCTGACTCATGTCGCGCACACGTTTAGTTAGCGTGCGCGGTGCCCAACCTTCACGACGCACTTGATCAAGCATGGCACCGCGTATGCGAATGCTGGCAAAGGTCTCAAAACTTGCACCCTTGTCATTCTCAAAATGACTGGCAGCCTCTAACAAACCCATCATGCCGGCTTGAATCAAGTCATCGGCCTCAACAGTTGATGGCATGCGCCCCGCCATGTGATAGGCGATTTTTTTGACCAGGCCGGCGTGACGTATCACGAGTTCATCACGACTACCCATGGCCACCGATTGATAGGTGACATGCGCGTTCATTAGGCAACTCCCGCTAGATTTGGTACCCCAAGCAAGCGCTCAACAAAGAACTCGATATGTCCACGAGCCGTGGTTGGTGGCTCCCATTGATCAACAACAGTAGCTAAGCGTTTAAAAGCCGCTGTGGCATCGGTGGCAGGATAAAGTTCGCTGACGGCTTTTTGACGGCTAACGGCTTTCTTTAAGAACTCATCGCGAGGCACTGCGCCGGCATAACGTAGATTTACGTCGAGGAAACGCTGGGCAACTTCATTGAGACGGTTAAACACGGCACGACCAGAGCGATCGCCGCTAACCATATTACTCAAAACATTAAAGTTACTGATCCCGGCATCGCGCTTTAAGACTTTGATCAGGCCGTAGGCATCAGCCAATGAGGTAGGCTCTTCGGTTAACACCACCAAAACATGCGTGCTGGCGCGAGTAAAGGTGACGACGGAGTCTGAAACACCGGCAGCAGTATCGACGATCATCACGTCAAAATCGTCGCCTAAATCGGCAAATCCCTGCACGATGCGCGCATGTTCGCTAGGCTGCATTTCTGCCATACGCTTAATACCGGAAGCCGCCGGCACAATGCGAATGCCGCAAGGGCCTTCGATCAAGATGTCGCGCAAATGCACGCGGCCGGCAATGACATCTGCCAAGGTTTTTGTTGGCCGCAGACCGAGCAAAATATCGATATTACCCAAGCCTAAGTCGGCATCCATGAGTAAAACGCGGCGACCTAGCTTCGCGAGTTGACAGGCTAAATTAACGGACACATTTGATTTGCCCACTCCGCCCTTTCCGCTCGTAACTGCAATGACGTTTACCGGTTTCATAGCCTACTTCCTTTTGTCATGTTCTTTTGATGCTAGGCATCGTGTTCGTGTAAGCGATGGCTTATTAAGCCGATTGCGCTTGCTTAGGCGCTACGCCAGCGCTGTGGTTGATGAGCTCATCGGCTTGCACCATGGCTGCAGCAACCAACACGTCTATATCTTTGTTTGCAGTTTCTATGCCATCTGTCATGCGAGGGCTCTGATTGATTGCTGACAGTGTTAAGCCATAGTCACTGAGCAGTGACAGTACAGGCGCCAAGGCATAGCTCATGTCAACGCGAGTTAGCGCCACAGAAGCAAGCGGCAAGCCGGCGCAGCGGCTCATCAAGGCACGCAGACTACGAGGGTCAGCATCGCTGGGTAACACTAAAATCACCTCAGCCTGTGGCGCACAAGCTAACTGCATCATTAGGGCTTTCAGCGAAGCATCGTTGCGCGCTTGCAAGCCAGCAGTGTCAATAATCACCAAACGCTCTTCGCTTAAACGCGCCAAGGTGTCGCGTAGATCATCTGGTGTGAATGCGCTTTGCACGGGCACATCGAGTACTCGGCCGGCAGCGCGCAGTTGCTCTTGCGCACCTAGGCGATTGCCATCGGTGGTAACCAGTGTCAAACCGCCGTGACCATGGCGACGGATATCTGACATGACCAATTTATTGACCAATGTAGTTTTGCCTGCACCTGCTGGGCCAATGATGAACACTACGCCACGCTCAGGTAGTGCACTGGCATGAACCCCCTGCGCCAATGATTTGGCGATAGCTTCAACTGCAGGCAGACCGGCCTTAACGGCATCCAATAACGCCGGTTTGGCCAATAGCCATTGGTTGTTTAAACCTAGTGCATCCGCCCATTGCGTCAATGCATCTGGCAGGTCGGCGTGGCTTGAAACGCTGGCTTGGCGTAAATGGTTTTCTAGCCAATGACGTATCGAGCCCAATTCCTGCTTGAGTGCCAAAATATCGGCTTGGGCCTTGTCGGTATCTTGCGCTGGTAGCGAAGGGGTTTTCACTAGCACTGGTTTGGCCAGTGATGGTTTAGCAACAGCGATATTAGCTTCAGGTTTAGCAGCGTTAACGCTTGGCTTTGCCACTGTCGGTAGTGCTTTCGTGCGATTGCCTGCAAATGCATTAGCAGCCTTTTTACTGGCTTCAATGGCGTGGTTTGACGCTTCTTTGACAGAGGCAACAAATGAGGATGTTGGTGCTTGACGAGTATTGCGCATTAACACATCGGCACTGCTGCCTGCGCTAGAAATACTAGCTGAGACACCATCACCAGTAAGGCGGATTCGAGGGTCTACTTGAGTGTCGGCAGCCATGCCTAGATGGCGCAGATTTTCTTGGCGGCGGGCAATTTGATCAGCGGGCGTGATGGCCGAGGCAATTGCGGCGGCGCGGTTAGCGGCGGCATCAACTGGCTGTCCTTTCGAGTTAACGATGGCGCTCAGGTCATCGGCAGTAGCGATTAACTCCACGCCGCCGGCAACTTCGTAGCATGCCAAAATACTGGCATCATCGCCCAAAGCATCACGAATCATCTGCATACCAAGGTGGCTATTTGCGGCTTTGAATTTGCGAATTTTCATCTCTTGCCCCTGTGCTAACTCGATGCGCCGTCAAAAACGTCGCGCTATATACCGGTTAATGCACAACTCATGCCAACCCAACGCGGCCGTTATGCCCCATGGTCGATACCAGACGCACTTCCTTGCTATCGGGCACTTCGTTATAAGACAAGACATTGAGACCAGGCACACTGCGGCGAATAAATCGCGCTAGCCAAGAACGAATAGCGGGCGATACCAGTAGCACTGCAGGACGCCCCGAAAGCTCTTGCGACTGAGTAAAGTCGGCTAGGCCATTTTGTAGTTTTTCCGCCAAGCTAGGCTCAATGCCAACACCGCCATTGCCGCCTTTTAGCGTGTTTAATAGCAGCTGTTCGAGATCAGCATCTAGCGCCATTACTGGCAGCTCTGTTTCTAAACCATTGATTTCTTGCACGATCATCCGGCCCAAGGCCATGCGCACACCTTCGAGTAAGTCATCGGGGTTTTTCGTGCGCGGCGCTTGCTCGGCTAGCGACTCAGCGATCAAACGCAGGCTGCGAATAGACACACCTTCTTTTAATAGGCTCTGCAGCACACGCACCACCACACTCAATGGCAATTGCTTAGGCACCAAGCTTTCCACCAACTTAGAGTCACTTTTTGCCAAACCATCAAGCAGCTGTTGCACTTCTTCATGGCCTAGCAGCTCATGTGCGTGTTGCTTAATAATTTGGCTTAAATGCGTGGCCATCACCGTACCGTTATCGACCACGGTATAGCCCAAGGTCTGCGCTTGATCGCGTAATAACGGGTCAATCCACACCGCCTCCATGCCAAAAGCGGGGTCACGCGTGGCAGTGCCGCGAATTTGACCATGAACTTGGCCAGAGTTAATCGCTAACTCACAGCCCATGATGATTTCGCCTTGAGCCACGGTGTCGCCGAGCAAGGTAATACGGTAGGCACCGGGAGCTAAATCAAGGTTGTCGCGGATATGTACGGACTGCACCAAAAAGCCCAACTCTTTCGATAGCTTTTTACGCACCCCGGTAATACGGCCAATAAGCTCTCCGCCTTGCGCACGATCAACCAGTGGAATCAGGCGATATCCCACTTCTAGACCGATCACATCGGTATTGGTGACATCCTCCCACTGTAATTCAGTCGGTTCGATGGGCTTCGCCGTGCCAGGAGCACCGGCATTGGCCATGCTGCCACCTTCTATCACCTCTGGCTCTAAGGCTTGCTTCTGCATCAGCCAGCCGCCGCCGGCGCAAGTAGCTGCTAATAATAAAAAGACTAAGTTGGGCATGCCGGGAATGATGCCAATAACGCCCAATACCGAAGCGGCTAAATACAGTACACGTGGGCTGGCCAGCACTTGCTTAACAACCTGAGTGCTCATGTCTTGGCTGCTGGAGATGCGCGTGACAATCACCGCCACACCAATCGACAGCAGCAGCGCTGGAATCTGTGCCACTAGACCATCGCCAATGGCGAGTAGCACGTAGTTATTAGCGGCCTGATCAAAAGATAGGCCATGCTGCAACATGCCGATTGCTAGACCACCAATGATATTAATGAACAGAATCAGAATGCCAGCGATGGCATCCCCGCGAACGAATTTGCTAGCGCCGTCCATAGAGCCGTAAAAGTCGGCCTCGGTACGCACATCTTCACGGCGCTGACGAGCTTGGTCCTGCGTCAACACGCCGGCGTTTAAATCTGCATCGATGGCCATTTGCTTACCGGGCAAAGAGTCCAAGGTAAATCGCGCCGTCACTTCCGAGACTCGGCCCGCACCTTTGGTCACAACCATAAAGTTAATAATCACCAAAATGGCAAACACCACGATACCGACAGCAAAATCGCCGCCGATAACAAATGCGCCAAATGACTCAATAACATGACCTGCAGCACCGGGGCCGTTATGGCCATCCATCAGCACAACACGCGTAGAAGCGACGTTTAGGCCTAGGCGCATCAAGGTGGCGAGCAGCAAAATAGTGGGGAAAGAGTTGAAGTCCATCGGCCGCTTCACATAGATCACGGCAAAGATGATGATCAGCGACAGCGCGATATTGAAGGTGAAAAATAAGTCCAACAAAATCGGTGGGATGGGCACAACCAGCATCGCCAGCAGCGCCATGATCAGCAATAAGATGCCAAGGCCATTACGTGTGAGTGTCTGAAAAATCTCGCTGAGGTTCATCGTTAAATCCTGTCAGATAGCTGTCGTCGACCACTGGAGCAGGGGCTTCTGGG
>JBFJJU010000069.1:0-12528 GCA_041612115.1 Perlucidibaca sp.
GCGTGATGCAAGTAATTCTTTTAGAAAAAATTAAAGGCCTTGGTGCTTTAGGCACTAAAGTCGATGTTAAACCCGGTTTTGGCCGCAACTTCCTGATCCCTCAGGGTAAAGCGCTGCCAGCTACGGCAAAAAACCTAGCTAACTTTGAAGTTCGTCGTGCTGAATTAGAGCGTCAAGAAGCTGAAGTGCTGGCAGCTGCCAACGCACGTGCAGCGGCTTTGGCAGAATTGGTTGTCACTATTGCCTCGAAAGCTGGCGATGAAGGCAAGCTGTTCGGCTCGATCGGCAACCGCGACATCGCTGAAGCAGCAACTGCTGCCGGCGTTGCTGTCGATAAAACTGAAGTTCGCCTGCCAGAAGGCCCGCTGCGTAACACCGGCGAGTTCGAAGTTGCCGTGTATGTGCACAGCGATGTGGCTGCGACATTGAAGTTGGTGATTACGGCCGAATAAGCCGCAAACACTGCTTCATGCTGGCTTAGCGCTAGCTTTAACAAAGGGCGCTGGGGGCAACTCCAGCGCCCTTTTGTTTTTCTACGATTTGAATCGGCAATATTCTTGTCAAGGTCTTGGTCGCGGCTGTCTTTGCGCCTAAGCTAAAGGCACTATTTGATGCGATGCGCCCGATGAATACTCCGCAAAAACCTGCCGAAGATGCCGTGCTATCGGCGTTAAAACTACCCCCTCATTCGCTAGAGGCTGAGCAGGCTGTGCTCGGCGGCTTGCTGCTTGATGATCAGGCCTGGGATCGTGTCTCTGATCGTGTTGGCGAAGAAGACTTTTATCGCCGCGATCATCGCCTGATTTTTCGCGCGATTGCGCTCTTAGCCAACGAAGGTAGTCCGCGTGATGCGCTGACTATTGCTGAAACACTAACCCGCTTAGGTGAGCTTGAGAATGCTGGCGGTATGGCTTATTTGGGCGAGCTGGTTCGCAACACGCCATCGGCTACAAACATTGCCGCCTATGGCGACATCGTGCGTGAGCGTTCGGTCTTACGGCAGCTGATTCGGATCAGTAATGAAGTCTCTGACTCGGCCTTTTTGCCGCAGGGCTCTAGCGCTCAAGCGATTCTCGATGAGGCTGAGCGTAAGATTTTTGCGATTGCTGAGCAAAGTCAAAAAGCTGGCGGCCCACAAGCGCTAAAGCCTTTGCTTACGAAGGCGCTGGATCGTATCGACAGCCTATTTCAGTCTGGAGATGCCATCACTGGCCTCGGCACTGGCTTTAACGATCTTGATGAGCGTACCTCAGGCCTGCAGAAAGGTGACTTGGTGATTGTCGCGGCACGGCCATCAATGGGTAAAACCACGTTTGCGATGAACTTGGTGGAAAATGCCATGATGCGCTCGGATAAGCCGGTGTTGGTCTACTCCATGGAGATGCCAGCTGAGCAATTGGTCATGCGGATGTTGTCATCGCTTGGCCGTATTGATCAGGGCCGTGTGCGATCGGGCAAGCTTGAGGAGGACGATTGGCCGCGCCTGACCTCAACCATCACTATGTTAGCCGAGCAGAAGCTATTGATCGACGACTCGGCATCATTGAGTCCGAATGATGTGCGCACGCGTGCGCGGCGTGTGGCGCGCGAGCATGGCGGCATTGGCCTAATTATGGTCGACTATTTGCAGCTAATGCGGGTTCCGGGTTTAGAGAGCAATCGTGTTAACGAGATTTCGGAAATTTCGCGCTCGCTAAAAGCGCTAGCGAAAGAAATGGAATGCCCCGTGGTGGCGTTGTCGCAGCTTAACCGTTCGCTGGAGCAGCGCCCAAATAAACGCCCGGTGATGTCCGACTTGCGTGAGTCCGGCGCTATTGAGCAGGATGCCGACGTCATCATGTTTATTTATCGCGATGAAGTTTATAACCCCGAGTCGGCAGATAAAGGCACGGCGGAAATCATCATTGGTAAGCAACGTAACGGCCCTATTGGCAGTCTGCGTTTAGCCTTTTTGGGCAAATACACGCGCTTTGAAGACTTGGCGCCTGAATATTATCGCGAAGCGGAGCAGTACTAGCTATGCGTGATTGTTGGCTAACTCTCGATGCACAGGCGCTGCTGCATAATGTAGCGATCATGCGCGAGCATATGCCCGAGGCTAAGCTGTTAGCGATGGTGAAGGCTGATGCCTATGGCCATGGCATTGCCCATCTCGCGCCACTATTGGCTGATCATGCCGATGGCCTTGGAGTCGCCTGCATGAGTGAAGCCTTGGCGCTGCGAGCACAGGGCGTTAAGGGCAATATCACGGTCATGCAGGGTGTGTTTAATGCTGATGAGTTAGCAGCAGCTAGTGCGCAATATTTAACGCTGCTGGTGCATAGCCCTGAGCAGCTAGATCTATTTGAGGCCGCTGAGCCGAGCCAACCTGTAGCGGTCTGGCTAAAGATAAATACCGGCATGAATCGTCTCGGCTTCCGCCCAACGCAAGCATTGATGGCCTGGCGTCAATTGGGCAGTTGCGTTGGCGTACATCGCCTCGGCATCGCGGCACATTTTGCCTGCGCCGATGAGCCGGTGCTAGCCATGACTGATCAGCAGCTAGGCCGCTTCCGCGCTTTACAGCAGGCATTGTCTGCAGAAAAAGGCACACCTGTGGCAGGAAGCTTGGCTAACTCCGCTGGCGTCCTAGCGTGGCCCGAGGCTGCCGATGATTGGATGCGCCCGGGCATTGCGCTTTATGGCAGCTCGCCATTTGCTGATCGCTCAGCCGCAGACTTTGATCTACGCCCTGTGATGACGTTGCATGCGCGAGTGGTCAGTGTTTTCACCGTGCCGGCTGGCGAGCGTGTCGGCTATGGCGCTAGTTGGCTAGCAGAGCGCAGCACGCGCATTGCTGTGGTGTCGATTGGCTATGGCGATGGTTATCCGCGCCACGCGCCAACAGGCACGCCAGTGCTTATCGCAGGCCGGCGTTATGAGCTCGTTGGCCGCGTCTCGATGGATATGATCACCGTTAAGGTGGACGACGGTATTCAAGTAGGTGATGAGGTTGTGCTCTGGGGTCAAGGCCTGCCTGTGGATGAGATCGCTACGGCCGCTGGCACCATCAGTTATGAATTGTTTTGCCGCTTAACGTCGCGTGTGCGCCGACCATCGCAGCCACTCGAGCATACTGGCATATCAATAGCTGATGCGGAGGCTGCGCATGGCTAAGGTTCGTAGTGTCTATGTCTGCAGCGCCTGCGGTACTGAGGCGAGCAAATGGGGCGGTCAGTGCGCTGACTGCGGCGAATGGAACACCATGGCCGAGCAGCAGCGTGCAGTGATCAGCAAGGCAGCGGCGCGCGCGGTAGGCTATGCCGGCACGGCGGCGCAAGTGAGCGTGCTAGATGCCATTGCCACTGAAGACGCGCCACGCATTGCTACCGGCCTATCGGAGCTTGATCGTGTGTTGGGCGGCGGCTTAGTCACCGGCTCGGTGGTGCTGATTGGTGGTGATCCTGGCATTGGTAAATCCACTATTTTGCTGCAAACACTCACGCACTTGGCACAGACCTTGCCGGCGCTATACATCACCGGTGAAGAGTCTTTGTCGCAAGTGGCGATGCGCGGCCGACGCCTTGAGTTGCCGCTGAATAAATTACGCGTGATGGCCGAGACGCAAGTCGAAACCATTATCGCCACCGCCGAGCAGGAGCGTCCGCGCATTTTGGTGGTGGACTCAATTCAAACGCTGTACACCGATAGCCTGACTTCTGCTCCCGGTGGTGTTTCTCAAATTCGTGAGTCAGCGGCCTTGCTCACGCGCTATGCCAAGCGTTCAGGCTGTGCGCTGTTTTTGGTTGGCCATGTGACTAAAGAGGGTGCGCTCGCTGGCCCTCGCGTGCTCGAACATATGGTCGATTGCGTACTCTATTTTGAGGGCGAAGCTGACTCGCGCTTTCGCTTAATTCGCGCCGTAAAAAACCGCTTTGGCGCGGTCAATGAGCTAGGCGTTTTCGCCATGACCGATCGCGGTCTGCGCGAAGTCTCCAATCCCTCGGCGATTTTTCTCTCGCGTTACGACCAACCTATTCCCGGCTCAGTAGTGATGATCACGCGAGAGGGCACTCGGCCATTGCTGGTGGAGGTGCAAGCCTTGGTTGATGACGCCTTTAGTAATCCGCGCCGTGTCGCTGTTGGTTTAGATCAAAACCGATTAGCGATGTTGCTCGCGGTGCTACATCGTCATGGTGGTATTTCTAGCCAAGGCCAAGATGTCTTCGTCAACGTCGTTGGCGGTGTAAAAGTGCTGGAGACTGGCTCCGATTTGGCCGTGGTGCTGGCAGTGACATCGAGCCTGCGTGGCCAAGCGCTCGATAGCGATTTAGTGGTGTTTGGCGAAATTGGTTTAAGCGGTGAAATACGTCCAGTGCCGAATGGCCAAGAGCGCTTGAAAGAGGCCGCCAAGCATGGCTTTACTCGCGCCATTGTGCCGCGTGGGAATGTGCCGAAGCAGACCATTGAAGGCATTAAAGTGATTGGTGTTGGGCGCTTGAGTGAGGCATTAGATGCGTTGTGAGTCTGCGTAGTGCAGCGCTTATTTAGCTATGAATGCATCTAAAAGCAAATGATAGAAGCCGACTGATGGCTCGTGCGCAAATGAGTAAGTACTGGTAGTGTTGGTTTTCATGCGGGCCGTAGGCAACCCGATTATTTTCATCAACTCTTTTTATTTTCACGGAGACTGGCCATGAGCGCCTTTGAACAAGCCCAAAAAGATGTAAAAACGCTGACCCAACGCCCTGGCAATGACGACATGCTCGCGCTCTATGCACACTTCAAGCAAGCCAGCCAAGGCGATGCTAGCGGCAGCCGCCCTGGCATGTTCGACATGATTAATCGTGCCAAATTCGACGCTTGGGCCGCACTAAAAGGCATGAGCCAAGCCGCTGCAGAGCAGGCATATATCGATAAAGTAAATGCGCTGTTAAAAACGCACGCTTAATACACCGCTTTTAACCCGTTTTTTGCGACAAATGCGGCGTTTGGCTTGCATGCCTGCGCCGCCTCGTTTCCAATACACCCATCGTTTTTATTGATTCAACGCTATGGCTTCCTTCGCTGTTTCTGACGCACCTGCTGCATTTCAACTCAAAGGTAGTTCATTTACCGCGACCGTGCTGGAGTTGCAGTCGGCAAATCTTGCTGAAATAAAAACTCAGCTTGCTGCGCGCACACTCGATGCCGCTGCCTGGCTGCAGCAGTCCCCAGTTATTTTAAGCGTTGAAAAGGTAGCTGAAAGTGCTGCCGACTGGGCGGGCATTGTCGCTTTATGCCAATCATTCGGCGTTAGCTTAGTTGGTCTGCGCGCGCCAAAAACCATGCATGAGACTCTGGGCATAATTGGCTTGCCTGTGCTTGCTTCATTACGTCCGAAAAGTACTGAAAAAACTTACGATGCTGATGGCCATCGTGTAGCAGTAGAACCTGAGACACAGCCAGTAGAGTCAAACGCTGCCGCGACTACGCAAGTCATTACCCAGCCTGTACGCGGTGGCCAACAAATTTATTCCGCTGGTGATTTAATCATTCTCGCGCCGGTGAGTGCGGGCGCTGAAGTCATGGCAGATGGTCATATTCATATCTACGGCCCGCTGCGTGGTCGCGCGTTGGCGGGTGTGCAGGGCGATACCAGCGCGCAAGTATTTTGTCAGTCGCTTGAGGCGGAGTTGGTGTCTATCGCAGGGCGCTACCGCGTTGCCGATGATCTGCGCTCTGACGCGCATTGGCGCAAGGCTACGCGCCTGAGTTTGAGTGAAGATATGTTGAACCTGTACGACCTTTGAACAATACTGGCGGCTATCGCTCGCTTATGCTTTTGAGGAATCTTTTGTGGCAAAAATTATCGTCGTAACGTCGGGTAAGGGTGGAGTCGGCAAGACCACTTCGAGTGCTGCTATTGGCACCGGTTTAGCGATGCGAGGGCATCGTACTGTGCTAGTTGATTTTGATGTTGGTCTGCGCAACCTGGATCTCATTATGGGCTGTGAGCGCCGTGTCGTGTATGACTTTATCAATGTCGTGCAAGGTGATGCCAGCCTTAATCAGGCGCTAATCAAAGATAAGCGTTTAGATAACTTATACGTTCTTGCTGCCAGTCAAACGCGCGATAAAGATGCTTTGTCTGTTGAGGGCGTTGGTCGTGTCATGAGTGAGCTCAGCGAGCAGTTCGACTTCATCATTTGTGATTCACCTGCGGGCATTGAAAAAGGCGCGCACATGGCAATGTACTTTGCCGATGAGGCTGTCGTGGTAACCAATCCTGAAGTGTCATCGGTGCGTGACTCCGACCGGATGCTGGGTCTGCTATCGAGCAAGTCTAAGCGTGCCGAAGAAGGTCGTGACCCAATTAAAGAGTTCCTGTTGCTGACTCGCTATGACCCAGCACGCGTTGAGACTGGCGAGATGCTTTCGGTGACTGACGTAGAAGAGATTTTATCGATCAAATTGCTCGGCGTAATTCCTGAATCGCAAGCAGTGTTAAAGGCTTCGAACCAGGGCGTGCCAGTGATTTTCGACGCCGAAAGTGACGCTGGTCAAGCCTATGGCGATGCCGTTGACCGCTTGCTCGGAGCTGACATGCCTCACCGCTTTTTAGAGGTGCAGAAAAAAGGCATCTTGAAGCGACTTTTTGGAGGCTGACATGAGCTTTATGGATTTTTTCCGGGCGCAAAAAAAGCCCACGACTGCATCGATGGCGAAAGAGCGTTTGCAGATTATTGTTGCTCATGAGCGCGGTCAGCGTTCACAGCCCGACTATTTGCCGCAGCTGCATCGCGATATTTTAGAAGTGATTCGTAAGTATGTTCCGATCAGTGAGGATCAGGTGCAAGTTGAGCTCGATAGCCAGGGCACTTGTTCAGTGCTGGAGTTAAACATCACGCTGCCAGATCGCTAAGCACTTCTAGTGCATGCGGCTAGACGTAAAAAAGGCCTTTAGTTCGAACTAAAGGCCTTTTTACTATTTGGGCACTGCTGGGCTAGCAGTGTTTTAACGGCGAATTACGTTGCCGCCACTCATGCGAACGGCATCGCCCACCGAGAAGCCGGGGTTGTTGTCGTAATAAACACTGCGCACTTCGCCACTATCTAGTCGCACCGACATTTCGTAGCCGCGAACACGACTGCTCTCGTAACGATTGCCGGCGTAAGCACCGCCTAATGCGCCTGCGACGGTGGCCACTTTCTTGCCGCTACCGCCACCAATCTGATGGCCAATGACGCCGCCCGCAACAGCGCCGAGTACGGCGCCAATACCTGTTGGGCCATTGCTTGCCGCTGCAATCGGTGTAATGCCAGTGACTACGCCGCAATCGACGCAGCTGGAGTAACGCTCAGTGGTTGCTTGTGACTGATGGCCATACTCAGCGTAAGGCTTTTTCTGAATAGGCTGCTGCTTAACCTCAGCCACACGCACGCTAGTGCTAGCTTTTTTCACAGGTTCTTTCGGCTCAATAGCATGCCATTGCTCTTTGGCTTCGGGCGCGGCTGGAATTTCAGCTACGCGTTCAATCGTGGTGGTGTCCTCGGTTTCAGCCGCAGTGGCTGAGCCAATAGGCAGCCAGCCTAGGGTCTTAGCGCTAGCGACAACACCGAAAATAAGCACTGACAGCGCAGCCAGAGCAATCAGTGGATGCAGCTTGCGTGTGGAAATATCCATGGTGATCTCTAAGTTTATTGACTGCCATTAAAAACGCCCGGCCTAGAGGACTCGTTGACCGAGCCATAGGGCGGGCGTTGATATAGCCTAAAGCGGACTTAGGCCATTTTTTTGTATTTCACTCGCTTAGGCCCTGCATTGCTGCCGAGCTTCTTGCGACGATACTCTTCGTATTCGGTGTAGTTGCCGTCGTACCACTCCACCGTATCGCCTTCAAACGCAAGGATGTGCGTGGCAATACGGTCTAGGAACCAACGATCGTGAGACACCACCATGGCCACACCAGGGAAGGTCAGCAGTGCTTCTTCCACGGCGCGCAAGGTTTCCACGTCGAGGTCGTTGGAGGGTTCGTCGAGCAGTAGCACGTTGGCACCAACCTGAAGGATTTTGGCCAGTTGTAAGCGGTTGCGTTCACCACCAGACAAGTCGCCGACACGTTTTTGCTGATCTTGGCCCTTGAAGTTAAAGCGGCCGATATAGGCACGTGATGGAATTTCGTAGTCACCGACTTTCATGATGTCGAGGCCTCCTGAAACTTCTTCCCAGACCGACTTGCTGTCATCGAGAGAGTCGCGAATCTGGCCGATATACGCCACTTTCACGCTCTGACCGACAATGACTTCGCCAGCATCGGGCTTTTGCTCACCAGTGATCATGCGGAATAGTGTGGTTTTGCCGGCACCGTTGGGACCGACAATGCCAACAATCGCTGCCTTCGGCACGGTGAAGCTCAAGTTCTCATAAAGTAGGCGGTCGCCAAACGATTTGGCAATGCCTTTGGCTTCAATAACTTGGTCACCTAGGCGCTCACCGGGCGGAATATAAATCTCCTGAGTTTCGGCGCGCTTTTGGAACTCTTTGCTCGATAACTCTTCGTAAGCCTGCATACGTGACTTAGATTTTGCCTGGCGTGCTTTCGGGTTGCTGCGTACCCATTCCAGTTCGCGCTTCAAAGCTTTGGTATGTGCCTCTTCTTGGCGGCTTTCCATGTCTAAACGTGCACTTTTTTGTTCTAGCCAGCCGGTGTAATTGCCTTCGTATGGAATGCCGCGACCACGGTCGAGCTCCAAAATCCATTCGGCCACGTTCTCCAGGAAGTAGCGATCGTGGGTAATGGCGACGATGGTGCCGGGGAAGTCTTTTAAGAATATTTCCAGCCAGCCCACGGATTCAGCGTCCAAGTGGTTGGTTGGTTCGTCGAGCAGCAGCATGTCGGGCTTCGATAGCAACAGGCGGCATAGCGCAACACGACGGCGCTCACCACCAGACAACGTGGCGACTTCAGCATCCCACGCCGGCAGGCGTAGGGCATCGGCGGCTTGCTCGAGCTGGTTGTTCAGGTTGTGGCCATCCCATGCTTGAATGATGGCTTCGAGTTTTTCTTGCTCAGCGGCAAGCTTGTCGAAGTCAGCATCTTCGCTGGCATATTCGGAGAATACTTCGTCGAGACGAGCCATGGCGTCGAGGCATTCGTGCACGCCATCTTCGACGTTACCGCGTACATCTTTGTTGGGGTCGAGCTCGGGCTCTTGCTCTAAGTAGCCAATTTTAATGCCGGCTTGTGGGCGGGCTTCGCCGCTAAAGTCTTTATCGACACCAGCCATGATGCGTAGCAACGTGGACTTACCGGAGCCATTGAGGCCGAGTACGCCAATTTTTGCGCCAGGGAAAAAAGATAGCGAAATATCCTTTAGAATCTCTCGCTTAGGTGGAACCAATTTCGACACCCGGTTCATGGTGTAAATATACTGCGCCATACAATGCTCCTGTATTAGGGCGGATCAAGCGGCGCAGTATACTGCACCCCGATCAACCTGCGGGAACTCGTGACAAAGGAGATGCGTGTGAGGGTTACAACAACACAATGGCCATGGCAGCGCTGGGCGCCCGATGTGCAGGCCGGCATCTTATTGATGCTAGCTACATTTGCGGCTCTAGCTTTAGCGAACACGCCTGGTCGTGAGTTTTATGAATGGCTGCTATCTGTGCCAGTGCAAGTGCGTGTGGGTGCACTGAACATCGACAAGCCTATGCTGTTGTGGATTAACGATGGCCTGATGGCCGTGTTTTTCCTCATCGTTGGCTTAGAAATTAAGCGTGAAATGGTGCATGGCCATCTCAGTTCAATGAAGCAGATAGTGTTGCCCGGCGCTGCAGCCATTGGCGGCATGGCTGTGCCAGCGCTTATTTACGTTGCGCTCAACTACCAGGATCCAGCATTGCTAGCCGGCTGGGCTATTCCTTCGGCAACTGATATTGCCTTTGCTTTGGGCATCATTGCCTTGCTCGGCTCTCGTGTGCCTCCGGCATTAAAAGCTTTTGTCATGGCTTTAGCAGTGATGGATGACTTGGGCGCAGTGATCATTATTGCGCTGTTTTACACCAGTAAATTATCCGTACTCTCGCTGGTCATTGCGGCAGTTTCGACTGCAGTTTTGTTCATCATGAACCGCGCAGGCGTAAGACGTATTTCGCCTTATGCCGTCGTTGGCCTAATTTTATGGATTAGTGTGCTGAAGTCAGGTGTGCATGCGACCTTGGCCGGGGTTGTGATTGCGTTAGCCATCCCAGTCACGCGCGATGGCCACGGAAACTCACCTTCTGAACGCCTAGAGCATGCACTGCACCCATGGGTAGTGTTTGCCATCGTGCCGATTTTTGCTTTTGCCAATGCCGGTGTGAGCTTGGCAGGGCTTGGCTTTGACGTGCTGTCAAATAGCGTGTTTCAGGGCATTGCTCTGGGCTTATTCGTTGGTAAGCAGATTGGTATTGTTGGCTTTTCGTGGTTCTGCGTACGCATGGGTTGGGCGCAGCTGCCTGAGCGGACCAATTGGCGCCAGCTCCATGGTGCCGCCGTGCTCTGCGGCATCGGCTTCACCATGAGTTTGTTCAT
This sequence comes from Perlucidibaca sp., assembly GCA_041612115.1. Taxonomy (GTDB): domain Bacteria; phylum Pseudomonadota; class Gammaproteobacteria; order Pseudomonadales; family Moraxellaceae; genus Perlucidibaca. Next base: position 10,539 of record JBFJJU010000069.1, read on the forward strand.
CAGCTCTTTGGCGTTTGAGCATTCTGGCCAAAGTGTCGCTCTCGTCGATCGTTTGGCTGTGCTCGTGGCCTCGTTTGTGTCAGCTGGCCTGGGCTACTGGCTGCTCTCGCGCGAGGGCGGCTCGCGCGGCGGGTGAGCGTGCTAAATAATTGAGAGCTTGCTCGGTATTGCCTTCGCTTTCAGGGTGGAAGCGAGGCGATATCCAGTGCAGTGTGGAGAGAAAAAATGACGAAAAGCGCGGTACATTTTCCCGGCTAATGCCATTGCTCTCAAGCTCTGCAATCAGTCGCAATATGCTGCTTTTAGCTAAGCGTAAGCTACGGGCATCATCTTTGTCCTGTGCGCCCAGATGACGATAGCCATCCAGAAATAAATAGATAAATAGTGGAAATACAGCGGCCATCATGGCTTGGCGGCTGACATAAAAGCCTAGCTCGGTTTTGCACAGGTGCTCGTAGAGATCAAAAGCAACGCTGCGGTGCTCAACTTCTTCGGCTAAATGCCAGCGAAACAAGTCGGCCATAGTCGGGTCGGCTTTGTCCCAGCTCGTGTTGTCCATGCACCATTGTCCCAGGAAGCCGGTGAAGTGCTCAATGGCCGCCACCAACCCCACTCTCGTGATTAGCCAGGGCTTTTGCAGGCGCTTGCGATTAAGCATGTTGATGCCTAGCGGTGCATCACTGAGTAAAGTGCCAAAAATACGGTCTGAGCGCGCTAGTAGCGCGGTAGTGTCGATATTATGCCTTTCTAAATATGGCCAAGCGCCTTTGTGTGCGCGTGCGTGCATGCCCTCCTGAGCGATAAACCCTTTGACCTCAAGTCGCAGTTTTTCGTCTTTAATGAGTGGTAGCGCTTGATTGAAAACACGGCAAAACCATAGCTCACCCGCCGGTAAAATCAGATTGATGCTATTGATCAAGTGGGTGGCAAATGGATCGTTGGGAATCCAGTGCAGTGGCGTCGTGGAGAGATCGAACTGCACTTTACGCGCTTTTAAAGTCTGAGATGTCATAATAGTTTCCTCAAGAAACGGTTAATGCTTTGAGTGCGGCGGGGCGTATTTCTTGTGTCACTCCAAGGGCAAACTCGGCAATCCATTGTGCAATTAGGTCAGGCTGGCTGAGCACAACCCAATGGCCAGCGTCGATGTCGCGGCGATAAAGCTCGGGTACCCATGTCTTCAAGTCATCAAATAGGCTGACGTTGACGAACTTATCGCGGGCAGGAACGATGATTTGTACTGGGCAGCAGGCAAATGCTTCAGCAGGACCGGTCAGTTTGTTAAGGAAATTGGCGCGATAGAGCTTTACGCCCTCAATGCCATCGGCTGTTTGCCATGGGTTAGGATGCTGTTCGTGCACCCGCTCAAAGCGTGATAAATATTTTGGCCATAAGCGGCCCACGCCTAGCTTCCACATGCTCGGAGCTATCACTGGTAGTTGGAATAGCATGATGTACCAAGAGCTGCTGAGCTGGCGCAAACCTTCAATAATGGCCTTAGGCTCATTGCTACCTAGGCGCTTGCGCATCCAATGACCTGCATGATCTAGGCTTGGGCCAGAAATGCTGCTGAAGCTGATGATGCGATCATCGAGGGCTTGGCCGGTAACCGACTCCCAGCTTTGAATCGAGCCCCAGTCGTGTGCGGCAAGATGAAAGCGCTGCGCTGGAATAATACTGTCAACCACGGCTTCGAGATCGTGAGCTAGCTGAGCTAAACGATAGGCCGCGACATTATTGCCAGAGTCCGATTCGCCGGCACCGCGGACATCATACAAAATGACATGAAACTGCTCGGCTAGGTATTCAGCTACCGGTAGCCAGACGCGATGATTATCAGGATAGCCGTGCACTAGGACTAAGGCTGGCGCATCGGGTGAGCCCATGCTTTTGGCATGTAGTGTGATGCCGTCAGTGGTGCGAATTCGGTAGGTGTTCACGACAAAGCTCCGCCATGTATTTGCTAATGCTATAATCTTTACACTGGACA
>JBFJJU010000070.1:0-12154 GCA_041612115.1 Perlucidibaca sp.
GCTAATGGTAGTAGGTTTACAGGGCCGCACAATATGCTGAGCGATCCAACCTATGATGGGTTTGATTTTACCCTTTTATATTCAAATAGATAAAAAAAGACCCAACAATAGTTTGAAAGAAATTACCGCAATATGGCGCAAAATACAGGATTTCTTGTAAGGTATTTCTTACATAAAAAAAGGGCCCACATCATGTGAGCCCTGAAAAACAATCATCGTTGTTGCACACCGTCGTCTTCATCCTGTGAGATCAAACGTATGGTTCGCGTTGCGGTTGACACAATAATCCGGCAAATGTCAGGCAAAAACGATATGAGGTTTGTGGCATTTTGTTGCGTTACGTTAATGCGCTCTGTTTCCCACTGGGCGAGATTGGCCAACGCATAATAAATCGAGCTCCGCCTAACTGGTGGCTCTGGTCAACATGAATCGTGCCTTCAAACCAATGCACAATGCGACTCACAATAGACAGGCCTAAACCGTAGCCGCCCGTACTGCGCGTACGGCTATCATCGAGGCGAGTAAATGGCTCAAAAATACGCTCTCGGTGCGCCTTTGGAATGCCCGGGCCATCATCCTCAACCCATAACACGACAAAGTCACCATCACGGCGTAAGGTCGCACGCACGTCATGGTCAGCATAGCGCAAGGCATTACCTACTAAATTTTGAATGACGCGATGGGCATAGCGCTCAACACTTTGAATCACCAAGCCATCGTCTACAATGACCGTCAGCTTGGCAGGCTTTCTAAGCGCATCTGTCTCACGCTGAATACGCTCCATCAAAGCAGTCATATCTAACGGCTCGAAATTCAGCTGTGGTCGACTTTGCTGTAGGGTGGCGTAAGTCAAAATTTCATCAATCAATTGGTTAAGCTGATTGATGTCTTCATCGAGCAGTTCGAGCTGCTGAAAGCGGTCCTCCTCGTCGGGAGAGCCAGCCATCATTTCCATACCAAAACGTAGACGCGCTAAAGGCGTGCGCAACTCATGCGATACCGCTTGAGTTAATTCGCGCTGCGAGTCTAGTAAGCGCTTGATATGCGCCGTCATCTGATTGAGGGTCTCAGCTAAACGACCAATCTCATCGCTACCACTAACATCTGCTCGCGCGCTTAAGTCGCCCTCACGTAAACGCTGTACCGTGGCGCCCAGTGAGACGACTTTGACCTCGAAGTTATGAATAATCCAGTACGCGCCCAAGGTAATAAAGAACAGTGCAATGACGCAGGCAAGGACGAGATTCTGAAACGGTAATGGGTCGAAAAGCTCAAAGGGACCAAGCATCAGTACTTGGCCAGAACGATTTTGACTGGGCGCATAGACTGTCATGGCTGAGCGCGTCGCACTGGATGAAAGTTCGCCAAAACTCACGACAATTTCATCTTGCTCAAGACGGATACGTTGATCGCGGTCTAGCTTGACCTTACTCAACGGAATCATCGCCATCGGAAATCCAACAAATGGCGATAGTGTCTTCAAACGAATTTCTTCTTGGCCAGGATAATTGGCAAGATCTTCTAAATAAAAGTTTGCCGCCGCTCTGGCCTGCTGCTCACCAATACCAGCAATACGTGTGGTTAAGTACGTCAGCTTTCCTGGCAAAGGCACCCGAATATATATGTCGCTAGCATCGCCTACGGTACGAACTACGGTGTAACCTTGAGCTAGACGCTCTTCTTCATGGTTATTAAGTGTAATAGGCAATGCACTAATCAGCTGCAAAGGCGCATCGATAAGTATCGAAGCGTCTTGCAGCCATAAAGCACGCTGATCTGCCTTTTGTCGAGCAACAGCAACTGCCGTGATATGAAATACCGCCGTCGACATACGCTCGGTATATTCTTGCGCACGCTGATTACTCATCCAGTGCATCGTGATGTAGGCAAGGAAGCTAACTGCCACTACCGTCAACAAGATGCCGCCGTAGATCCCGACAAAGATGCTCTTAGTGCGAAAGACTCGCAGCATTAGGCGTTGCCACCATCCTTAACAAAGAGATAACCCTTGCTGCGCACCGTTTTAATAATGCGCGGGCTGTCAGGATCATCGCCAATTTTCGGGCGAATACGCGAAATGCGGACGTCGATTGAGCGGTCTTGACCGTCATATTCGATGCCACGCAATTTCGAAAATATGTCTTCTCGCGACAATGTTTTGCCAGCACTAGAAGCCAGCAGCCAGAGCAAATCATATTCGGCGCTTGTAAAGTCGACCAACTCACCAGCCAGTGTGACCGAGCGTGCGCCATTATCGATGATCAACTCACCAAAGCTAATGCGCTGGGCTGTCGACTCCGTACTCTCGCCACGGCGTAGCTGCGCCCGAATACGCGCCAATAATACGCGCGGCTGCACAGGCTTTGGCACATAATCGTCCGCACCCATTTCCAAACCCAGGACTTGATCCATATCGTCAGTACGTGCCGTTAGCATAATGATCGGCTTATTGAACTGGCCGCGTACTTCGCGACAAACAGTCAGACCATCGGCGCCAGGCAACATAACATCGAGCACAACGAGGTCAGGTTGCTCATCAATAATACGGCGAATAGCGCGTTGGCCATCACCTTCAATACTCACTTCTAAGCCATTACGGATCAGGTATTCCTGAGTCAGCTCAGCTAAGCGCTGGTCGTCTTCTACAATCAAAATCTTCGGCGGCGCTTCGTGAGATGCCATGCCATGCTCCCTATTCTTCTTATGTGTTAACTAAAACACGCGTGTTACTCACCACCGCGCGACAAAGCAAGTGGCTCATGTTGCAGTTTATACGGTTTTGTACACATTCATATACTGCAACGCAATGAACGCTGCAGCTAGTGATAGAACAATTTAGTGCATTACTAAATGACTCTAAACACAATATCTAGTGTTATCAGCTAAGTCACTAATATTTCGACTAAAGTTAAGTTATCCCAAGGGATACCCGCAAGCTATGCACAACTTATCCACAGATTTAGCTCTTAGCAAATCCTGCGAAACACACCATCTAGTGTGCTATCAACATATAAAAACACAATATATAGCGATTTTTTCTTAAAAAACGCTGGACATGGCATGCTCATCCGCGGTCTTATACACACCAAGTGCAAGCGACTACTCACTCGCCGACTTGTACACCAGCCACGTAAATGCTGAACCAAACAACCACAATATCTAGTGTTCGACAGTCGCCACCGCTGTCTTTATTCAGGCCACACACTGTGTCCTGTTGCCGAGGAATCTATGCAAGCAGACATTTTCGCCGAAGCCACCACGCAAACACCTACTACTCCAACAACGCCCGCTGCCAGCACTGCACCAGGCCAACTACGCGTTATTAAGCGCAATGGTACGGTGGTCAGCTATGACGACAACAAAATCGCGCTAGCCATCAGCAAGGCCTTTTTAGCCACCGAAGGCTCTGCAGCAGCCAACTCCAGCCGTATTCACGAAACCGTAGCTCAGCTCACTACTTTAGTGTCAGCCACGTTTAAGCGCCGCATGCCCAGCGGCGGCATGGTCCATATCGAAGAAATCCAAGACCAAGTTGAGTTAGCGTTAATGTGCTCAGGCGAGCAAAAAATTGCCCGTGCCTATGTGCTTTATCGCGATGAACGCTCACGCGCCCGCGATATCGAAACACCTGTGTCGACGCGACATCACCCCACGCTGCACGTATTAAAAGCCGATGGTAGTCGCCATCTACTTGATCTTGGTCGTCTCGAAGCCTTGGTAGTCAATGCCTGCGAAGGTCTCAGCGGTGTTGAGCCGAAGGCCATTGTTGAGGACACCTTGCGCAACCTCTATGACGGCGCCGCAGAAGCCGACATCAACAACGTCTTAGTCATGTGCTCACGCGTGATGATCGAACAAGAGCCTAACTACACCTATGTGACCGCTCGTCTATTGCTAGATCACCTGCGTAGCGAAGCGTTGTCGTTTATGGGCATTGCTGAGCTGGCCTCACAAGGTGAGATGACCCAGTATTACCCGCAAGCACTGCCGATCTACATCAAACGCGGCATTGAGTTAGAGCTGCTCGATCCAAAACTGGCCGACTATGACATGGCACGCCTTGGCGCAGCCCTGAAACCAGATCGTGACTTTCAATTCACCTATCTTGGCCTGCAAACCCTTTACGATCGTTACTTTTTACATAGCAAAGATATTCGCTTTGAGCTGCCACAAATCTTCTTTATGCGTGTGGCCATGGGCCTCGCCATGCAAGAGACAGGCGATCGCGAAGCCCGCGTCATTGAGTTTTACGACTTAATGTCTAGCTTCGACTACATGGCCTCGACACCGACACTATTCAACGCCGGCACCCTACGCCCGCAACTTTCTAGCTGCTACCTGACAACCATTCCAGATGATCTACACGGCATCTATGGCGCCATCCAAGATAACGCCATGTTGTCGAAATGGGCTGGTGGCTTAGGCAACGACTGGACACCCGTACGCGCACTCGGCGCTTACATCAAAGGCACCAATGGCAAATCACAAGGCGTGGTGCCATTCCTAAAAGTTGCCAACGATACTGCAGTGGCCGTGAACCAGGGCGGTAAGCGCAAAGGTGCGGTCTGTGCGTATCTGGAAACCTGGCACTTAGACATCGAAGAGTTTGTCGAGCTGCGTAAAAACACCGGTGATGATCGTCGTCGTACGCACGACATGAACACCGCCAACTGGGTGCCCGATCTGTTCATGAAGCGCGTCTTTGATGGCGGCCAATGGACATTATTCTCGCCATCCGATGTACCTGACTTACACGACCTCTACGGCAAAGCCTTTGAGCAGCGCTACACCGAATACGAGCGCATGTGCGACAACGGCCAAATGCGCCTATACAAGCGCATTCAAGCGCAAGATCTATGGCGCAAAATGCTCTCGATGCTGTTTGAAACCGGCCATCCCTGGATCACGTTCAAAGACGTCTGCAACCTGCGTTCGCCGCAGCAACACGTCGGCGTTGTGCATTCGTCAAACTTGTGTACCGAAATCACACTGAACACCAGCAAAGATGAGATCGCTGTCTGTAACTTAGGTTCGGTAAACTTGGTAAACCACGTATCCGAAACTGGTCTCGACCAAGACAAGCTGCGCCGTACCGTGCGTACCGCCGTGCGCATGCTCGATAATGTCATCGACATCAACTACTACGCTGTGGAAGCCGCGCGCACTTCAAACATGCGCCACCGCCCTGTTGGCATGGGTATCATGGGCTTCCAAGATGCGCTGTATAAGCAAAAACTAGCCTATGCTAGCGATGACGCGGTGACCTTTGCCGACCGCTCAATGGAAGCTATCAGCTACTACGCCATCGAAGCTTCGTGCGAATTAGCCGGCGAACGTGGCCGCTACTCGACATTCGAAGGTTCGCTGTGGAGCCGCGGCGTATTGCCTATCGATTCACTGTGGGCGCTCGCTGAGCATCGCGGCCCACAGTATGTTGAAGTCGATTTCAGCCAAACACTGGACTGGGCAACGCTGCGCGAGCAAGTGAAAACAGTTGGCATGCGCAACTCCAACGTCATGGCGATTGCACCAACGGCGACTATTTCGAATATTTGCGGCGTGTCGCAATCGATCGAGCCGACTTACCAAAACCTCTACGTGAAATCGAACCTGTCTGGCGAATTCACCGTGGTTAACCCCTATTTGGTGCATGAGTTGAAAGCGCGCGGCTTATGGGACTCGGTAATGGTCAACGACCTGAAGTATTACGAAGGCTCAGTGCAAAAACTCGAGCGCGTGCCTGCCGATATGAAAGCGATTTATGCCACCGCATTTGAAATTGAACCGCGCTGGTTAGTCGATGCCGGCTCACGCCGCCAAAAGTGGATTGACCAAGCGCAGTCGCTGAACCTGTACTTGGCTGAAGCATCAGGCAAAAAACTCGACATTACCTATCGTATGGCATGGTATCGCGGCCTAAAAACCACGTACTACCTCCGCGCCATTGGTGCCACAGCAACAGAGAAATCGACCGTCTCCGACGGCGCACTAAACGCGGTAAAAGCACAAATTGAAGACATGGTCGTTGCGGCCCCAGTACCACTGGCCTGCTCAATTGACAATCCAGACTGCGAAGCCTGTCAATAAGGCGTAGGCTCTAGGAGATAGAATATGATTAGTTGGGATGATTTTAATGCGGACGAGAAGCTCAATGCGCCAGCACCGATTCCGTCGAAAAGAACTGAGACGCCAGCTGCGAACCCAGCAAGTGCGCCGACAGAGGCAGTGGTTTCTGCTGCGCCACCTGCAGCCGGACCTGCCCCTCGTGGACTTGAGGCCCCTGCTGCCATCGTCACAGAGGCTATCACCCGCGTCAGCAACGACGCCCGAGACGCCGTAGAAGGTTCCGCTCGCGAGCGCGCTGCGGCGGCCTTAGCCGCACTCGACCCCGCCCCCGGCCTAGAAGAGCTGGAGATGGGTGCCGAGCGTATCCGTGTGGATGACAAGCGCATGATCAACTGTCGCGCTGACTTGAATCAACTCGTGCCTTTCAAATACGAGTGGGCATGGCAAAAGTACCTCGACGGCTGCGCCAACCACTGGATGCCACAAGAAGTGAATATGTCGAAAGACGTGTCCATGTGGAAATCTGGCGATGGCCAATTAACCGATGACGAGCGCCTAATCGTCATGCGCTCATTGGGCTTTTTCTCCACCGCCGACTCACTGGTGGCGAATAACTTGGTGTTGGCTCTCTACCGCCACATCACTAACCCAGAGTGCCGCCAATACTTGCTGCGCCAAGCCTTTGAAGAGGCCATCCACACCCATGCCTACCAGTACTGCATCCAGTCGCTAGGCATCGATGAAGGCGAAGTCTTCAATATGTATCGCGAAGTGCCGAGTGTGGCGCGTAAAGCGGCATGGGGCTTGAAGTACACACAAAATCTCAGTGACCCAAGCTTCAAAACTGGCACGGTAGAAAATGATCAGCGCTTATTGCGCAATCTAATTGCCTTTTACTGCGTGCTCGAAGGCACCTTCTTCTATTGTGGATTTACCCAAATTTTATCGATGGGTCGCCGCAATAAAATGACCGGTGTTGCCGAGCAGTTCCAATACATCCTGCGTGATGAATCCATGCACGTGAACTTCGGCATCGATGTCATCAACCAGATCAAAAACGAAAACCCACAATTGTGGACCAAGGCTTTCCAACAGGAAGCCACACAAATGATCCTGGAAGGCACTCAACTCGAAGTCGAATATGCGCGTGACACCATGCCGCGTGGTGTACTCGGCATGAATGCCGCGATGATGGAAGAGTATCTACAATACATTGCCAACCGTCGTTTAATGCAGTTAGGGTTAGCAGAACAGTTCCCGGGTGTTAAAAACCCCTTCCCGTGGATGTCCGAAATCATGGACTTGCGCAAGGAAAAGAACTTCTTTGAAACCCGTGTTACCGAATATCAAACCGGTGGCGCACTAGCCTGGTAGACCTTATGAAGCGGCTGATTATTCTGGCGTTAACGATCATTGTGGTGTTTTCTGGCTGGCGTTGGTGGCAAGCCAGCCAGCCAGCGGCAAACGCTGAGTCAGCGCTCACGACCAGCAAGCAAGAGCCATTAGCATTGCCGGAAAATGCCACTTCTGCCGAGGCCTTAGTGCTAACGCAGGAGTCGGTAGATGCTTTAAAAGCAGAAAATGATGAGCTAGAGTCGCGCATTGCTGACTTAGAACAGCAAAGCCAAGATGCTCAACAACTCATTGCGTTAAAAGCCGCTCGTCTGCAAGAGCTAGCAGAAAAGCCCGACGCTCAGTAAGTTATGGCGTATTGAGCCATCTGCTTGCTTAACTTAGGCCCTGCCGATGACACTTAAAATGCGCCACCTGACTCGGCACTTACTCTGGATCTGCCTTCTGCTGGCACCCATGAGCCATGCCACAGCAACCGCTACCGCGGAATTGAGCATCGAGCAATGTCAGCTGATCGGCACGGGTCCTGGGCCTGATAAAACCGTCCCGCAGGCCTTAGCTACGCCCCGGCTCTTAATCTCAAGTCACGATCGTCGGCACTTCGCCCGCACCGGCGAGATTTATGCCTACACGCCTAGTACAAAAGCTATGGTGGTCTTGCCACGCATCGGCGAGCCCGACAACTTCCGCTTTCGGCCTCACGGCATGGCGCTGCGACACATTGACGATCGCTGGTGGCTGTATGTCATAAGTCATGATCGTGACCTAATCAGCGACCAGCACAGCATTGCCGTGTATGAAGTGCTTGATGATCAGCTACGCTTTCACGAGCTTCTCACCTCGCCGCTATTGAGTGCCCCCAACGATATTGCCATTGCGCCCGATGGTACGCTCTACGTAAGCAACGAACGAGCTAATGGTGCCAGCATCGCAGAATGGCTATTTTTACAACGCAAAGCCACTGTCGTGATGTATCGCCCAGGCGAGGGCTGGCGAGTTGCCGCCAGCCAGTTTGCCATCGCTAATGGCGTGGCAGTTCGCGGCGATTATCTTTGGGTCACGCAAACCTTAGGTGAAGGCTTAGTCCGTTTTAAGCGCGGCAAAGATGGCCAACTTAGTGAGCGCACCAGCGTGACAGCGCTATCGTTACTCGACGGCCTTAGCGTCTCGAGCAATGGCGAGCTGCTCAGCAGCGCCTATCCATCACTCATTGGCCTGGGCTTACATTGGCAGCGCCCTACGTCACAATCGCCAACCAAAATCTATGCTATCAATCCCACTACAGGCGCCAGCCGCGTTATTTTTACTGATAGCGGCAAACGAATAAGCGCCATTAGCAGCGTACAATCCTTCGATGGGCGGCTCTATGCAGGCCAGTTATTTGATCCCTACCTGCTCAGCTGCCCATTGCCTGCGAGCCTACAATAATCCGCTTGCGCACTGATTTATGACCGAACACAGCCCCACGCTAGACCCCAGACTCGATGACGATCACCAGCGCCGCTTTGCTGGCGTGGCGCGCGTCTATGGTGACATTGCGCTTGCGCGCTTCCAAAATAGCCATGCCGTAGTAGTCGGCTTGGGCGGTGTTGGCTCATGGGCCATAGAGGCGCTTGCTCGCAACGGCATCGGCCAGCTCACGCTAGTTGATCTTGATGTGCTGGTTGCTTCCAATGTGAATCGCCAACTTCCCGCAATGACATCGACCTTTGGACGCGGCAAAGCCGAGGTTTTGGCTGAGCGCGTGCGAGATATTAATCCGCGCTGCCAAGTGCGCGTAGTGGATGACTTTCTGACGCGCGATAATGCGCTTGATATCCTCACACCACAGCCCGACATCATTTTAGACTGCTGCGATGACGCAAAAGCTAAACTCACGCTAGCGCTGCACGCGCGCCGTCATCGCAATGTGCTCGTGGTCTGCGGTGCTGCTGGTGGAAAAATGGACCCTACACGCTTGCATATGGCCGATTTAGCGCTCACCGAGCAAGATCCACTGCTCGCACGTTTACGCAAACGCCTGCGCAAGCATCACGGCTACCCTATCGAGGCTGGCAAAGCATTTGGTATTAGCTGTATTTATTCAGATGAGCCAATCAGTACGCCGCCTGATGTCTGCGGCAGTGCATCACTAAATTGCAGCGGCTATGGCTCACTGGTAACGGTGACCGCGAGCATGGGTTTGCTCGCGGTGAGCACCGCCCTTGCGCAGCTGCTGCGGCGCAAGGTGCGGACTTAACGCTTACTGAGGTACGCAGTCGGCCATTGCGCCGGCGCTTTCAGCTACTGTTGCGGCAGTTGCTGCTGCTTCAGCCGACATGCCTGGCACCAAGCCAGACTTCAACATGCTGCCAGCCATTTTGCCGAACATGCCACCTAAGCCACCGGCTTTTGATGTCGCTGCTGGCTGGCATGGGCCAGCGGCGGCTTGTTGTGCCTGAATCTGCTGCTGCGCTTGGGCTAGAGCTTGTGCTTGTGCGGCTTGATACTGCGCGCGTTGAGCAGGCGTCATGGCGTTGACTTGTGCTTGCGCTAACGCTTGCAGCTGCTCTGGCGTAACACCTTGCAGTTGTGCATAGGCCTGCACTTGCGCAGGCGTCATGCCTTGCTTAATCAGCTGTTGCTGTTGAAGTGCTGTCAATGCAGCGGCTTGGCCTTGGGCATTAGCAGCAGCTTGAGCATAAGCGGCAACAAGTGCTTTTTGCTGGGCGGGTGTCAGCGTCTGACCATTCGCCTGAGCCTGATTTGCTAAAGCCTGAGCTAGGCCTTGTTGAATGGTTGCTGGGTTAGCAGCCACGGTGCCATAGGCGTTTAAGTTAGCTGCAGCGGCTGCAATAGCAGCTGCAGCTTGCTCATTACCAGCGTTATTGCCAGCGCTTTGGTTAGCGATATTGGCAGCAGCACTGAGTAAGTCACCCCAGCCAGCCATAGCCATTGGTGCGTAGCAGCTAGCCGCTACAGTAGCGGCCATAAGTAGTTTTTTCATAGCGGGGCAGCCTTTATATTTAGTTGAAGGCAAATATAATTTCAGCGTTCGCTCGCGTACAACCCCCCACTTAGGGGGGGGATAGGAATAATTATTCGTGTAACTGCTCAAAGTATCTCGGCAAAAAAAAGCCACGACATAGGCCGTGGCTTTTTCAATATCCCGTGGGGACTAACTCATATGAATTAGTGACCGCCGCCGGTAACGCCTTTAACCATATCTTCCAAGACTTTTTTGGCATCGCCAAAGACCATCATGGTTTTGTCTAGATAGAACAGATCGTTATCAAGGCCAGCATAGCCAGTTGCCATCGAGCGCTTAATCACCATCACGGTGCGCGCGCGGCTAGCTTCCAAGATTGGCATGCCGTAGATCGGTGACGCCGGATCATCTTTCGCCGCAGGGTTAACCACGTCGTTCGCACCGATCACCAAGACCACGTCAGTTGAAGCAAAATCGCTATTGATTTCGTCCATTTCACACACGTCTTCATAAGGCACGTCAGCTTCCGCCAACAGCACGTTCATATGACCAGGCATACGACCTGCGACTGGGTGAATGGCATAGCGCACTTTCACGCCCTGCTCTTTCAGTACGGTTGCTAGCTCTTTCACTGCGTTTTGCGCACGTGCTTGAGCCAAGCCATAACCAGGCACAATAACCACAGAATCTGCGTTGGCCATCATGAATGCAGCATCTTCCGCCGAACCAGACTTGTGCGTCTTTTCCGTGCCATCGCCGCTAGCAGCAGCAACTGCAGTAGCACCGAAGCCGCCAAAGAGCACGTTCAGCAAGGAACGGTTCATGGCATTACACATGACGTAGGAGAGAATGGCGCCAGACGAACCCACCAATGAACCCGCGATGATCAGCATAGGGTTATTTAGCGTGAAGCCGATACCAGCAGCAGCCCAACCCGAGAACGAGTTCAGCAACGACACCACAACAGGCATATCACCGCCACCGATTGGTGCGATCCAGATGAAGCCAAAGGCTAGGGCGAGTGCAGTCATTGCGTAGAAGGCGTTGAGGTCTTCAGTACGGAAATACACCATGCCAAAGCCAATCATGCCTAAAAACAGGATGGCCTGAACGGGCTTCACCCAAACGCCGCTAACTGACCTTGCCCACTTTTTCGCAGCCAATTTGCCATAAGCAAAAACCGAAGCTGTAAAGGTAATAGCACCAACGAAGCAGCCAACAAAGAGTTCAAAGCGGTGCAATGCATCGTGATGAACTCCTTCGTGTAAAACCGCAGCAATAGCGATACAGACAGCCGATAGACCCACCAAGGAGTGCATCATCGCGACAGTTTCTGGCATTTGCGTCATTGGCACAGTTCGCGCACGCGCTAGACCTACCGCAGCACCAGCAACCATCGCGCCGATGATCATGCCGAGCACCGGGTTTGGTGCGACAAAGAACGTGGTCAAAATGGCCAGCGTCATGCCGATCATGCCGTAACGGTTACCCATGATGGCAGTTTTTGGACCCGACAAACCGCGCAGGGTCAGGATGAACAGAACAGAGCCGACTAAATAGAACCAATCGGCGTATTGTGCAAAATCACTCATTTGAGTCGCTCCTTACTTCTTCTTTTTCTTGAACATATCAAGCATGCGTTCGGTGACAGCAAAGCCGCCGAAGATATTGATACTGGCCAAGAAAACAGCGAAGGCGCCCAAAAGGCTGGTAGGGGTAATGGTTTGCATTGCGGCAGGGTCTGTACCAGTAGCCACGGTTTGCAAC
>JBFJJU010000071.1:0-12014 GCA_041612115.1 Perlucidibaca sp.
TACCATTTCAAAAATAAAGACGCGATTATTAGCGAGCTATTCACGCGCTACGCCGAGCGCATGGCTTCTGCCCTTACGTTTCCAGATGTGCATCCACTCACTCAAACCGACAAAGCCAATCTGTTCGAGCGGGTGCTTACTAGCCTCTGGGACTTTCGCTTTCTGCACCGTGACATGACGCATTTACTTGAAAACCCTGAACTCAGCGCCCAGTACCGCGCATTTTCTTTGCAGGTACTAAAGCAGCTGCGCGAGCTTTATCGTGCGCAAATAGCGGCTGGAATGATCGAGGCCGATGATGCCGACATTGATACCCTAGCCATTACTATTTGGATTACGGCCACCAATTGGGTTAATTTTTTACATACCACCGGCTTATTTGCTGGCGACATGCTTGCCGGCAAAGCACTAAGCACTACACAGGATGGCGATATTACTGAGGCCATGCTGCGGCGCGGAATTTTGCATGTGATTTGCTTGGAGTCGCCCTATTTACGCGGTGAAGCCAAGGCCGGTCTAGCCGCCTTAAAAGCTCATTACGGAGCAGCTTTAGCGAGTGAAGATTGATACGCCGGGGGCAGTCGCTTAACCATTTCAGCTCGACGCACACTCTCTGGCACTTGGCTATCCAAAAATGCAGGAATGCGCTGCTCCAAGAAATAGGTCGGCTCACGCCAATGCTCCCCAGCCGCTACATATCCAACATGTCCGCCCTGCGGCGACACATCTAAATACAGCGATGAAGACAACGCGCTCGCTTTTGGAAAGCACTGAGGCGTTAAGAACGGATCATCCGCCGCTTGAATAATCAGGGCAGGACAATGGATACGAGCCAAATTCTGTAGCGGGCTGCAGCGCGCGTAATAGTCATCGGCACTATGGAAACCATGCAATGGCGCCACCACGGCATCATCGAAAGCGCGAAATGAATTAAATGGCCCAAGTGCCAACAAGTGCTCAATGCGCTCAGCATCGGCCTCAAGACCTAGACTGCGTAGCTTCAGCACTTTTCGCTGCCAAGCATTCACTAAGTTATCGAGTAGATGTTTGCGATAAATTTGCGACAAACCTTGGTCTAAGCGGTCGGCGCAAGAGGCTAAATCGAGTGGCACCGACACCGCTGTGGCGGCGAATAAATGAGCCGGTAACGGCATCGTGGCGAGATAGTTTAATGTCATCGCACCACCAAGGGAGTAGCCAACCAAGCTCAGAGGCACGCCAGCATAGCGCTCCGCCACCAAGGTCATGACCTGCGCCAAATCATCGTGAGCGCCGGCATGATACGCGCGCGGCAAGTCATTAGCCTCGCCGGTAGCCCCACGGCAATTCATTGCCACGCTAGCCCAGCCGCGCAACTCCAGTGCTTTTTGTAAGCCAACAACGTATTGCGAGCTGCTGCTACCGCTGAGGCCATGAATAATGACCACCAAGGGCATGCCCGAGTCTTTCCAAGTTTTTGGCAGGCGCCAGTCAAGATAAAGCCAATCGCCATCGCTTAAAGTGACTTTTTCGCGCACGCGAGAAGGCGCGCTAAGCTTGCGAAATAATGCTGGATATAGGGTTTGTAAATGCGCGTTATGCAGCCACCATGCAGGCTTAAATGGGCTACGACTTAGTCCGGGAGTAAAGGCATTAATCTCAGCTTGTTGCGTCACCCTCGGTCTCCACGCGAAATAACAAGGCCCAAACCATGCCTGCACGCGTGTGTCGATGCAAGCCTAAAGATGAAGGCAATGCGAGCTCTTCAGGCGCTAGTTCAGTTTCAACATAGATCCAGGTGTTAGTCTGTAACCAACCTTTTGCCTCTAAAGCTGCCAATGTTTTATCGACATGGCCAAGGTGAAATGGTGGATCGAGCACGATTAAGCCATAACCACCGTCAGGTAATGTGGCCGTAGCCAGCCAGCGCAAGCTATCGTCGCGAATGATTCGCGCCTCTGTCGCCGCCAAGTTCTTTGCCGTCGCTTGTAAGGCACGCACTTGCGCTTGATCAAGCTCAATCATCGTGGCGCTTGCAGCCCCGCGCGACAGTGCCTCGAACGCCATCGCGCCACTGCCGGCATACATATCCAACACGTGGCGGCCCGGCACATGAAATTGCAGCCAATTAAACACGGTTTCGCGGACACGATCGGGGGTAGGGCGCAGGCCCGGCGCATCCACAAAGCTTAATAGTCGGCTACGCCAGCGGCCTCCAATAATGCGTAATGTGCGGGTGCCGCCGCGACTAGGTTTAATTGTTTTCATTTCAATAATCGCCAGCGGCTTTTTGAGCCAGCTTTAGTCGCAGACTTTTCGCCAAGACGACCGACCGTCACCACTAGCAAGCGCTCAGGATGAATATGTCGCCTCATGGCGGCTCGCACTTGCGCCAAATCCACTGCCGCTAGTTGGCCAATATAATCATCAATAAATTTATCCGATAACTCATAGAAACCAATCATGGCTAAAAAGCTAGCAACCTGGTCATTGCTCGCCACACTGCGTGGAAATGCCTGCGATAAACTCGCCTTCGCAGCACTAACATCTGCTTCGCTCGGGCCTTGGCGAACAAAATCGGAGAGTAGTTGACGCGTCAGGGCCAAGGCCTCTGCGGCTTGATCATGGCGAGTAGAAAAGCTGATTTGAAACGGGCCAGCAGCTCTCATCGGAATAAATTGACTGGTGACGCTATAGGTCAGGCCTCGCTTTTCGCGTAGTTCGCGCGTGAGCAAGGTGCCAAATCCGCTACCGCCTAGCAGCTCATTGCCCACAATTAAGGCGAAATAATCAGGGTCGCTACGACTAATGCCAACTTCCCCAAGCACGATATGCACTTGTTCTGACGGGAATACTTGATGCACGCGCTCAGGCTTAGTCAAAGGCATAACTGCAGGCAGATCTGCTGCCTTTTCGCCGGCAGGCAAGGCTTGCGAAAGTTGCCTAGCTAAGGCTTCAGCATCGGCTCGCGCAATATCGCCGACGAGCACTAACACGCCATTTTTCGCGGTGTAATAACGCTGATGAAATGCGGCTATATCGGTCGGCGTCATACGCTTAATGCTGTCGACATCACCTCCCGGCGTACGCGAATACGGGTGGTTGCCATAGAGCGATTGATAAAACGTCGGCCCCGCGCGCCCAGCTGGCGACTGCTGCCGGCGCATCAAATTCAGCCGCATCGACTCTTGCAAACGATGCCAGTCATCTAGCGCAAAACGAGGCTCGCCAACGACTTCGCTGAGCAATGCAGCGGCAGCATTACGGCGCTCGGCATCGCTCATCACGCGCAATGACACCAAGGCCATATCGCGATAGCTGGCGGCAGAAAAGTTCGCGCCTATTTGCTCAAAGCCCTCAGCCACTTGCTGTGCCGTACGCGTGCGCGTGCCTTCATTGAGCAAGCTAGAAACCGCCACCGCTGCGCCTGGGAAATCGCCCTCACGAGCCGCGCCGGCATCGAACACCAATCGAATATCGAGCAATGGCAGCTGGGTATTGCGCGACCACATCACGCGCAAACCTTCGTCGGTAGTCCAACGCTCTAACGCCACATGAACCGCCGGTGTGTTATTGCGCTCGGCAATTAAGGCCGGCGCACTCTGCAATTTATCTAAAGCGGTTAATGGCCCAGGACTCACGCCACCATGCTCAGGGCCGGCCCAAGCAGCGCTCATTAGGCCTAGCAAAAAGCTCAAAACAACTAGGCGCAAACTCATTGCTGCGCTCCTTTAACGTGCATATGCAAAACACTCAAACGGTCATTAGTGAGATAGCGTCTAGCAACTTCGCGCAGCTGCTCGGGCGTGATGCGCTTGAGCTGATCGGCATAGCCATCGGCCCAATCTAGCGCTAAATGATTACTCGCCAAGCGCCCCAGAAGTTGCGCCTGATCATCGACTTCGTCGCGCACAAACACCGATTGCGCAATCACATTGGCCTGCACCCTATCTATCTCGGCCTGAGTCACAAGCTCTTCACGCAATGCCAGCACTGGTGCTAAAACTGCCTCTTCTAGTGCCGCCAATGATTGCTCCTGTGCTGGCACAGCAGTGATGGTAAACAAGGTATCGCCACGCGATAAAATATCGTAGCCCGAACGCACAGCAGCCGCCTTGCCGGCACGCACTACTTTGCGCTCTAGGCGCGCACTAATGCCCTCGTCTAGCACACCGGCAAGTAGACGTAGTGCATAGGCATCTTGCGCACCAGCGGCGCTGCTTAAACTTGGCCAGTTATAGGCAATAAATACAGCAGGCACCTGCCCCGGCAGCGTTAGCGTCATGCGACGCTCACCCGGCGACGCCAGCTCACGGCTGCTGGCGCGGCGAGGCAAATCACGCGAGGCGATGTCACCAAAATATTTCTGCGCCAGTGCTTTGACCTGCTCAGGCTGCACATCGCCAACCACGACAAGCACGGCATTATTTGGCGCATACCAGCGTTGATACCAGTCTTTGGCATCGGCTGCGTTCAGTTGTTTTAAGTCATCCATCCAGCCCACGGTGGGATTGCGCTGCGAGCTGCTGGGATAAGCCATGAGTTGAAAACGTTCGTAAGCCAAGGCTTGCGGATTGTCATCGGTGCGCAAGCGGCGCTCTTCCATCACGACCTGAAGCTCGCTGGCAAACGCTGCGGGATCGATGATCGCGTGCTGCATTCGATCAGCCTCCATCTCTAGCGCTAGCGCAAGTCGATCAGAAATATGATTTTGGTAATACACCGTATAGTTATCGGTGGTGAAGGCGTTATCGTCACCACCGATATGTGAGACAACGCGAGAAAACTCGCCGGCCGGAACCATTGATGTGCCCTTGAACATCATGTGTTCGAGCACATGCGAAATGCCCGTTAGGCCTGGCGGCTCATCGGCTGATCCGACTTGATACCACACCTGGGTGACCACAACAGGCGCACGATCATCGGGCTGCACAACCACGCGCAGGCCATTGTCGAGACGAAATTGCACAGCCTCTGCTTGCGCCCATAGCGCCGGACTCACGAGCACACCGAGCAGAATCCACGCCAATCGCTTCGCACCGCGCATAGGTTCATCCTTTAGGGTCAATAACAAGGGTGGTAGCATAGCGCATCCCGCGCGGCCCGCTAGCCGCGACACTTGTACTACGACTGGATACCAGCATGAGTTCACACGAAAGCCCTGAAGACGGTGGTTTTTTTAGCCGCATGAAGTCGGGCTTAAGCAAAACCCGTAAATCGTTTAGTTCGGGCATGGCAACTTTGCTCATCGGCGCCAAAGAAATTGACGATGAGCTATTAGAAGATATAGAAACGCAATTACTCAGCGCCGATGTTGGTGTCGAAGCCACGCGTCGCGTTGTTGACGCACTCACCGAGCGTGTTTCACGCCAAGAGTTGCTGCATTCGCACGCACTATTTGACGCCTTGCGCAGCGAACTCTCAGCCATTCTCAGCCCGCGCCAGCAGCCATTACGCATTGGCGAGTTGCAAAAGCCATTTGTCATTTTGGTCGTTGGCGTTAATGGCGTTGGTAAAACCACTACCATCGGTAAACTCGCGCAGCGCTATAAACGTGAAGGTCGTGCTGTGATGCTCGCGGCTGGCGACACATTTCGCGCCGCCGCCGTAGAGCAGCTGCAAGCCTGGGGTGAGCGCAATGATGTGCCCGTAATCGCACAAGGCACTGGCGCAGACTCCGCATCGGTATTATTTGATGCCTACCAAAGCGCGAAATCGCGTGGCATGGATGTGCTCATTGCCGATACTGCTGGGCGCTTAAATAACAAATCGCATTTGATGGACGAACTCAGTAAAGTCGTGCGCGTATTGAAAAAGATCGATGCCACGGCACCACACGAAATAATGTTGGTGGTCGATGCCGGCACTGGCCAAAACGCACTTAACCAAGTCCGCGACTTTGACCAAGCGGTAAAACTCACCGGCCTCACCGTGACCAAGCTCGATGGCACCGCAAAAGGCGGCGTGTTGTTTAATATCGCCAGCCGCACTCACCTGCCCATTCGTTTTGTTGGTGTAGGTGAAGGCATCGATGACCTGCGCCCATTTGAGGCCGAAGAATTTGTCAGCGCCCTGTTTGACGACAGCCGCCAGTAATTAACAGGAGCCAGGAATGATCAGTTTTAAATCCGTCAGCAAGCGCTACCCGCCACAGTTCGACGCCTTGCGTGAACTCAGTTTTGATTTACCTACGGGTGAAATGGCTTTTTTAACCGGCCATTCAGGCGCCGGTAAATCGACGCTGCTCAAGCTCATCATGCGCATTGAAAAAGCCAGCAGCGGCCAAGTTATCGTCAATGGCCGCGATCAAGGTGCGCTTAAAGGCCGCCAAATTGCCTTAGCACGCCGTGACATCGGCATGGTGTATCAAGATCACAATCTGCTCGACGACCGCAGCGTATTCGATAATGTTGCCTTGCCATTAATCATCGCTGGCATGCCACCACGCGACATCCCTAATCGGGTTTATGCAGCGCTGGACTTGGTTGGCCTCAAGCATCGCGCCAAAGCCATGCCACTAGAGCTTTCCGGCGGCGAACAGCAACGCGTCGGCATTGCTCGTGCTGTGGTCGGCAAGCCATCAGTCATTTTGGCCGATGAGCCCACCGGTAATCTCGACCCACAACTTGCCGTGGAAGTAATGAATATTTTTGAAGACCTATCACGCGTCGGCGTCAGCATCTTAGTCGCGACACACGATCTCGCCCTGATTGCCCGCTTCCGCCATCGCTTATTGACGCTACAGGCCGGTCAACTGGTCGCCGACACAGGAGCCGCGACATGAACCAGCCTATCGCCGGCGCCCAAGCGCCAAAGTCGAACAAGCCCAGTGGCGCTCGCAGCTCAAAAAGTACCGCAGGCTCTCGCTTTCAGCACTGGTTGGCGCACCATCGCCGAGAAGCCAATGACAGCTTTAGCCGCCTCGCTCGCGTACCGCTTTCTACTCTGATGACGGTTACCGTCATGACAATTGCCCTCAGCTTACCGCTAGCATTGGGCCTATTACTAAACGACACACGCCAAGCCGTTGCGACATGGGATGCCGATGCACGCTTATCGGTCTACTTAAAAGAAGGTACCGACGCTGAAACGCAGCGCACGGTCTTGGCGCAGGCGCAGGCACTGTCCGGCGTTAATCGTGCCAACCTGATCACGCCTGAGGCTGCGCTTGAAGAATTCAAGGCTAAATCTAATTATGGTCCCGCGCTGGAGCAGCTCGGCAGCAACCCTTTGCCCGCCGTGCTTGAGGTCTTCCCCAAGGATACTAGCGATACTAAATCCATGACTGCCTTGCGTGATCAATTTGCACAATGGCCTGAAGTTTCCTTAGCCGAAGTCGATATCGCTTGGGTGCAACGTTTGCGCACAGCGCTCGATATTGGCGAGCGACTGCTCATGGCCATTGCTAGCACGTTAATTTTGGGGGCGCTGCTTGTGGTCGGTAACACCATTCGCCTCAGCATTGAGTCACGCCGTGATGAAATTCGCGTCACCTCGCTGCTCGGTGGCACTCACGCCTTTGTCCGCCGCCCCTTTGTCTATATGGGCTTTTGGTGCGGTCTCAGCGCTGGCGCATTCACTTTAGTCACGGTCAGCGGGCTAATTGCCTGGCTAAGTGAACCAGTACTGACCTTGGCGCGTTTATATGGCAGCCAATTCACCTTGAGCTATCCCTCACTGTCTGTTGGCTTTGGCGTGATAGTTGGCGCCAGTTTGCTTGGCCTAATCGGCGCCTGGGTTGCAGTAGGCCGCCATTTACGCGAGCTTGAGCCCTGATGACTTGCAGCGGCCACACTCGCTGCTTATAGTTAAGGGTATTGTATATTTTGCCAATGGAGGCATGACAAACCATGAGTGACTGTCAGGCGCTAGCGCCTATCGCAGTGACCGTTCCAGGCGTAAACCTGGGTTCTTATATTCAAGCTGCTAACCGCGTTGCGGTGCTGTCGGCGGATGAAGAGCGCACGCTCGCCACGCGCTTTCATGACGAGCAAGACCTCGACGCCGCCCGCCAGTTGGTGTTGGCACATCTACGCTTTGTGGTGCATATCGCCAAAAGCTACGCTGGCTATGGCTTACCGCAAGCCGACCTAATTCAAGAAGGCAATATTGGCCTGATGAAAGCAGTCAAGCGCTTCGACCCCACCATGGGCGTGCGACTAGTGTCATTCGCGGTGCATTGGATCAAAGCTGAGATTCACGAATACGTGATCAAAAACTGGCGCATCGTGAAGATCGCCACCACCAAGGCGCAGCGCAAATTATTTTTTAATTTACGCTCGATGAAAAAATCATCGGCTAATTTAACGCTCGCCGAGGCCGAAGCCATTGCGACTGACCTTAACGTTAGCACGCGTGATGTGATTGAGATGGAAGGTCGTTTGCTGTCTTTCGATGCGCCTATCGATGGCAGCCCAGACGATGACGACGAGCGCATAAGCCGCGCGCCAATTCATTATCTCGAAGACAAACGCTACGACCCAGCGATGCAAATCGAGGCGACAGACTTTGAGAGTAATAACAGCGAGCGCCTAATGGCCGCGCTGGACACGCTCGACGACCGCAGCAAAGCCATTTTGGCACGCCGTTGGTTGAGCGAAAAAAAGGCCACGCTGCATGAACTAGCTGCTGAGTTTGGCATTTCTGCTGAGCGCATCCGCCAGCTAGAAAAAAATGCCATGGATAAAGTTCGCTCTGTGCTTGTGGCTTAAGCACGGCAGATGAACTGGCTCTCGCTCGCGGCAATCAATCTCACTCTATGTATCGCCACGGGCGCGTTTGCCGCGCATGGCCTGAAAGCTCGCCTTAGCGTGGAGCAAATGGCTTGGTGGCAAACCGCCGTGGGCTATCACACCACGCATGCGCTCGGACTTTTAGCCATTGGCATTCTATTGCGTTTTAGCCCTTCGCTAAGCCCTAGCCTGCCTGCTGCTGGCCTCAATACCTCAGCCTTATTACTGCAATTGGGCATTGTGATTTTTTCTGGCTCGCTCTACGCCATGGCATTGGGCGCCCCACGCTGGTTTGGCGCCATCACACCCATTGGCGGCTTGGCCTTTATGGCCGGTTGGCTTTGGCTAGCTTGGACAGTAAGCAAATGAATATTCGCCTCAATGGTGAGTCATTTAGCATGCCCGCTGGCAGCACGATTAGCGACCTGCTAGCCGTGCAAGACCTTACCCGCAAGCGCATCGCAGTGGAATGCAACGGCGAAATCGTGCCACGCAGCCAACACGCCACCCATGACTTGCAGCCGAACGATGCCATCGAAATTGTCCACGCCATCGGCGGCGGCTAATGGATGTTCTAGTCGGCGTAGATTGGTTAACGCTTAGTCTGATAGTGCTCTCGTTGCTGCTGATTATCGCCGGCATGATAGGCATGGTGCTGCCCGCAATTCCGGGGCCACCCATCCTGCTCATGGGCTTATTTACCGCCGCTTGGGCGGAAAACTTCCACTATGTTGGCAGTGGTACGCTGATTATTTTGGCACTACTCTGTGTTGCTGCCGTCGCGCTCGACTTCATTGCTGGAGCGCTCGGAGCTAAGCGCAGCGGCGCTTCTCAAGCCGCCGTCATCGGCGCCTTACTTGGCGCTATTTTGGGCTTATTTTTATTCCCACTTGGGCTGATTTTCGGACCTTTTGTAGGCGCGATGATCGGCGAGCTCTCCACCGGTCGGCCGTGGCAACAAGCTAGCCGCGCTGGATGGGGAGCAACGATTGGCATGCTCCTTGGCATCGTCGCCAAACTCGTCATCGGCATGATAATGATCGCACTGTTTGTCTCTATGCGACTGCTATCTTGAAAAAAGCCTGAATCTAGCAACTCATCTGTTTTAATTTTGTATGACTTTTGTCCACGAACGGTAATCATCCCTGCTGTGTCACTGTCATCTGCCAACATACAGCAGACGTGACCAAAATGAACAAAACCTATTTAAGTGTGGCTATTGCGGCGGCCTTTGCCTTAAGTGCCTGCGGTGGCGACAACGACACCATTACCATTCCTCCTGTAGCCATTACGACCAATGCTGTTGCCCTAACCAGCAGCAATGAACTGTGGTCTATTGATATCGCCAAAGCTAACACCGTTGCTAAGTCCGTGCAGATTACCGGCTTAGCTACGAACGAAGACTTGCTAGGGATTGATTACCGCCCTGCCGATGGCAAGCTCTATGGCATCACTAAATCTGCGGTATATGTTATTGACGATGTGACTGGTATCGCAAGTAGTCGACAAGCTCTGGTGGCTTCTGGCAGTACACTGACATTCACAGCTCCGCTTACAGGTAATAATTTCGGTGTCGACTTCAATCCTGTCGTTGATCGTATGCGCGTCGTTAGTGACTCCGGCATGAGCCTAGTTGTTAATGTGGACACAGGTGCTGTCAACCGCCAAGCAGATATTGGCACCATTGGTGCTGGCGGAGTGGCCATCACACCTCAGCCAACAGGCTTCAGCATCACTGGGGCGGCTTACACAAACAGCATCTCTAGGCCCACATCCACACGGCTCTGGGATATAGACACACTGGGTGATCGCCTTTTCCAGCAAAACGCAGCAAATAACGACAGCCAACTTTCCGGTGAAGTGTCTTTGGGTGTGAATGCCACAGATGTGAATGGCTTTGACATTGATGGCGCCAACAACAAAGGCTACGCTGCGCTAAAAGTAGGTAGCAGCGTTGGTCTCTATGTCATCGATCTTGCTGCCACAAGCAATGCTGCCACTTTGCTCACACCGCTCGGCAATGGCAGTGTGGACATCAAAGGTATTTCGCTAAAAACCAAAACCACAGCTGCCTACGCTCTAACGAACGAAGGCAAGTTACTACGCTTTTTGCCAACAAATCCTAGCGCCGCAGACAGCAGCAATGCCGTCACTGTTAGTGGGCTTGCTACTGACGAAAAAGTACTAGGTGTCGATTTCCGTCCAAAAGACAATAAGCTTTACGGCATCACCACTAGCTCGCGCATCATCACAATTAATACAGCAACGGGGGCGGCTACTATTGGTGGGTCGCTTAACTTAACGCTGCCAACCATGACTGCAGGAGCATCGCCAGAAGCGATTACTTACTCGGTCGACTTCAATCCGGCCGCCGATAAGCTTCGAGTAATGAATAGTAGCGGCCTAAATCTGCGCATCGATGTGGATAAATACACCACAACCATCGATGGCATGTTGAGCAAAACCTACGATATGCCAATAATGGGCCAAGCCCCACTACCGGCTGCACCAGCCAATATCAAAGTAATTGCCGCAGCCTATACCAACAGCTTTTCGCCCAACCCTGCTGCTACCATGCTGTATGACCTAGATTTTGCGAATCAGTCCTTGGCTTTGCAAAATGCAAACGCTGGTACGTTTACTTATCAAGGTTCCGTCACGCCAAGTTTCGATCGAGCAAGCATGGATATCATAGGCGGCTCGAATGGCCTCCCATTGATTGGCCTAGCAACGGGTACGACTGGTGCAACAAGTCTGTATTCAATTAACCTAGCAAATGGCGCCGCAACAGCCTACCCGCCAGCAGCAGCACCTGCGACTTCCGCAAACACAATCGGATCTGGCGCAACGCCAATCATAGTCAACGACATCGCACTAACTTTCGAGTAGGCCCCACCCTTAGCCACCAGCCTCAAGGCAGCGGCTGAGTCTGTAACGTTTTCTGCAAAACCTCGGTGTTAAAGCCGAGGCTTTGTGCTTTCTGCACTAGCGCATTGAAGGTTGCTTCAGTCAGCTTGGGCGTGCGCGAGAGCATCCACAAATATTTGCGGTCGGGCGCGCCGACTAATGCCCATTGATAGCCAGGGTCGAGCGCTAGCACGTAGTAGTCACCGTAAAATGGCCAAAAGAAGCTCACGCGCAAACGCGCATTACCGGAATTCGCCACTACCTTGGCCGTGCCTTCAGCAGACATGATCTCGCCATTAGCTTGGCGGCAACGGTTTAGCACAGCAATATCGTCGCCCTTTTCGCTATACCGCGCCATGACATCGCCGGCACAGTCGGTTTGGAAACGATTGGGTA
>JBFJJU010000072.1:0-11787 GCA_041612115.1 Perlucidibaca sp.
AGAAGAATATCGGCAAGAAAGACTAAACCCTCACGCTCCCTCGGCTAGTCCGAGGCTGTTACACTTAGGCGTTACCGACCACCTCGGGGAAATCCGTGACACGTAAACCGCATGTATTGATCATTTTGGATGGCTTTGGCCATAGCGACACATCCGACTCGAACGCGATTAGCGCGGCGAAGATGCCACACTGGCAAGCTATGCTAGCGGATTATCCGCACGGCTTAGTGTCAGGCTCAGGCGAAGATGTGGGCCTGCCCGATGGGCAAATGGGCAACTCCGAAGTTGGTCATATGAATCTCGGTGCCGGCCGTGTCGTTTATCAGGATTTCACCCGCGTTACTAAAGCCATTCGTGATGGTGAGTTTGAACAAAACCCTGCGCTAATTGCTGCGATAGATAAAGCGGTTTCCTCCGGTCATGCAGTGCATGTGCTTGGCCTGCTTTCGCCGGGTGGCGTGCACTCGCATGAAGACCATGTTCACGCGATGGTTGATATGGCCGTGGCGCGCGGAGCAGAGCAGGTTTATGTGCATGCGTTTTTAGATGGCCGCGACACACCACCACGCTCCGCCGAGTCGTCATTGCTGGCGATGGAAGCGCATCTGGAAAAAACTGGTAAAGGCCGTGTTGCTAGCATTATTGGTCGCTACTTTGCGATGGACCGAGATAATCGTTGGGATCGCGTGGAAGCAGCTTACCGTCTACTCACTGAGGGAGCGGCTAAGCGCCAAGCCATCAGCGCGGTTATGGGCTTACAAGCCGCCTATGCTGATGACGTCAGTGATGAGTTTGTGCCAGCGACTAGCATTGTGCCCTATGGTAAGTCGCCAGCACTCATTAGCGATGGTGATGCGGTGATTTTCATGAATTTTCGTGCCGACCGCGCACGTGAAATTACCCGCGCCTTTGTTGATGAGTCATTCTCCGGCTTTACGCGATCTGTGCACCCCAAGCTCGCCGACTTTGTCATGCTCACTCAATATTCCGACAGCATTAAGGCCTCGGTAGCATATGCCCCCAGTGCTCTGCATAACTCTTTGGGCGAGTATCTATCAGGCTTAGGCAAAACTCAGCTACGCATTGCTGAGACCGAAAAATACGCCCACGTCACCTTCTTTTTTAGCGGTGGTCGCGAGCAACCCTATGATGGCGAAACACGCATTTTAGTGCCCTCACCTAATGTTGCCACCTACGATTTGCAGCCTGAAATGAGCGCCGAGGAAGTCACAGATAAACTTGTTGCGGCTATTACTTCTGGCGAATATGACGCATTAATTTGCAACTATGCCAATGGCGATATGGTCGGTCATACCGGCAATTTCGATGCCGCTGTAAAGGCTTGCGAAATGCTAGATCGCTGTTTGGGCCGCCTACGCCAGGCCATCGAACAAGTTGGAGGCGAGATGCTAATCACCGCCGACCACGGTAACGTTGAGCAGATGCGTGACAATGTCACTGGTCAGGCGCACACCGCTCATACCTGCGAGTTAGTGCCCTTTGCCTATGTTGGCTCGCGTAAAAAAATGCGCATAGCCGAGGGCGGTGTGTTGTCCGATATTGCTCCTACACTGCTGAATCTGATGGGGCTAGAGCAGCCTATTGAAATGACAGGTCGCCCGCTTGTGGTGCCAGTATGAAGATGTTGAGTCAGCGCATAGCTTTATTTTTGCTGCTCGCGAGTGCCTGTATTTCTAATGCGTCGGCTGCAGATAGCAGTCAGCTGCGTAGCGAGGCAAGTTCTGCGAAGTCTGATTTAGACTCTGTGAAAAATGAGATTAGAACTGCCACCAAGAAACTGCGTTTAACTCAGGCCGAGCGTACGAAGCAGCAAAAAGCTTTGAACTCCGCCGAAGCGCAAATTAACAAGCTGCAAAAATCTGTTGCTGAGACGGAAAAAGAAAGCGCTATGCGCAAGGCGCGCGTTAATGTTTTGCGCAAGCGTCAAGCCGAGTTAGCCGCAGTGAAGCGTGAGCAATTAGCCAGCCTAAAGGCTGATATGCAGGCTTCCTATCGTGCTGGTCGAGATGATTACTTCAAGCTTTTATTAAACCAAGAGCACCCCGCGTTGCTGGCGCGCCAGCTACGCTACTTTAGTTATGTCCAAAAAGCGCGCAGCGAACGTATCGATGAGCTAGATGTGACGTTGGCGGAGCTAGCAGCGGTTGAGCTCGAAGAAGCAGAGCAAGTGAAAAAGCTTGCAGCGCTTGAGAAAAAACTAGAAACAGAGCAGGTGCAGTTAGAGGGCGCTAAATCACAGCGTGCTGCGGCGCTTAAAATTCTCAATAGTGATATTGCGAATCAAGATAAAAACCTCAAAAGCTTGAAGAAAAACCAAGCGGCACTGCAAAACCTGATGCGCCGTTTAGAGCGTCAAGCACGTGAAGCTGATCGCCTAGAGCGTGAGCGTCGCGCCAAAGAGGCCGCTGCCAATAACAAGCCTGCGCCGGTGGTGAAAGAGAAGACTGTGTGGAGTCAGGAGCCGGATTACTCGGTGCCTTACCGTGGCAACTGCTCACTACCTGCCAGTGGCGGCATCCGTGCGCAGTTTGGTGCCGATCGTGGCGGTGGCTTGCGCTGGAACGGCATTGTTATTGCGGCCAATAGTGGTGCGGCAGTTAAGGTCGTGAAGAGCGGTAAAGTGCTTTACGCCGACTTCTTGCGCGGCTATGGCAAGCTCGTCATTGTCGATCATGGCAGCGGTTTCATGTCACTCTATGGCTACAACCAAAGCATCAATGTGAAAACTGGCGATAGCGTCTCCGCTAATCAAACCGTGGCCAGTGTGGGCGATGGTAGCGAGGGCGAGACTGGCTTATATTTCGAGACGCGTTTACGTGGTCGTCCTAGTCAGCCGGGTAACTGGTGTAATTACTAAGAAAAAGGGCGCTGTAGTAAGCGCCCTTTTTTATGTCTGCTTTAAATTAGGTGTAACAAGTTACACCGCATGAAATGCTAGCGACGCATGCAAATGCCGTGGTCGGCCAAGAAGTCTTTGGCCTGACCCACGGTGTATTCGCCGAAATGAAAAATGCTCGCCGCCAAAACCGCATCAGCGCCACCTTGCAAAATGCCATCGCATAAGTGCTGCAAGTTACCTACTCCGCCTGATGCGATAACCGGTACACGCACCGCTGAAGTAATCGCTTTTACAAGTTCTAGGTCATAGCCCGCTTTGGTGCCATCGGCGTCCATGCTGGTCAGGAGAATTTCGCCTGCGCCGTATTCGGCCATGCGCCCAGCCCATGCCACAGCATCAATGCCGGTGCGATTACGACCACCGTGTGTGAAAATTTCCCAACGCCCAGGCTCGCCTGCCAGTGACACTCGCTTGGCATCGATGGCGGCGACAATACATTGTGCTCCAAAGCGTTGTGAGGCCTCAGCGACAAACTCAGGGCGTTTTACGGCAGCAGAATTAATGCTGACTTTGTCGGCGCCAGCATTGAGCATACGACGAATATCCGCAACTTCACGAATGCCACCGCCAACCGTGAGCGGCACGAACACTTGCGAGGCCATTCGCTCAACCGTGCGCACCATGGTGTCGCGGCCCTCTACACTAGCGGTAATGTCGAGAAAAGTGATTTCATCGGCGCCCTGCTCGTCATAGCGCTTGGCGACTTCAACGGGGTCGCCGGCATCACGAATATCGAGGAACTTAACGCCTTTGACGACACGGCCCTGATCAACATCGAGGCAGGGAATTATGCGTTTAGCGAGCGTCATGGCGAGGTACCGAATTAGAGTCAGCGCGTATTTTATCATGGGTGTCGCTAGCGCGAGCGACTATACTCGCGAGCTTAAATATTCGGCGAGGTGAGTCAGTGGCGCAGGCGTCTGCACAATTCGATGTAGTGATTATTGGTGCCGGTGCGTCTGGACTCATGTGCGCCATGGCGGCAGGTCAGCGAGGACGTCGCGTATTGGTGCTCGATAGCAGTAATAAGATCGGCAAAAAGATTTTGATGTCGGGTGGCGGTCGCTGCAATTTCACCAACATGCAGGTCGAGCCTGAACATTTCATCAGTGAAAACTCACACTTTTGCCTGTCGGCGCTGAATCGTTACACGCAGTGGGACTTTATTGCGCTAGTGGAAAAGCACGGCATTGCTTATCACGAGCGTAAGCATGGCCAGCTCTTTTGCGACGACTCAGCGAAAGCTATTTTGGCGATGCTTGTGAGTGAGTGTGAGGCGGTTGGTGTACGTATTCGTAGCCATGCCAGTGTCACGGAGATCGCTGAAAAGCCCCATGGTTTCACTGTGCATCTTGGCCAGGAGCAGATTCGTTGTGAGTCGCTAGTAGTGGCTACTGGCGGGCTGTCCATTCCCACGTTAGGTGCTAGTGGATTTGGCTACGAAATTGCGCGCCAATTTGGCCATGAGGTTTTGCCCACGCGAGCAGGTCTAGTGCCGATGACCTTTAGTGATGGCATGAAAGCCGTGACTGAGCGCCTGAGCGGCATTGCTCTCGATACTGTAGTGAGCAGTCATGATGACGCGCCGAGCTTTCACGAAAATATACTGTTTACGCATCGCGGAATTAGCGGGCCATCGGTGCTGCAAGCATCGAATTATTGGCAGCTTGGCCAGCCAGTGCAGGTCGATTTGCTACCAACGTCGCCATGGGGCGAAATGACCTTGAGCGATTGGCTTATTGCACAGAAAAAAGCGCAGCCGAAAGTATTGCTCAGAACTTTGCTCGCGCCATTTTTAGTCAAAGCTTTAGTACACGAGTTGCAGGCGCTACTGTGGCCATCGGAGGCTGAAAAGCCGATGGCGGATTGGCCCGATGCCGCACTCAAGCGCGTAGCAACAGCGCTAAATAACTGGACTCTGCGACCCTCTGGCACTGAAGGCTACCGCACTGCCGAGGTCACTTTGGGTGGCGTGGCGACAGATGAAATATCCTCGCGCACCATGGAGAGCCAGCGCCAAGCAGGTTTGTATTTCATTGGCGAAGTACTCGACGTGACTGGCTGGCTTGGCGGTTATAATTTTCAATGGGCATGGGCATCTGGCCATGCCGCTGGGCAATTTGCCTGAGAGGTGCTTGTGAACGACAAACGTAGCAAAGACCCACTAGAGGGCGTCACATTGGAAACCATAGTGACGCATTTACACGCACAATATGGTTGGGCAGAAATGGCTCGCGTGGTCAATATTCGCTGCTTTCAAGATAACCCCAGCATTAAATCAAGTCTGACATTTTTACGCCGAACACCGTGGGCGCGAGCCGAAGTTGAGGCGCTGTATATTCGCAGCCTATAACGCTGGCCCAAAACTCAGAGCTGCCACTGAATCAGACTGCGACAACACTATGTGCACCACAAGATACGAAGAGAATCATCATGCTGCGAATCACCGATCTAAAGCTGCCCCTAGAGCATACTGACGAAGCGCTGAGTTCGGCCATCGTTTTACGGCTGGGCATTGCCGCCAGTGAACTGCTCAGCTTTAGTGTTTATAAGCGCAGCTACGATGCCCGCAAGCGTGGCCATATTTTGCTTATTTATAGCCTCGATGTGAGCCTGAGCAATGAGGCTGCTGTATTGCTGCGCTTGTCAGGCGATGTACATATTGGCCTGTCGCCAGATACGACGTATCGATTTGTCGCTGATGCGCCAAATAGCAATTTTCTTCGCCCCATCGTCATTGGCTTTGGCCCGTGTGGGCTTTTTGCCGCATTAGTTTTGGCGCAGATGGGCCTAAGACCCATCGTGCTAGAGCGTGGCAAGGCCGTGCGTGAGCGCACCAAAGACACGTGGGGTTTGTGGCGCAAACGCGTGTTAGAGCCAGAGTCCAATGTGCAGTTTGGCGAAGGTGGTGCCGGCACTTTTTCCGATGGCAAACTCTATAGTCAGATCAAAGATCCGCAGCATCACGGCCGCAAAGTGTTGACTGAGTTTGTTAAAGCGGGCGCGCCAGCGGAAATTTTATACGTCAGCAAGCCGCACATCGGCACCTTTAAACTAGTCACCATGATTGAGCAGATGCGGCAAAACATCATCGAGCTAGGTGGTGAGGTTCGTTTTAGTCAGCGCGTTGAAGATTTACACATTGAGGATGGTCAAGTACGCGGCGTCACGCTGACTAGCGGCGAGCAGATTCGCAGCGATCATGTCGTGCTGGCGATTGGTCACAGTGCGCGCGATACGTTTAAGATGGTGCATGCGCGCGGCGTCTATGTTGAAGCTAAGCCTTTCTCCATTGGCTTCCGCGCTGAGCATCCACAGTCACTGATTGATGCTTGCCGTTTCGGGCCGCAAGCCGGCCATCCCATTCTTGGCGCGGCAGATTACAAGCTCGTTCATCATGCTAAAAACGGCCGCTCGGTGTATAGCTTTTGCATGTGCCCCGGCGGCACGGTGGTGGCATCTTCGTCTGAGCCTGAGATGGTCGTGACCAATGGCATGAGCCAGTATTCGCGTAATGAGCGTAATGCCAATAGCGCTATCGTGGTCGGCATCACGCCTGAGGACTACCCTGGCGGCCCACTTGCCGGCATCGATTTTCAAAGGCAATGGGAGTCGCAGGCCTATCTGCTTGGTGGCAGCAATTACGATGCGCCGGCACAGCTCATTGGCGACTTTATCGCGCGCAGGCCATCCACTGAGTTAGGCAGCGTTGAGCCATCCTATAAGCCTGGTGTGAAGCTCGGCGAGCTCGATGCAAGCCTGCCTGAATACGCCATTGCTGCGATTCGTGAGGCACTGCCAGCGTTTAATAAGCAAATTCGTGGCTATGCCATGCATGACGCAATATTGACCGGTGTAGAAACGCGCACCTCATCGCCGATTCGCATCAAGCGCGGGGCAGACTTCCAGAGCATTAACACTAAAGGCTTGTACCCCGCTGGCGAAGGCGCGGGCTATGCCGGTGGGATTTTATCTGCCGGTGTTGATGGCATTAAGATTGCCGAGGCAGTGGCCTTGAGCATACAAACGGCGGCTGCGCGCTAGGCGAGCCGCTTTACAGCTGCGCATTAAGCCTAGGCTTTTTTCACAAACTCCGACTTCAGCTTCATGGCGCCAATGCCGTCGATTTTGCAATCGATGTCATGGTCGCCATCGACTAGGCGGATACCCTTCACTTTCGTACCTACCTTCACTACCAACGATGAGCCTTTGACTTTCAGGTCTTTAATCACCGTCACGGTATCGCCATCGTTAAGCTCATTGCCATTGGCGTCCTTGATCACACGCACGTCATCGCTAGCTTCTACGGCAACTGTCGACCATTCGTGAGCGCATTCGGGGCAAATATAATTGCCGGCGTCTACGTAGGTGTATTGAGATTGGCATTTGGGGCAGGCGGGTAAGTCACTCATGGGCAGTCCTTGTCGGTAGATGGTGCAAATTAGGTGTCAGCTAAAGTCTGTGCCTCAGCTAAGTCCAGCGTGCCTTCATAAATCGCGCGGCCAGTAATGGTGCCAATGACGCCATCACTGCGAACTTTCAGCAGGCCGCGAATATCATCGAGATTGGTGACGCCGCCGGAGGCGATAATCGGTAGGCCTGAGTCACGCGCAAGCTTAGCTGTGGCTTCGATGTTAACGCCTTGCATCATGCCGTCGCGGGCGATGTCGGTGTAGATGATGGCGCTGATGCCATCGGCCTTGAACTGGCGGGCAAGATCGACAGCTTGCACACTGGAGACTTCAGCCCAACCATCGGTGGCGACCCAGCCATCTTTAGCGTCAATGCCAACTATGACCTTACCCGGAAATGCGCGACAAGCATCGCGCACAAACGCAGGCTCTTTTACGGCTTTTGTGCCCAAAATGACATAAGAAACGCCAGCACGAACATAGGCCTCGATGGTCTCGAGTGAGCGGATGCCGCCGCCGATTTGCACCGGTAGTTTTGGCCAGCGCGTGGCGATAGCGCGAACAATTTCTCCATTGACCGGCTCGCCAGCGAAGGCGCCGTTGAGGTCGACTAGATGCAGGCGACGGGCACCCTGCTCAACCCATTGAGCTGCTACGCCGATGGGATCGTCGGAAAACACGGTGTCGTCTTCCATGCGGCCTTGTTTAAGGCGTACACAGGCGCCGTCTTTGAGGTCAATGGCGGGGATAATTAACATCGAATGCTCCAACGCAAAGGCTCAAAGGCCAGCGAATAAATTAGGGGTTCCAGCGTAAAAAGTTTTGCAGCAGGCGTAGGCCATCCTGCGCACTTTTTTCAGGATGAAACTGCACTGCAAAAACATTGTCTTTGGCAATAGCGCAAGAAAATGGCAGGCCGTAATCACAG
Organism: Perlucidibaca sp.; assembly: GCA_041612115.1. Lineage (GTDB taxonomy): Bacteria > Pseudomonadota > Gammaproteobacteria > Pseudomonadales > Moraxellaceae > Perlucidibaca. The sequence goes on from JBFJJU010000072.1 coordinate 8,261, forward strand.
CTGCCAACGCTCAGCGCGGGATCATCTGGCTGGCAGTAATAGCTATGGACGAAGTAGAAGCGTGAGCCGTCGGCAATGCCATCCCATAGAGGATGCTCGCGCTCGTGTTTGACGGTGTTCCAACCCATGTGCGGAACTTTTAGGCGTTGCGCATCAACGGCCGGAACATCAGAAAAGAATTTCACTTGGCCTGGGTATAGGCCAAGGCCATCGACGCCACCATTTTCATCAGAGCGCGTGAGCATAGCCTGCATGCCAACGCAAATGCCGAGTAAGGGTTTGCTATGGATGAGCTCATCGACAAGATCGGCAATGCCGTGTTCATGCATGGCGGCCATGCAATCGCGCATCGCTCCTTGACCGGGTAGCACGACGCGGTCGGCGGCACGAATTGTCGCCACATCATCGGTAATGACAACCTTTGATGCGCCGACATGTTCGAGTGCTTTGGCTACTGAGTGTAAGTTGCCCATGCCATAGTCGAGTACCGCAACTGAGGTCACAGCGAGCCCTTGGTCGATGGCATTTGGCCGCTCATGCGTGGGTCAAGCTCAACCGCCATGCGTAGCGCGCGACCGAAGGATTTAAATATCGTCTCGGCCTGGTGGTGAGCATTTTTACCACGCAAGTTATCGATGTGCAGAGTCACACCGGCATGATTAACGAAGCCTTGGAAGAATTCGAAAAACAGGTCGACATCGAACTGACCGATGTGGCTGCGAGTAAATTCGCAGTGCATTTCTAAGCCGGGACGGCCAGACAGGTCGACCACTACGCGTGACAAGGCTTCGTCTAGCGGCACATAAGCATGGCCGTAACGACGCACACCGGTTTTGTCGCCGAGCGCCTTGGCAAAGGCCTGACCTAGCGTGATACCACAGTCTTCAGCGCTGTGGTGATCATCGATAAAGTGGTCGCCTTCACAGACGATATCGATGTCGATGAGGCCGTGACGCACGATTTGGTCGAGCATGTGGTCGAGAAAGGCCATGCCGGTATGCAGGTTGCCCTGACCAGTACCGTCGAGATTCACATTGGCGCGAATCTTGGTTTCTCTAGTATTACGCACCACTTCTGCTTGGCGAGCGCTCATGCCCATCCTCTACTAAGTTAAGGAAAAATCTATTATAGCCTCGCGCGCGAGAAACTGCATGGCCTGAGCGCGCTGTCATGCTCTACACTTGGCAAAAGCCTAACGAGCCGATGCTATGCCGCTGATCGCGAAAGTCCATTCCTTGCCGCTTGAGCCTGAGTTAGCTGAGCGTTTAGCACGCTTTAAGCCGATGCTAAGTGCAAATGCACCAAGCGCAGATGCCACGCTTTATATTGGTTGGTTTAACACCAAGCCCATAGCAGCCGCATGGGCTATTGGTGGTAATGATGCGCGTCAACTCAGTGGTTTTGCCATCCATCCCGCAACCATGGGGCGTGATGTGTTGGCGCAATTAGCGAACGACATGCGCAGGCAGGAAAGTGCGGCGGGCCGAAGAGTACTGAGCAGTGAGGATTACGCGGCGCTGGATGTGGCCGCAGAAGTGGCAGTAGATAAGTAAACTTGCTTCTCGACCACAGTTAGGCGCATCGCTACAATGGCGCACTAGCATGCACCTGTCGCGTCATGCGGGTGTCGTATAATGGTAATACCCTAGCTTCCCAAGCTAGAGCCGTGAGTTCGATTCTCATCACCCGCTCCAGGTTTTCTGCTTCGCTCAGCGTGGGCCGGCATCGCGCCATTGCACGGGCGCGTCTTTTATCTCTGTTGTTGATGGCCCGCAGGCATTGCAGCTAGCGCAACCACTGCCGCAGCCGGCATCTGTACTACCACTTTGCATCCAACTGCCTAATCGCTGATAACCGCGCTTGACCAACGCTTGGGCGATGCGATTTTGCATGGCCGCTATACTTCTTGGCGCAAACTGCTTCGCTACACGCCAGGTACTCCACAGCATCAGCGGGGCAATCACCAGCCACTGCAGTATGAGCTCGGCGTTCACAGTAGCGCCAAGGCCAGTTGATAAGTAATGAATGAAGCCAAATAGGCAAGCCCAAACAGGTATGCGGTCATGATGCCGACGGTGCGCCATGAGCCAGTTTCGCGGCGCACGGTGGCTAGGGTCGATAAACATTGTGGCGCGAAAATAAACCAAACCAGCAGTGATAAGCCGGTTGCCAGCGACCATTGCTGCGAGATCAAGGTGCTGAGCTGATTGGCGACTAAGTCTTCATTGCCAGACATGGAATAGACCGTGCCCAGTGCCGCTACGACCACTTCGCGCGCTGCCAAGCCGGGCACTAGGGCAATCGATATTTCCCAATTAAATCCAATGGGCGCAAAAATCACAGCCAAAAAGGCGCCGAGTTGACCTGCGTAGCTGTAATCAATAGCTGGCCTTACGGCATCTGCTGGCGCACCGGGGAAGCTGGCTAAGAACCAGAGCAACATGGTGACGGCGAAAATGATGCCACCAACGCGTTTCACGAAGATCATCATGCGTTCGTAAAGGCCAATGGCAATACTGCGCCAGTCTGGCAGGCGATAGCTGGGCAGCTCGAGCAATAATGCGTGCTCGCTGCGGTCAGACTGCATCCATTTCATCACGTAGGCAACGAGTAAGGCACTGGCGATGCCGCCGAAATATAAAGTAAATAAAACGATGCCCTGTAGGTTCAAAACACCCCAAACCGTTTGTGCAGGGATAAACGCCGCAATGAGCACGGTGTAGACCGGCAAGCGTGCCGAGCAGGTCATCAGTGGTGCGACCATGATGGTGGTGAGGCGGTCGCGCGGGTCGGAGATGCTACGCGTGGCCATGATGCCCGGGATGGCACAGGCGAAGCTCGACAGCAGCGGAATAAAGGCGCGGCCGGTGAGGCCGGCCTTGAACATTAGGCGATCGAGTAAAAATGCTGCTCGTGGCAAATAACCAGATTCTTCAAGCAACAAAATGAAGAAAAATAGAATGAGAATTTGCGGCAAGAACACTAGGACGCTGCCGACGCCAGCGAAAATACCGTCGTTGAGTAAGCTACGTAAAAGGCCATCGGGTAATGATTGCGTGCTTAGCGCGCCGAGTTCGCCAATGCCAAACTCGATGCCATTCATGAAAGGTTCGGCCCAAGAGAATACGGCCTGGAAGATAAAAAACATCAATATCGCTAGCAGCACTAAGCCGAAAACAGGGTGTAGTACCACGCCATCGATTGCATCGTCGCGGGCATCGGTGGTGCGCGGCATCATCACGCAGTCAGCCAACATGTCGCGCACGGCTTGGTGTAAGTCGCCGGCAACAGGCTCTGGTGGCTGGCGAGTGAGAGGTCTATCTAGCGTTTGCAGCAGCGCATTCACGCCATCGCGGCGTGTAGCTATTGTTTCTACAACCTCAATACCCAGTGTCGCGCTCAGCGCAGCAACATCAATGGTAATGCCGCGGCGTTTCGCAGCATCCATCATGTTTAGTGCCAAAATCATGGGGCGACCTAAGCGCATCGCCTCAAGCACAAAGCGCAAATGCAGGCGCAAGTTGGTG
>JBFJJU010000073.1:0-11755 GCA_041612115.1 Perlucidibaca sp.
AAGCCGACGAGGAAAACAGCAAAGGCGAAAAGCATAGAGTAGAATCAATTCACTCTGTCGCAGCGTGTGATCCACCGCGACGCGAATCCTCACCCCAACAGGGAGCATCACCGTGGCTAATCTTGTCATTCCGTTTCAGCAATTAGGTAAACACGATGTCGACACCGTCGGCGGTAAAAACGCATCATTAGGCGAAATGATCAGTAATCTGGCCAATGCCGGTGTCTCTGTTCCCGGTGGCTTTGCTACCACAGCGCAAGCGTATCGCGATTTTCTCGAGCAAAGCGGTCTGAACAAGCGCATCAATGATGTGCTCGATGCACTCAATGTCGATGACGTAGTGGCCTTGGCGGCGGCTGGCAAAAAGATTCGTCAATGGGTGGTCGAAACCCCATTACTGCCTGCATTAGAAGCCGAAGTGCGCCAACACTTTGATGAACTGACCGGCGGTAATGAGCAAATGCCGGTCGCCGTCCGTTCATCGGCTACCGCAGAAGATTTACCCGATGCCTCGTTTGCTGGCCAACAAGAAACGTTTCTCAATATTCGCGGCTTCGACAATGTCCTGATTGCCATTAAAGAAGTGTTCGCTTCTTTATTTAATGACCGTGCCATTGCTTACCGTGTTCACCAAGGCTTTGAGCACAAGCTCGTGGCTTTATCTGCCGGTATCCAGCGCATGGTGCGCTCGGAAATTGGTACCGCCGGTGTCTTGTTTACCTTAGATACCGAGTCAGGCTTCCGTGATGTGGTGTTTATCACCGCCTCTTATGGTTTGGGTGAAATGGTGGTGCAGGGCGCAGTAAACCCTGATGAGTTTTATGTGCACAAAGGCACATTGAATGCCGGTCGCCCAGCAGTGCTGCGCCGTAACTTAGGTACGAAAGCGCAGAAAATGATTTATGGCGACAGCGGTGCTGCGGGCCATTCCACGCAAATCGTTGAAGTTGATAAAGCTGAGCGTGCCGTTTTTGCACTAAATGATGCTGAAATCGAAGAGTTATCACGTCAAGCGCTGATCATTGAAAAGCACTACGGCTCGCCAATGGACATCGAGTGGGCAAAAGACGGTGACGACGGCAAGCTTTATATCGTTCAGGCGCGTCCTGAAACCGTGAAAAGCCGCCAAAACGTCGGCACCATGGAGCGTTACCTGCTCAAGCAAAAAGGCAAAGTGCTGTGCGAAGGCCGCTCGATTGGTCAGCGTATTGGCTCTGGCGTTGTTCGTGTTGTGCGCTCGATCAAAGAGATGGACAAAGTGCAGCCCGGCGATGTTCTAGTGTCTGATATGACCGATCCAGATTGGGAGCCAGTGATGAAGCGCGCTAGCGCCATCATTACCAATCGCGGTGGTCGTACCTGCCACGCCGCTATTATTGCGCGTGAATTAGGTGTGCCAGCTATTGTTGGTTGCGGTAATGCCACTGACATCTTGAAAGATGGCATGGAAGTCACGGCATCATGCGCTGAAGGCGATACCGGCTTTATTTACGAAGGTCTGCTCGACTTTGAAATTCAGAAAAACTCGATTGAATCGATGCCGAAACTGCCATTCAAAATCATGATGAACATCGGCAACCCCGATCGCGCATTCGATTTTGCTACTTTGCCTAACGAAGGCATCGGCTTGGCGCGTCTTGAGTTCATCATCAACCGCATGATCGGTGTGCACCCGAAAGCACTGTTGAACTACGACACCTTGCCACGTGATATTAAGCAGGCTGTTGATCAGCGCTGTGCAGGTTATGCCTCACCTGTCGACTTCTATGTTGAGAAGCTAACTGAAGGTATCGCCACACTAGCGGCGGCTTTCTATCCGAAAAAAGTCATCGTGCGCATGTCAGACTTTAAGTCTAACGAATACGCCAACTTGATCGGTGGCAAGCTCTACGAGCCCGAAGAAGAGAACCCCATGCTCGGCTTCCGTGGCGCTAGCCGTTATATCTCCGACAATTTCCGCGATTGCTTTGATCTTGAAGTGCGTGCGCTGAAAAAAGTTCGTGATGTCATGGGCTTAACTAACGTCGAAATTATGATCCCGTTTGTTCGCACACCAACAGGTGCTGCGAAGGTTATCGAGCTATTGGCAGAGAAAGGCCTCAAGCGCGGTGAGAATGGTCTGCGCATCATCATGATGTGTGAGCTGCCCACAAACGCCATCATGGCCGATGAGTTCTTGCAGCATTTCGATGGTTTCTCAATCGGCTCAAACGATCTAACACAGCTAACGCTGGGTCTAGATCGCGACTCCGGTATCGTCTCGCATCTGTTCGATGAGCGTGACCCAGCGGTGAAGTTCTTGCTCTCGCGCGCTATTAAAGCGTGTCATGATGCTGGCAAATACATTGGTATTTGTGGTCAAGGCCCATCAGATCACCCTGACTTTGCCCAATGGTTGATGGAGCAGGGCATTGATTCGGTGTCCTTGAACCCAGATTCAGTGCTAGCGACGTGGTTCTACTTATCGGAAAATCACGGCAAATAATCTGCCGTCGATTTTGATAGGTAAAGCATGAAAGGCGGGGCAACCCGCCTTTCAGCTATCTACCGTTTGATTAGTATTAGGTGAGCCAAGCATGACCTATGTAGCGCTAGAAAAACTCATGTATCTAGACGATGGCTATCGCGGTGAGTTCTCGGTCGATGGTGTGCCGTTATTACTGATTCAAGAAAATGGCCAGCGCTATTTGCTGCGTAACCAATGCCCACACCGGCAAGCCGCACTGTATTCAGCGGCTATTCATCAAGCCGATGGCGAAAGAAACTTGAGTCTGCGCTGTGAAAAGCATGGCTGGCGCTTCGACGTGGTCACCGGTGAGTGCAAAATGCCGGGCCCCGGGCCTTGCCTAAGTCGTTATGCCTTGGTGCTTGAGGGGGCGACTATTGGGGTGCTGACGCCACTTGAGGCGCTACCTGCGCATACAGCCGCTGATAACGACTCATTACGCGAGCCACATAATCTTTGGTCTCGCTAAACGGCGGAATGCCGCCATAGCGATCAACATTGCCTTGCCCAGCATTATAGGCGGCGAGGGCGATTTTCACGTCTTTATAACGGTTTAGCAGATAGCGTAAATGCTTGCTACCGGCCTCAATATTTTGCTCAGGATCCCAGACATTGGCCACGCGGTATTGGTCGGCAGTGGCTGGCATCAGCTGCATCAAGCCTTGTGCGCCAGGACCTGAGCGCGCATTTGGGTTAAAGCCTGACTCGGTATGAATAACTGCTTTGACGAGACCGAAATCAAGGTCATGTTTAGCGGCGGCAGCGGCAATGACGGCATCAAACGCATGCTTATTTTTGCTGGCACTGGGGCGCACAGCGGCCTCATCTGCCCCCCAATTGCTATAGCGATGGACGTTAGTGTCGGCATACCACGTTACTTTAACCAGCTTCTGATAACGCTTATCAGCAGCCTGCAATGGCTTTTTACCACCAGCGGCAACTTGGTTGGTGAGTAACATATTGCCGTTGGCATCTTGGAAGCGATAGAGTTTTTCGGCCTGAGCGGGTGTTACAAACAGGCAGCAGGTCATCAATGCGAGAGCGCCACGACGGCTAGCGTGTAAGCGCTGTCGGCGATAAATGGCGGGCAATGATGGCATGAAGTTCTCGACTAGGGCTGACGGCGGCGGCGCTTGCGGGTAGAGTCGCGCAATGTATGCCTTAAGGATAGTGCTATGTCGGGTATTTTGTTAGCGGGTGCCAGTGGTTTTATTGGTGAAAAACTCATTCATCTATTAGAGCAGGCGCCATCACGACCCGAGCTGATGAGCGTTGGTCGTCGACCATTGTCTTTTTTAAAGCCAAAGTCGCGGGTGCAAGAGCACGTTGCTAGCTTCAACTCGCTTGAGGGCTGGATGACCACATGGCAGGCAGACACAGCAGTTTGCTGTCTTGGCACCACCATTAAAACAGCCGGCAGCCAAGCGGCGTTTCGTGCAGTCGATTTCGACGCCGTGATCGCTTTTGCGGGCTTGGCCAAACGTATTGGCGTGCAGCATTTTATCGTGGTCAGTGCGGTGGGTGCCTCCACCAAGTCGGCATCGTTCTATTCACGCGTGAAAGGTGAGATGGAAGCGGCCTTGGTCGCGATGGACTTTGCTGCCCTGAGCATTGTGCAGCCGTCACTATTGCTCGGTGAGCGAGCGGAGCAGCGCCTTGGTGAGCGCATTGGGCAGGTAGTATCTATGCCGCTGGGGCCTTTGCTGAAGGGGCCTTTAGCGCCGTACCGTCCCATCCACGGAGCAGATGTAGCGAAAGCGATGGCCGCTTTAGCCTTAGGGCCATTGCCCAAGTATTCCGTTGAGCGTTTACACTATAACGACTTGATGGCCTTGAACTAAACAGGAGCGAACGATGTCTTTTGTAACTTGCGATTTATGTGATGATCACGCCGATGTCGTGCGTGTTTGCGAGCCTATGTTTTCTAACTTTGGCGGCACACTGGCTTTCGGCGGCGCCATGGTCACGGTGAAATGTTTCGAAGACAACTCACGCGTTAAAGAGCTGTTGGCAACTCCAGGCGATGGCCGCGTGCTGGTAGTCGATGGCGGTGGTTCGCTGCGCTGTGCATTGCTCGGTGACATGATTGCCGAAAGCGCCGTAAGCCAAGGTTGGGCTGGCGTTATCGTTTATGGCTGCATTCGCGATGTCGATGCCATCGCCGAGTTAGAGCTGGGTGTTCAAGCCTTGGCATCTATCCCGCTTAAAAGCGTGCGCAAAGGGGTTGGTGAAGTCGATGTGCCAGTGACCTTTGGCGGCATCACCTTCCGTTCGGGCGAATATGTTTATGCCGACAACAACGGCGTTATTACCGCACCACACGCGCTTATCTAAGCTGAGACTACATCCATCCTGCGCGCCTCAGGGTGGAGTGAAGTTTTAAGCACGCAAGTGCCGTGAGAGCGATCACTGCAGGATAGGCGTACGGCAGGTCCAGCTCCGGCATAAACTTAAAGTTCATGCCGTAGATGCTGGTCACCAGCGTGGGTAGGGCTAAAAGCGCTGCCCATCCGGCAAGTCGTTTCACCACTTCGTTTTGCTTCACCGTGACGAGTGATAAATTCACCTGAATAGCCGAACTCAGTAGCTCGTTGAGCGCATCGATGGCCTCATTGATGCGCGTGCAATGGTCGGCAATGTCTCGAAAGTAAGGCTGAATGCTCGGGTGCACGAGATCGTCTGTGGCGTGGCTGAGTTCCTGCGCGATATCTTGCATGGGTGAAGAGGCGAGGCGCAGGGTGATCAGCTCGCGCTTCAGCACATACAGGCGCTTGATGGTGCCGCGCTTATAACTTGCCTGAAAAATATCTGCCTCAAGCTGATGCAAAGTTTGCTTGAAGTCCTCCACGATGGGCACGTAATTATCGACGATGAAATCGAGCACGGCGTACAGTGGATAGCTTGGCCCGTGCGCGAGTTGCTGCGGTCTGGCCTCGACGCGTTGGCGCATGGTGGCGTATGAGTGCGATGGCCCATGACGGATGCTAATTAAGAAGCGCTCACCAATAAACAAATGGGTTTCGCCAAACACTATGCGTGTGCCGTCGCGCTCTGCCGTGTGCACCACGACAAAACGTTGATTGCCATAGGCCTCAATCTTTGGGCGCTGATGCGCTTGTAGGGCATCTTCAACCGCTAACTCATGCAGGCCAAACTGGCTTTGCAGCAGGGCTAGTACGTCGGCATCGGGCTCATGCAAGCCTATCCACAAAAACGCTTGTGGGTGCTGAACTAAAAAATCGCAGGAGTGCTCAAGCTCAACACGGTCGATACGCTTGCCATTAGTGTCATACGCAATGGAGTTGATGATGCCGTGGGTCATACACGATTCCTGAGCTAGTGGTGCTATGGCTGAATAATGACACGGCTAGATTGCTGAAAAATGTTGCTGGTCAGAAAGTTTAGTTCGATGTGATTGGTAAACGGGCCAAGGGCGGGCAGCAAGGCGTTGATCTATCTATGAATTACGTTGGCTATAGCAGATAAATGCGCATGCGCGCTTCTCTTAAAATATGCTAGGCAGCAGACGGCTACTATGCTATTTAAAATCAGGTATTTAGGCTTTTTCTTGCATGGCTTGGTAGTGCGGGGAAACGAGTGGGCGCACTAATAAACTGTTATGTTTACTAAGGAGGCTCAATGCCAGAACCAATAACAACTGTAGGACTCGGAGCGGTAGCAGCTTATCTGGGGAAAGACGGCCTTAATAAAATGCTTGGGCCAACAGCAGATTATTTGGGCGAAAGTCTTCGTGATTTCGCACAGAAGCGAGCCCAAAATGTAGGGAAAATATTTGGTAATGCAGAGAAAAAGCTAGGACAAAAAATCGAACAGCCTGGGCAAGTTCCACCAAAAGTCCTTAAGACAATAATTAACGAAGGCTCGTATTCAGATGACGAAATTGCTGTTGAATACTTTGGTGGCATACTTGCTTCTTCAAGAACAGAGCAAGGGCGAGATGATCGAGGAGCTAGAATTGGCAAAATCTTAGATGGTCTATCTGTGTATCAAATAAGAACGCATTACATTGTATACACTTTGGTACGAAAAATATTTAAAGATAGTGGCTATAAATTTAATCAGGATGATAGGCCACGAATGCAGATTTTCATTCCATGGGATTCGCATATTGGCGCAATGGAATTTTCACAAAGTGAAATGAATCAATTAACATCTATAGTGAATCATTCATTCTTTGGGTTGAATACTGATGATTTAATAGAAACATTTCAATATGGACCAGAAGAGCACATGAAAAAACATTGTGCTGAAATTAATGACGGGGGAATTATCGTTTCTCCTAGCGCATTTGGCGCAGAGCTTTACTTATGGGGATATGGACAAGGTGACAAGGACCTAGCCTTCATACTTAACGATGAAGAATTTACTGATATGCAAGGCCTTCCGGTTATCATGAAAGACGTAATACCGAGCGATAAACAACATAACAATTCAATGCAGCCGACCGCTAACGCGCCGGCTGATTGAGGCGTTAGGTCTCATCTAGGAGTATTGTGATGCGTGAGATTACAGAGCGAGAGTTCGTTGAGAACGAGAGACGCGTAGACTCTCTGATTGATGCATATCGCGCGCTCAGTGACGCTAACTTAGGAAACATACAGGCAAGAAATGACGTCCTTCGAGCAGCAGTAGTCCTACTTCACAGTACGCTTGAGGAGATATTAAGGAACATCTATCTATGGAAGCTTCCTGACGGCTCGTTAGAAAGTCTAAATCGGATCCCCTTTGTCGGACATGCAATAACAAGACCTAAAGGCATCTTGCTGGGAGAACTAAGAGAATTCAGAGGCCAATTTATCGAGAATATCATTCGTGATTCAATTGATCAGTACGTTGACACGCTTAACATAAACAATACTACGCAACTATCCGGCTTTCTTGATGTTGCCGGATTGTCTTCCGATCCTGTTCGTAGACATTTCACAGCACTTAATCAGCTGATGCTAAGGCGCCATCAAATCGTGCATCAGATGGATAGAGAGGATGGCTTAGATCCTTTGGACAAACCCGTAGCTGAAATCGATCTCACTTCAGTTCAGGAGTGGCGAAACTCCCTGCATGCGTTCTTTGCAGATATTATTATTCAGCTCTCAGCTGAGTGAGACCTAACAATTCGTTGTAGACACGGCGGCCCCTAAAGGTAGCGGCCTGAGCTCAAGCGTTAGGCAATACAAAACCGGAGTGCCGTTAGTGGATAAAGAATTACTTGAGCTTATTAAAGCCGCATCAGCGATTGCCACCCCATTTTTACTTATGGTGATTGGCGGATTTGGATGGGTAATAAAGCAAAAAATTGAAAATGGCCAGACTCGACTCGATTCGCAAAGAGCGCGTATTTCAGATTTGGAAGATAAGTTAAGAGAGGATCGCATAGAGACTTACAATGCCTTGCTGGAGCCATTTTTCTTATTATTTACTTCTGAAGAAGCCTTTTCGCTAGATCGAAAGTTTAAAGGAAAGGATAAGAATGATATCGCTATATCAAAGATGCTTTCGGTTGAGTATAGAAGAATAGGTTTCAAATTATCACTTGTCGCAAATGATGAGGTAGTTCGTTGTTACAACAAGCTCATGCAGTTCTTCTATCACATAGAAGAAGATAAGCGTCCTTTGATGATAAAAGCATCACATTGGATAGCATTAATGGGAGAGCTACTTTTGAATATTAGAAAAAGCATGGGCAATGAAGAAAGCAAGCTTGACTCTTGGGAAATGATCGAATGGTTCATGAGCGATGCAGACAAGTTGAGAACAATGCATCTAACTCAAGAGGAAATTAACGATGCCTAACAAGTTGCTAATGCATTCCGGGCCTTCTGCCCCTCACTGGACACGCTCACGTGCGCCGTTGAGCAAAACGTTAGTCGGCTCTAAGTTCACGGAGTATTAGTATGAAGTTAGATAGGCTCATAATTTTATTGATTGTAGTTTGGATTGCGTGGGCCGTTGCTGTGCCTAGTCTACTTGGCGACTTGGATCGCGCAGCGAGTTTTGGGGATAGTTTTGGGGGGATTTCCGCACTGTTTTCCGGCCTTGCTTTGGCTTTAGCTGTGTACTCAATGGTTCTTCAACAGAAGCAGTCATCAGAATTCGAGAGGGTTACGCTAGCAACTCTTGAGCAACAAGCAGCAGCGATAAAGCTCATAGAAGAGAGCTAAAGGCGCAAGCAAGTGCTGCTAAGGTTGGAGCACTTTCAGTTTTAATTGAGCAAGAGAAACAGCGTGTCGAGAGCTTGAAGCAATGGGGTGAGTCGGCAGGAGATGACAGTAAGTACGCTAATGGTATTAAAGCTGCACGGTAATCCCCCCATTTTTAACGGGGCTCAGAAGTAGAGGCTTAAGCCATAGCGGCTAACTTCTGTATCGGGGTGATGCCACCCAGGCCCATATTCGGGCGCTCGTGATTATATGTCCAGAGCCATCGGGTCGCGTAATCTTGCATTTCATCTAAATCAGTAAACAGATATTGGCCAAGCCATTCGTGCCGAACCGTCCGATTATAGCGCTCAACATAAGCATTCTGCTGCGGATTTCCGGGCTGTATGTGGGCAATTTCAATGCCTCGCTGAGCCGCCCACGTCATCAGCTTGCCACTGATCAGCTCGGGGCCGTTATCGCAGCGAATACTCGTTGGTTGCCCGCGCCACTCGATGATTTGATCCAAGGAGCGGATCACTCGCTCCGCTGGCAACGAGAAGTCCACATCAATACCTAGCCCTTCACGATTGAAGTCATCGATCACATTGAACAATCGCACCGAGCGGCCATCACTGAGTTGATCATGCATAAAGTCCATCGACCACATGGCATTCGGAGCGATTGGCACAGCCAATGGCTCCGGTACTTCGCGAGTTAGACGCTTATGCGGTTTGATGCGCATATTCAGTGCTAGCTCGCGATAGATGCGATAAACCCGCTTGTGATTCCAGCCGTAGCCTTTAACGTTGCGCAAGTATAAAAAGCACAAGCCAAAGCCCCAGGCACGCTGATTATGCGTTAGCCGAATTAGCCAATCGGCAATCTCAGCATTTTCTGACGACAACAAAGGCTGGTAGCGATAACAGGTCTGACTGATATTAAAGGCAGCACAGGCCTGTCTTATGCTCAAGCCGCAGGCTATTACTGCGTGCTGTGCCATCTGGCGTCGGCGAGATGGCTTTACCACTTTTTTGTGATGGCCTCCTTGAGTACATCAGCCTGTAGCTGAACATCGGCATACATCTTTTTAAGCCGGCGGTTTTCATCTTCTAGCTCTTTAAGGCGCGACATCAGTGAGGCATCCATGCCGCCAAACTTGGCGCGCCACTTATAAAAAGATGCACTGCTCATGCCGTGTTCACGGCAAAGATCAGGAACCGGTGTGCCTGCCTCAGCTTGCTTCAAAATCGCCATGATCTGGCTGTCGGAGTATCGGGAAATACGCATGTAGAACGCCCTCAAATCATTAGGAGAAATTCTACTTCTAAGTCCGATTAATTTACGGGGGGATTACCGCACTACGTCGTATCGAAGACTATCAGGATAAGCTCAGGCAACATGCCAGCTAAGAACTCACTCAAGCCGACGCTATTTCGCAGCACCGCTTAATTCAAGCGTTAACCTACTAAAAAGGTCATACGCCATGACATCATTCTCGTCCCTGCTAGCAGAGGTTCGCACCTGCACACTTTGCGAGGCTCATCTACCACTCGGCCCTAAGCCGATTCTTCAGTTGCACCCAGAGGCAAAGATTCTAATTGCGGGACAAGCGCCGGGAAGAAAGGCGCATGAGTCGGGCGTGCCGTTTGATGACGCCAGTGGCAATCGCTTGCGGGAATGGTTAGGCGTAACGCGTGAAGAGTTTTATGACCCGAAGCAGATTGCGATTTTGCCCATGGGCTTCTGCTTTCCCGGTTCAGGACGTTCAGGAGACCTTCCGCCACGCCCAGAATGTGCGCCAGCATGGCGCAGTCAGTTACTGGAGCAGCTTCCCAACCTAGAGATAACCTTGGTAGTAGGGCAGTACGCTCAGGCTTACCACTTCGGTGAGGCGAGTGCGTCGGTAACAGAGCTGGTGAAGTCGTGGCGCACGCATTGGCCACACCTAGTTCCTCTTCCACACCCTAGTCCGAGGAATAACCTGTGGCTACGCCGAAATCCGTGGTTCGAGGATGAGGTGCTTCCGTTGCTGCAAAGTCGCGTGGCGGAAGTGCTGAGACAAAAATAAACCCGCCGAAGCGGGTTTATTTTTGCTAGTCGACCGATAGCAGCATCGGCCGTTTAAGCCGTTGCGTTATGGCAGCAGGTGAGCAACGCCGTCACGCTCTTCGAGCAACTCGTTGAGTGTGAAGTCCATGCGCTCACGTGAGAAGGCATCGATTTCTAAGCCTTCAACGCGGGTGTATTCGCCATTTGCACAGGTAACTGGCACGCCGTACATCACACCTTCAGGGATGCCGTAGCTACCGTCTGATGGAATGCCCATGGTGACCCATTTGCCATTGGTGCCTAGCGCCCAATCGTGCATGTGATCGATGGCAGCGTTAGCGGCAGAAGCAGCTGACGACAAGCCACGAGCTTCGATGATGGCGCCGCCGCGTTTGCCAACGGTTGGCAAGAACACATTACGGTTCCAATCTTCATCGTTGATCATGTCTTTCACGCTGGCACCAGAGATGGTGGCAAAGCGGTAGTCGGCATACATGGTTGGTGAGTGGTTGCCCCACACAGTCATGGTTTCAATGTCTGCAACGGCTTTGCCGGTTTTGCTGGCCAACTGCGACAAGGCGCGGTTGTGGTCTAAGCGCAACATGGCAGTGAAGTTTTTCGCTGGCAGGTCAGGAGCAGATTTCATGGCGATGTAGGCGTTGGTGTTGGCTGGGTTGCCGACAACCAATACTTTCACATTGCGTGAGGCCACGTCGTTTAAGGCTTTGCCTTGCACGGTGAAGATTTTCGCGTTTTCTTGCAGCAGGTCTGAACGTTCCATGCCAGGACCGCGTGGGCGTGCGCCAACGAGCAGGGCGTAGTCAGCATCTTTGAAAGCGACATTTGGGTCATCGCTACCGATCATGCCGGCTAGCAGTGGGAATGCGCAGTCGTCGAGTTCCATCATCACGCCTTTTAGCGCGGCCTGGGCTTTCTCGAAAGGCACTTCCAGCATTTGTAAAATAACGGGCTGGTCTTTGCCGAGCATTTCGCCAGAGGCAATGCGGAACAATAGGCTATAACCGATTTGGCCGGCGGCGCC
>JBFJJU010000074.1:0-11320 GCA_041612115.1 Perlucidibaca sp.
CTAAGCGGTGAATGCTACCGCCTGCATCTTTCACGATCCCGGTGTAACGCTCGACCATGGCGGGCACTTGCTCGCTTTGATCGGGGTGCACCAAGAACACGATTTCATAATGACGCATCGTATTGTGCTCCTTACGGATTATTCAGCCCCGCCGACAGCCGGCAGAGCAAGGAGTGCGAGTATTTCACTAAGCCCTAAGGCTTTAGAGAATGTCTTGCGACTTCAGCTGAGAGTTAGCCCAGTCGAAGGAGGCGGGAGAGTATAGGGGATTTGGCTAAAATTCAAGCTAAAGATTGGGGCTTGAGGTGTGTGGGAAGGTTTATGTTTTGGTCTGGGAGCAAAGCTCGCCGTGAATTCATTGTCACTCAAGAAGGAGGGAGGCTTACTCAGAAGATGAAACCATGCGAGGCATGGATGCCGAGCTGAGCCCCCAAGGATGGGTTCACGGCGTGTTTCATCCTCTGAGCAAGCCTCTCGCCCACCAGCAACTACTTACCCCGCCGCTGTCGAACAGCCTCAAACAAAGCCACCCCAGTAGCCACACTTACATTCAAGCTCTCAATCTGCCCTGCCATCGGGATATACGCCAAATGATCGCAAAGCTCAGCTGTTAAGCGCCGCAAACCACTACCCTCGGCGCCCATCACAATCGCCACCGGCGCCTTCAAGTCGGTATCAAAAAATGGCTTAGCGCCATCCTCAAGACTCGTGCCCACCACCCATACGCCCTGCTCTTTTAGCTGTTTCAGCGTACGAGCCAAATTGGTCACCTGCATAAATGGCACTAGCTCAGCTGCGCCACAAGCTACTTTACGCACTACCGGCGTTAAGCCAGCGGCTTTATCGCGCGGAGCAACCACTGCATGCACACCAGCAGCTTCGGCAGTACGCAAACAAGCGCCGAGATTATGCGGATCGGTCACTGCATCCAGTATCAGCAACAAAGCTGGCTCGGTGAGATTGTCGAGTAACTCCGCAAGGTCATTGTCATCACCAGGCTGGCGCTCGCGCACACGTGCCACTACGCCCTGATGTCGACCACCTTCCGCTAACTGGTCTAGCGCCGTGCGGTCGCGGAAAGCCACAGCCAAACCCAACTGACGGGCCATCTGCACGATGGGATTTAAGCGTACATCTTCACGCGTGCTTAGTGCTTGCAGCTCAAGCACACGCTCTGGCTCGTTTTCTAGCAACGCTTGCACGGTGTGCAGGCCATAGATCCAAGACATTTTCGACATAATGAGCTCTTACTTATTCAGCTCACGCGACAAGCAAACAGGCTGCCTGCCACGCGATTTAGATAACTTGCGGAAGTGTTAACGTTTGCGAGTGCGTGGCTTCGATGCGCCAGCCTTTGCAGGCCTTGCCGTGCGATCGTGAGCAGGGGTACCTGATTGTGGCTTAGCTCTGCCGCCGCTTTTCTTTTTCGGCGCACTTCGACTCACTTCAAAGCCAGTCTCGTCACTCATGCGTTCACGCATTGAGCGCTTACCTGTGCCGCCACCGGAAATGAGCTGAAAGTCCATCTTACGTTCGTCGAGATTTACTGACGCGACTTTGATTCGTACTGGCTCGCCAATGGCAAAACGTTTGCCAGTGCGCTCGCCAACTAAGCGATGGAATGTGCTATCGAACTGATAGTAGTCATCGCGCAATTGGCTGATATGCACCAAGCCTTCAACAAAGACATCTTCTAGCTCAACAAAGAAGCCAAATGCGGTAACTGCGGCAATTACGCCGTCAAAATCCTCACCAACGCGATCTTGCATGTATTCGCACTTCAGCCATGCCATTACGTCGCGCGTAGCCTCGTCGGCACGGCGCTCAGTCATTGAGCAATGCTCGCCGAGCGAGACCATTTGAATCTCACCTGGCAATGGCTCAACCTTGCCACCAAATGCACCTTTCACCGCACGGCCAACACGCTGACTCAGCGTGGTTTCTGACTCGCCAGCTATGACAGAGCGAATAGCGCGGTGTAGTAACAAGTCGGGGTAGCGACGAATCGGTGATGTGAAGTGTGCGTAGGCCTCGTAAGCCAAACCGAAGTGGCCAATATTGTCGGGCGAATACACCGCCTGCGACAGCGAACGCAGTAGCATGGTTTCAATAATGCTTTTATCTGGACGATCAGCAATTTGCTTAATCAAGTCCAAAAAGTCGGATGGCGTAGGCTTTACTGATGCCGTGAAACGCAGGCCGAGAGCCTGTAACGTTACGCGCAGCTTGTTTAGTTTTTCGTTTTTTGGACCGTCGTGATTACGGAACAACGCCGGCACTTTCGCCTTTAAGACAAAGTTAGCTGCAGCCACGTTTGCGGCTAGCATCATCTCTTCAATAAGCATGTGTGCTTTATTGCGAGTGACCGGCACGATGCGATCAATTTTACGATCGCCGCCAAACAGAATGCGCGTTTCACCGCTGTCAAAATCTAGTGCACCACGAGTTTCGCGCACGCTTCGCAGCACATTAAATAGCGCAAAAAGTGTGTGCAGCGAGTCTTTCACTGCGTCTGGCCAGCGCTCCGCCAAGGCCTTCGCAGCCTTACCATCGGAATGGACCAAAAAGTCGCTGACTTGATCGTAAGTGGTACGTGCCTGCGAATGCATCACTCCGGGGTAAAACTTATTGCCAGTCATTTTGCCAGCAGCCGAGAAAGTTATGTCGCACACCATACACAGACGATCGACGTGCGGATTAAGCGAGCACAGACCATTGGAAAGAACTTCCGGCAACATCGGCACCACATAGCCAGGAAAATACACCGAGTTACCGCGTGCTTTCGCTTCGGTATCGAGCTCAGTGCCCGGCCGCACATAATGCGACACATCGGCGATTGCTACGACCAAACGGAAGCCGCCACCGCGACGCTTTTCAGCGTAAACGGCGTCATCGAAATCTTTGGCGTCTTCGCCATCGATGGTCATTAATGGCAAATGCCGAATATCGACGCGACCGGGCTGAACCTTAGATGCTTCATCGACTTCAGGTGAGAGTGTTGCCACTTCGGCATCAACTTTAGCAGGCCAGACATGCGGAATATCGTAGTTACGCAAGGCAATATCGATCTCCATGCCTGGCGCCATAAAGTCACCCAAGACCTCGACGATTTTGCCGCAGGCAAGGCTACGACCAGTGGGATACTCAGTAATCTCAACGTTCACAAACTGGTCTTGCGTAGCGCCAACCGGGCCAGGCTGAACCAGGATGTCTTGGGTTAGTCGTGGATTATCTGGCTGCACATAAGCAACGCCATCTTCTTCACGGTAGCGGCCTATAACATGCTTGTAGCGACGAGTTTCCACACGCGCGACATTGGCTTCGCGACGGCCTTTATGGTCATAGCCAGCGATACGCACCATGGCAATATCGCCATCGAAGAGCAGACGCATTTGTCGTGAAGACAGCACTAAGTCTGCGCCGCCATCATCTGGAATAAGAAAGCCGAAGCCGTCTTTGTGACCCTGCACGCGACCACGAATAAGCTCTTCGTCTCGCAAAGGCTGGTATGAGCCGCGGCGATCGGATTGAAGCTGGCCATCCCGACTCATGGCGATTAGGCGGCGGCGTAAGGCCTCTACTCGCTCATCGTCGAAAAAGCCGAAATGCTTGGCAAGTTGCGGATGCGTCAGCGGCTTACCTAACTCCTCGAGCGTGGCTAAAATTAGCTCACGACTAGCAACCGGATTGTCGTAACGCTCGGCTTCGCGGTCGGCGTGCGGATCATCGGTTGGCGTGGTGTTTTGGGGCTGAACAGGCATAAGCAATCTCAATAATTTTGGCTATTCTACACCAAGACAGTTGACAGCCCCGACTCGCCTCACTATATTTCGCGACCTCATCTGCCCGGATGGTGAAATTGGTAGACACGCCAGCTTCAGGTGCTGGTCCTCGCAAGGGGGTGGAGGTTCAAGTCCTCTTCCGGGCACCACATTTGAAAAGCCGATTATTGATCGGCTTTTTTATTGCCTAAGCTTTAGCTGGACCATCTGCACGAATCCAATCTTGGTCAACCAAACTCAAGCGCACAATAATAGACTCTACTAGCTCTTGATCCGCCGATGAGAGCCTCATAAACGGCGCCATTACGCGCTGATTAGCTAGGATATAACTAACCGTCCTATCTTTGATCACTCGCGTACGACTGACTGAAAGCTGCTCGGCTAGTTCGACTATCGTCGAAACTTGCATCTCGTACTCTGCCGCTATCTTGATCAGCTGCCTCATGCTAGGCGAGCGCTTACTACACTCCATTTTCGATATAGCACCCATTGAGGAGCCAATGCGATCTGCCAACTGCTCCTGAGTGAGGTCAGCATTGGTGCGTATTTGCCTTAGAGCTGTTCCAATGAATTCTTCCATGCCACTATTTTGTGAATAGGCGAGGGTGAATTCCATGCTGAATTTGCTATAGTTTATCCATAAAAACTAGTCGTTTTTACTCTTGTAATTTCAAATGCTAACGGAGTAGCAGATGAACTTAGTCAAACACTTTAGCCTAAACAGCAACGAATACATCAGCGAATGGCTAGTAGGTGGGGCAACAGTAGTCGTGCATTGGCGGCAAGTTGGCGCAATAGTTAAATTAACACTCAGACCCGCTGACTCTACTGCGCACGAGCAAGTGCTGGACGAATTAACTGAGGCGCTGCAGGGGATGATCCATCATATCTATGCGCGTGTTTTGATACTGCTATCTCACAAGCTCAGCCTAGATGATGCATTGCAAGAATCAATAGTTACTGAGCGCATGACCTTAGAGGAAGAATGGATAATTCAAACACGATGGCAGGATGACCGGCCGTATAACGACACAGCCATCCCACTAATACCGCTTAAAGCATAATGTGAATTTGCATTTCGCCAACCATGAAGCCGAGTACGGCGCCAACGGTAATAAGTGCCCATTCATCCTCTTTAAATGCAGGACGCAACATGCCCTCAAATTGATCTGGCGTAAGGCCTTGCATGCGCTCTACCAGGGTGTTGCGAACATCCATAGCATCACCAGCATAGGTTTCGACATACTTCATCGTCTCAGGCATACGCTCCATGATGCGCTCAGCAATCACACTTTTCATTTCCATATAGGTCTTGCTACCCACGGCATAGACCACTAGCGGGCGCACAACACCGGTTTGCTCATCAACCATGGCTTTCACATTTTTGTGAATGAGATCCATGATGCGATCAGCAAAAGCGCCGCGGAATAACTCTTCCATCATATTCGCCGGTGTTAAAACCTGCTTTGAGATAAGGTCTGCGTAATCCGCTGCCACTTCCTTTTGACGCTTCAGAAACAAACCCTGAACCGTAAATCCAAGAATTTTCTTCGGCATTTGTGGGCGGAACATCATTTGCAGAGCAATCCAGTCGCTGAAGAAACCGACGAAGCCACCAAACGCTGGCAACATCCAAGGCTGCTTAAATGCTAACCAGCAAATCATTTGAACCCAGCCAATAGCAAAGCCAAAATAAAAGCCAGCATTGCTGAAAAACTTAAACTCTTGGCGGCCAACCTTTTGGAAAATTTCGTTTAAAAGCTTCTTATCACGCATGAGGTTAGTAATAACCATATGCTTGATATCAAAGTATTTATCGATATTTCCCTGCACCTCAGACATGATGTTCGCAACGATAGTTGGAGCTTCTGCCTTCACGCGGGTAATAATTTTCTGGCGTGCAAACTCAGGCATCCCCTCCCACAAGCCGGGCTGATACTGCTGAGCAACTTCGCGCACAATGTCTTCCGATGCCGCCATCATTGGCACTTCGATTTCTTTAGCAATGCGATGTGGATCGAGTCGCGCAAAAATCTCTGCTGGTTTAATTAGCTGGTTAGTCATCAAATCAACAGAAATCATCGCCATCTTTTCAGCTTTACGCGGCACGATGCCCTGCCAGCCGAAGAATGGCTTAATGCCGATAAACTCCATTGGAGCAAACATCATTTTAATGGCGACAACTTTGGTAATGTAACCAATAAACCCACTGATGAACGGAATGGATATGTAAAGCCACATATCGGCCTTAAAGTCAGCAATCATCTGCTCGATCATGTTGTCTTTCCTTGGTTTTTATTATGACGAGAGTTGCTCTCGCGCTTGGCTTTATGATGCCAATTTTAAAGACAATAACAATGCAGTAAATAAGCTAATCAGTACCGCTCAGCCAATATCTCTCGGCTCACCGCCTCATTTTGCAATGCCTTAGTACGAATGTCCTCGGAAATAACGCTAGCCAGTTTTCCGCCGACCAAAGGAATACTGCAACTGACATCCCACGTTAACGTGTTCGTCGTTACACCATCTTTTTCACTGAGCTGCATGCTCGCCGAAATATTCACAGCTGACACTGACTTATTAATCAGATGCAAAGTGCCGCTAGCGCTCTCACGATCCCAACAATCCGTTTGTTCAATTTCGATGGGCTGATCACTGTTAATAAACTTTTGTGCCAAAGCTGGCAGTTTCACACTGGGCTTACCAACCACATGCGCGGTAAGCGAGAAATGACGGCCATCATCTTCACACGACAGCACTTCAAATCGCTCATAGCCCATGCGCGATAAACGCGCATTTGCATAATCCGCACTAGTAATCATGGCTAGTACACGAGCCAGCGGAGCTGGCCAAGACATAGTTGTTTCAAACTTCATCGCAGGCCCTCATTGCAGCAAGCTCTTATTATTGGAATGGGTGGCGAAGTACGATAGTTTCGTCGCGATCTGGCCCGGTAGAAATAATATCAATAGGACAACCAACTAACGCCTCTATACGACGAATATAGGCACGCGCATTTTCAGGTAAGTCTTCTAGCTTTTGCACGCCAACCGTTGACTCAGTCCAACCTGGCAGCTCCTCATAAATCGGTACTACATCAGACAATGCCACGGCATCTGTCATCAGTGCTTCAATCGAACCAGTTTCGCGTGTTTCGTAGCCTGTGCAGACTTTAACGACAGACAAACCATCGAGCACATCGAGCTTAGTCAAACACAGACCAGAGATGGAGTTGAGCTCAACAGCACGGCGCAAGACAACGGCGTCGAACCATCCGCAGCGACGCGCACGGCCAGTTGTTGAGCCGAACTCATGACCGACTTGCGCCAAGCGCGCACCAGTTTCATCAAAAAGCTCAGTTGGGAATGGGCCGCCGCCAACACGCGTGGTGTAAGCCTTGGTAATACCCAACACATAATCCAAATACAAGGGACCAAAGCCCGAGCCTGTGGAAACACCGCCAGCAGTGGTGTTTGACGAGGTCACGAATGGATAGGTGCCGTGATCGATATCGAGCAAGGAGCCTTGTGCACCCTCAAACATGATTTGTGCATTTTCGCGGCGCAGGTCATGCAAAATGCCAGGCACATCGGCGATTAGGTCACGCAGCTGTTCGCCCCACTCAAGCGCCATATCTAGCGTCTGCTGGAAATCAACTGCAGGCACTTTGTAATAATTGGTGAGCTGGAAGTTGTGGTAATCGATAATTTCGCCAAGCTTGCCCGCCAGTGTCTCGCGACGATACAGGTCGCCCAGGCGCAGACCGCGACGAGCTACTTTATCTTCATATGCCGGACCAATGCCACGACCTGTCGTACCGATAGCTGATGAGCCGCGAGCGGCCTCACGCGCCTGATCTAGCGCCACGTGATACGGCAAAATCAATGGGCAAGCAGCCGAGATCCTCAAGCGCTCACGCACTGGCACGCCTTTGGCTTCAAGGTAGGCCATTTCTTTTAGCAGTGCGTCGGGGGCAAGCACTACGCCATTGCCAATTAAGCACTGTACGCCTGCGCGCAAAATGCCCGAGGGAATCAGGTGCAGTACAGTTTTCTCACCGTCGACAACCAAGGTGTGACCAGCATTATGGCCGCCCTGAAAGCGCACCACAGCGCGTGCATTGTCGGTCAGCAAATCTACGATTTTGCCTTTGCCTTCATCACCCCATTGGGTACCCAACACCACCACATGATTGCCCATGTTCTAGACTCTCTTAATCAGTTAAGACGCAACTGCGCGTACTTGCCAGCACGCATCAGCATAAAAAAATTCACGATCACAGCCTGCCTCTACTGCGCTCAATAAAGCGCCAGGCAGCTGCTGTACAACTCGTTGGCCATGGGCTCGCGCCTGATTCATGACGGCACGCAGCTCAACATCATCACCTGCCGGCGCAAGTATGCCTTGCATCACGGCCGTAGCATTTGAAAAATCTAACCACTGCTTCAAATCAGCACTAAAACCAGTCGCTGCACGAGCGCGCCCAAAAGCCTCACCAACATGATCATAGCGGCCACCTTTTGCCACTTCACGAGCATGGCCAGGTGCATATACGCTAAAGACCAGTCCGGTGTGGTAGTGGTAGCCACGGACATCGCCTAGATCTAGGGTGAGCACGATATTTGGGTGTGACTGCTGAATGGCCGTTACTACAGCTTGCACATCAGCTAGGGCTTGCGACACAGCAACAGGGGCATGCGACCAAAGCGCTTTTGCCTCGGCAAGCACGACGACATCACCTGCCAAGCTAGGCAATGGCAATAAAGCAGCGCGATGCTCAGCGCTGACACGCACTGGAATTGCCTCATGCCATTCTGGCAATGACTTACGAGCGAGCATGTCGCGCAAGCTAGCCTCGGTAGCTTCGTCCAGTTCGGCGGCTGCGGCTAAGGCTCGAAATACGCCAACGTGGCCGAGGTCCAGGTGAAGCTCGTGGGCACCGGCAATGTGCAAGGCATCGAGCGTTAAGCGAATGATTTCAATATCACTCTCTACGCCGGCGTGACCATAAAGCTCTGCGCCTATTTGCACTGGGCAGCGTGAGGCTGCAATGCCTACTGGTCGCGTATGTAGCACAGTGCCAGCGTAGCAATAGCGCGCAGGGCCCTGACTACGCAAGCAATGCGCATCCAGCCTAGCAACTTGTGGCGTTGTATCGGCGCGCACACCCATCATACGGCCACTAAGTTGGTCGGTAATTTTAAAGGTGAGATCGGCTAGATCACGGCCAGATCCCGATAATAAAGATTCGAGATACTCCATGAGCGGCGGCAGAACCAAGGCATAGCCCCAGCCTGCAAAATGATCGAGCAACTGTCGTCGTAACGACTCTAAGCGTGCAGCCTCGGCAGGCAACACATCGGCAACGCCATCGGGCAGCAGCCACGCATCCACGGGTTTGACCATGCTTTTCGCCACTAATTAGACACAAAAAAACCGAGCGGCACTCGGTTCTGGGGAGTTTATCACAGGCAGTTGCGGCTTGCCCAAACTCGGTGACTCAGTATCGCACTGAGCCACCGAAATTGCTTATTTACTAGGCTTGCGCATGTACTTAAGGAACTCGCTATCACTTTTCAACACGAGCACATCATCGCTACGATTGAAGCTATTGCGATAGGCTTGCAAAGAACGATAGAAGCTATAGAACTCACTATCTTGACCGAAAGCTTTACGCGCAATTAGAGCAGCTTGAGCATCGCCTTCACCACGCAAAGTTTCAGCTTGGCGATAGGCATCAGCCAAAATCACACGCTGCTGACGATCAGCCTCTGACTTAATGCGATCAGACATTTCCGTGCCTTGTGCACGGTGCTCGCGAGCCTCCCGCTCACGCTCAGTGCGCATACGGTTATAAATAGACTCGACCGTGGATTGCGGGAAGTCGACGCGCTTAACGCGCACGTCGACCACCTCAATACCGAACTCGCGCATGGCCACGCTATTAACGGCCTTGGTCAAGTTCAACATGAGCTGCTCACGCTGCCCCGCCACCACTTCATGGACATCACGCTCAGAGACACGGTTTTTCAGGCCATCACGAACCAATGGCATTAGGCGAGATTCAGCTTCAAGCGCCAAACCACCTGTGGCGGTGAAGTAGCGTTTCACATCATTAACGCGCCACATAACGTAGGCGTCGATGATCAAAAACTTACTTTCTTTGGTCAAAAACTCAGTACGCTCAGAGTCACTGACCTGTAGACGACCATCGAAACGACGGACCTCGTGCACCAATGGGATTTTGAAATGCAGGCCAGGCTTCAAGTCCGCTTCAACAACCTCACCAAAGCGCAGCAAAACTGCACGCTCAGTGGCTTGTACGGTATAGAACATGGCATTAGCCAAAAACAGCACAACGAGGGTGGCGTATAACGCCGACATACTACGCGATGGCATTAGCGGGCTCCCTCCAAGGTACGGCCAGAACGCTCAGCGTCTCGCAGATTGCCGGTACTGGCCGGCGGAATATAAGGTGACGCGCCGCTAGCGGCAGGTGCAGATGCGGCAGTCGCTGCGGCAGCGGCCATTGGCAAATATAGCAATGGCGCAGCGCCGCCTGGCTCAACCACAACTTTGCGGTTGCCCGCCATGATCACTTCCATCGCGTCCAAGTACATACGACTGCGCATAACTTGCGGATTTAAACGGTACTCAGACAGCAGACCTTGGAAACGCGAGGCGTTACCAGTTGCGCGATCAACGACTTCCTGCTTATAACCGCTAGCATCAGCAATGAGTCGCGCAGCTTGACCACGCGCTTCCGGCACGATGCCGTTGGCATAAGTTTCAGCTTGGTTCTTCAGTCGCTCTTTATCTTCTTTAGCGCGAATCACGTCATCAAATGCGGCTTTTACATCTTTCGGCGGCAATGCCTCCAAGATGTTCACGTTACGCACACTAATGCCTGAGCTATAGCGATCTAAATACGACTGCAAACGCGGCAGCATGTCTTGCGCGAGCTTGGCTCGGCCCTCACCCAACACTTGCGTCATTTTTGCACTACCAACTTCATGGCGCAGTGCCGACTCGGTGGCGTGAGCCAGAGTCGACTCGGGACTGGCGATCGCAAGCACATAGTTTTTGGGGTCTGAGATGCGGTATTGCACGGTCAGAGAGATATCAACTATGTTTTCATCCTCGGTGATCATGCTGGCATTTAGCGGCATCTGCTCGGTACGCTCAACATTTACCTTGCGCACGCTATCCATTAGCGTAGGGCGCCAATGCAAACCAGCAGTTTCTACCTTGGCGTATTCACCAAAGCGAAAGACCACGGCACGCTCGGCTTGCTCGACACGATAAAAACCAAAGATCACCCAGAGCGCAACCGCACCAACGAGCAGCAAGCGCGTTAGCTGCTTTTCGCCATTAGGATCGCCGCCACCGAATACGCCTTGCAGCTTATCGAATAGAGGATTGCTTTTATTGCCACCGCCGGAAGGCTTACGCCCGCCCCACGGATCGCGATTACCGCTCGGGTCTTGCCCCGAACCGGGTTGATTCCACGCCATCTGGCACTCCTAGCTTGCTATAAC
>JBFJJU010000075.1:0-11159 GCA_041612115.1 Perlucidibaca sp.
AATTGCGATCTCAGCCGTGCTCTCAGGCGTAAAAGAGATACGAGCTGCCATTGAAGAGGCGCAGTTTTACAAGCAGCAAGGTCAGCGCACGGTGCTCTTTGTCGACGAAGTGCATCGCTTCAATAAGTCGCAACAAGACGCGTTTTTGCCGCATGTCGAAGATGGCACACTGATTTTTATTGGCGCCACCACCGAAAACCCCTCGTTTGAGCTTAATAAAGCGCTGCTGTCTCGAGCTCGTGTTTACGTACTGAAGAGCCTGACGCACGATGACCTGCTCCAACTTATAGAGCAGGCGCTTACTCATCGCGATGGCCTCGCCAATCGCATCTTAAAACTAAGTGATGAGCAAAAGCATGCCATTGCACATGCTGCTGATGGTGACGCGCGACGCACGCTAAATCTGCTCGATATTGCAGCTGATTTAGCCGACGGTAATGGCCTACTCGATGACAGCGGTCTTAATGACCTTTTGCAAGGTAGCGCACGCCGCTTTGATAAACACGGTGATGATTTCTATGATCAAATATCCGCGCTGCATAAGTCCGTGCGCGGCTCAGACCCGCAGGGCGCACTGTATTGGTTGGCGCGCATGATTGATGGTGGTTGCGACCCGCTCTACATCGCTCGTCGCGTGGTGCGAATGGCCAGCGAAGACATTGGCCTAGCTGACCCGCGTGCGCAAACGCTGGCACTTGAGGCGTGGCAAGCGCTTGAGCGCCTTGGGCAGCCCGAGGGCGAGCTGGCATTGGCACAAGCCGTGACTTATTTGGCCATCGCAGCGAAAAGCAATGCCGTCTATGGCGCTTGGAAAGCCGCCAAAGCCGCTGTCATTAGCCATGGCTCATTGCCAGTACCGAAACATTTACGTAACGCGCCAACCGCTTTAATGAAGCAGCAAGGTCATGGTCTCGATTATCATTATGCCCATGATTTTCCCGAGGCGTTTGTGGCAGGTGAGCGTTATTTACCTGAGCCTTTACAGGGGCAAATGTTCTACCACCCTGTGGCGCGTGGCTTAGAGCTAAAAATTCAGGCTAAACTCGCACGCTTAAACGACTTAAATACCGCCAGTAGCTGGAAGCGCGGCGAAGACGACCCAATTGATTAATGTATTAACAGGATGCTGCCATGCTGGACCCGAAACTACTGCGTAATGATTTAGCCGCTGTTGCCGAAGCCTTAGCCAAGCGCCACGTTGTGCTTGCGAGTGCTGAATTAGAGGCTATTGAGCAGCAGCGCCGGCAGTTACAGCTAGATGCTGAACGCCTGCAAGCTGAGCGTAACACTGGCTCTAAGCGCTTCGGTCAGGCTAAGCGCGATGGCGAAAGCACAGATGCACTTCAGCTTGAAATGACGGCAATTAACACCGCTTTAGCTGAGGCTGAACAGGCACTAGCGCAAGTGCAAGCAACTTGGCAGGCCTTGGCGCTGGGCTTGCCGAATATGCCGCATGACTCTGTGCCTGCAGGTAAGGGCGAAGATGACAACGTAGAGATTCGCCGTTGGGGTAAGCCGGGCACATTTGATTTTGACGTGCAAGATCATGTCGCCTTAGGCGCCAGACTCGGCATGGACTTCGAGCGTGCTAGTAAGCTCAGCGGCGCACGTTTTACCGTGCTTGCTGGTCCATTGGCTAGGTTGCACCGCGCGTTAACGCAATTCATGCTCGACACGCATACAGATCAGCATGGCTATAACGAAGTGTATGTGCCGTACTTGGTTAATGCCGATAGCCTACAAGGCACCGGCCAGCTGCCTAAATTTGCCGATGACCTGTTCAAGCTTCAGGGCGAGCGCGAATTATTTTTGATTCCGACCGCCGAAGTGCCGGTGACCAATTTACATCGCGATGAAATCATTCCAGTCGATGAATTGCCTAAGCGCTATGTTGCGCATACACCTTGCTTCCGCAGTGAAGCTGGCGCTTATGGTCGCGATACCCGCGGCATGATTCGTCAACATCAGTTCGAAAAGGTTGAGCTAGTGCAGTTTGTCCGCCCCGAAGATAGCGATGCCACCTTAGAGACCTTGGTCGGACATGCCGAGGCGATTTTGCAAGCGCTAGAGCTACCATATCGCACCATGCTGCTGTGTGGCGGCGATATGGGCTTTTCTGCCTGTAAAACCTATGACCTTGAAGTATGGTTGCCAGGGCAGCAGACCTATCGTGAAATTTCCTCATGCTCAAACTTCGCGAGCTTCCAAGCGCGCCGTTTGCAAGCGCGCTATCGCCATCCTGACACTGGCAAGCCAGATTTACTGCACACACTCAATGGCTCTGGATTAGCCGTCGGCCGCACCTTGGTTGCGGTGCTAGAAAACTATCAAGAGGCCGATGGCAGCATTCGCATTCCTAGCGTATTGCAGCCATACATGGGTGGTTTAACACGCTTGAATGCCACTGCTTGATGGATACTTTACCGCTGGGATTTCGTCTAAAAAATAAACCCTGCTTACTGGTTGGCGGTGGCGACATTGCCCAGCGTAAAGCCTCACTTTTGCTGCGCGCTGGCGCACGCATTCATCTGGTCGCACTAGACGTTTTACCGGCCTTGCAAGAGGCTGTGGAGGCGCAGGGCGGTCACGTAAGTCTGCGCGCTTATGATAGCCGCGACATGACCGGCAATATTTTGGCAGTTGCTGCCACCAATAAAAGCTACCTCAACGCTCAGGTTTCCGCGAATGCGCAAGCTCATGGCATTCCAGTCAATGTCGTCGATGCGCCTGACCTTTGCACGGTGATTTTCCCTGCGATTGTCGATAGATCGCCATTGCTCATCGGCATTTCTAGCAATGGAGTATCGCCAGTTTTGGCGCGCATTTTGCGCGGCAAAATTGAATCGATGATTCCCGCTGCCTATGGCCGTTTGGCTGAGCTGCTAGGCGAGTTTCGCAGCCTAGCGAAAGCGCGCTTTCCTGATGTCTCGGCGCGGCGACTATTTTGGGAAACACAGCTCGATGGCAATATGCCGGAGTTAGTATTTTCTGGACGTATCGATGAGGCTCGTCAAGTCATCGAGCAGGCCATCGCGCATCCAGACCAACGCGAAGCGGGCGAGGTTTACTTAGTCGGTGCCGGCCCAGGAGACCCAGATCTACTTACTTTCAAGGCGTTAAGGCTAATGCAGCAAGCTGATGTCGTGGTCTACGACCGCTTGGTATCAGCACCGATTTTGGATTTATGCCGACGCGATGCCGAGCGCATATATGTCGGCAAAGCTCGTGCTGACCATGCGTTGCCGCAAGAGGGTATCAATGCATTGCTCGTGCGTTTAGCACAAGAAGGTAAGCGAGTTTGCCGACTGAAGGGCGGGGATCCTTTCATTTTTGGCCGTGGCGGTGAGGAAATTGAAGAATTAAGCGATGCTGGCATTAGCTTTCAGGTAGTGCCTGGCATTACCGCTGCCAGCGGTTGTTCTGCCTATGCTGGCATTCCGTTGACCCATCGTGATTACGCGCAGTCAGTGCGATTTGTTACCGGTCATCTAAAAAATGGCACGCCTGATTTGCCATGGGCTGAGCTCGTGCACCCTAATCAAACATTGGTGTTGTATATGGGCTTAACTAGCCTTGGTCCTATTCGTGAGCAGTTACTAGCTCATGGTTTAGCGCCAACGACACCAGTAGCGATGATTTCTAAAGGCACCACCCCTGATCAGCGAGTGGTTATTGGTAACCTAGAAAATATTGAGGCTAAATTAGCGAGTGAGCCCTTACCAGCTCCTACCTTGATTATTGTTGGCGAGGTCGTAGAACTGCGCAGTCGTTTAAATTGGTTTGTTCCACTGTTGTAACCATGGCTACTTATGTATACTCTGCGCATATTACACGGAGTATAGTACGACATGTCTTTTACTGAGCAAGCGACCTCAAAGGTAGCTGAAATGGAATTTCTCGCTGAAAGCAAACCCAAGGCGAGACGCATGCCACGCGCCAAGCGCGAGCAGCAGCTGCTCAATGTCGCTTTGCAGCTTTTTATAGAACATGGCTACCAAGGTACCTCAATGGAGGATATTGCCTCTGCCGCCGGCGTTACACGCCCCATTGTTTATAATCATTTTGGTTCGAAAGACGGCATCTATTTAGCCTGCCTACGTCGAGCCCGCGAATCTCTAGATCAGCATATAGTTGATGCGGCACAAGACCCGACAACATTAGAAGGGCGTCTAAAAGCAGGCGTTGACGGATACTTTACCTTCGTTGAGGAAAACCGTGCTTCTTGGCACCTTTTATTTGGCGGTGGCGCTGCTATTGCAGGCTCAGCGGCTGAAGAAGCTACACGCCTGCGCTTTCAGACAGTCGAAAAAATAACCCAACTGCTTGTGACAGTCGCTCAAGGCGTTGATGCTGAAACCTGTGAAGGCTTTGCTCACGCAGTCTCGGGGGCGGGTGAGCAAATTGCAAAGTGGTGGATGCAGCGTCCCCACGTCTCCAAAGAGCATGTTATTGGGTTAATGCTAAGCTTCACTTGGGGCGGCTTAAAGGCTCTGCAACAACCCTAATCTTTGATCTGTAACTCACGTGCCTTTTGAAAAACATACCTCAGTTTTTCATACTCAAATGGCGTATTGAGTGATCCGTACTCATAGGCTGTATTTGCGCGCTCATCGGTGATTTGTAAGCCGTAGAGCACCAGATAGTCTTGTTTGATGTCTGCACTATTGATGAAGTTAATCTGCGTGCTGGCTCCGACATCAAAAACACGCCCACTGGCATCACGCAAATTAGATGGGCCAAGCAGGGGCAGCATGATGTACGGTCCAGCACCAACGCCGTAAAAGCCTAGTGTTTGCCCGAAATCCTCTTCTTGCCTCGCCAATCCAATCGCTGTTGCTGGGTCGAATAGCCCTGCAATGCCCACTGTTGTGTTCAGCAACAGTCTGCCCGTTGTTGTTGCCGTTCGCTTAGGCTTTAGCTGCAAGATGCTGTTAAGCAGGTTAGTGACATCGCCAAGATTATTGAACACATTGTGAACGCCGCTGCGGACAAATGAGGGCAGGGCGAAGCGATAACCTCGCACAATGGGTAGCAAAACATATTCATCGGCGCGCTGGTTGAAATGGTAAATGCGGCGATTGACGGCCTCCCAAGGGTCTTTTACTGCAAGCGCAACCAAGCTAGAACGCTCAAAGATGATTTGGTGATCGCTAGGCACAAATTGCAAAGAGTTTAGTGGGCTTTGCGGGTAGCCGCTAAGCACATCATCAGCAGCGGCGGCTTGACCACTAAGCAAAATAGCCAAGGTGAGGACGTGTATTACTGATGTCATCTTGTTTTTAATGAGCATATTAGTCATTGAAAATACTCATCATTTTCTCAACATAAGGAATGTATCTGATATTACCCAAGTGACCCCCATGATCAAATACAGTGAGTCTGTCGCCAAACGTTGTGTGTAGGAAAGCGAAGTCTACAGGCTGTAAAATTAGATCATCAGCGTTAGTGATTACCTGCACATTTTTGGCGCTGCGAAGGTAGTCGGCAATAGAGGTCAGTCCGCTGATATTGTCTAAATGACTAATATCGAGGTCGGGCTGGCTTTTTTGCACATAGGGTAATAATTGCAGCTTCACATAGCAGGCAAAATCACAAAACAATGAACGTCTAAAGTAGGGCGTTAGGCTACTGGATTCGCTTAAGTCTGCATCGATAGGCACGATTTGCCCGCGCTTATTAACGACATCGCTAGTAAAAACGATGTCTGCAGCGGCAAAACGAAACACGCTGCCAATGAGCATGGCCATTTCTTCGTTATTGAGTGCTTCTGATGAGCGCTGAAAGTCGTAAAGTACTGCCGCAGATAGCTCCACACTGCCTTTTTCGTAGAAAAAACGCGATAATTTGCTGAAAATTAACTCAAAAAATCCATCCTTTCCTTTTGCTTTGGGAACATCGGCCTGCACAAGTTTGTCTAACTGTTGTGTTGAGCGCAGCACGCTAACGGGTGGATTAAGCAGCGCTATGTGTTGAAAGAAAAATCGAGGATTCTTTGCATCGGCAGCGGCAATAAACGCTGCATTCAAGGCGCCTAAGCTATAGCCAGCGAGATCTATTCGAGTGTAGTCCAGGGTTGCGTTATCTTTTAGAACAGCGGTCATGACGCGCATCAAGTCATCAGCATCTTCGCTGCTGATGCCTGGTGTGGCTGAGCGTGAAGCCGCTGCAATGAAGTCATAGCTTGTTGGTGAGGATAGCTGCACCACATGATAGCCGCGGCTATAAAAGACTTTTTTTAAGAATTCGATAGTGTCGTTTTTGTAGTTCGCGCCAGTGCCTGCAATGATGAAAATAAGCGGTGCAGCCTTGGGTTGGCGAGCAATTCGATAATGCAGCTTTTTGACTGCCCAAAAGCTCTCTGGCAGACCAAACTCACGCTCAGGCCGAATGTTGAGCTTGTAGTCATCTTGGTCGATGTATTTGTCTTCGGGCAATTGGCTTGGTTGTAGTGATGCTGGCGTGCCAGCAATTGTCGACATAAATGGGTTGGTTAGCGGAAACTCACTTGGCGTGATCGTGAGCGTATTGGCTAGAGCAGTTGTTGAGCCAAATAGCCCAAAGCATAGGACGATTGTTCTGATATTTA
Source organism: Perlucidibaca sp. (assembly GCA_041612115.1). Classification (GTDB taxonomy): domain Bacteria; phylum Pseudomonadota; class Gammaproteobacteria; order Pseudomonadales; family Moraxellaceae; genus Perlucidibaca. Next base: position 6,587 of record JBFJJU010000075.1, read on the forward strand.
ACATAATATAAATTATACGCATTGATGTAGTGGCTCTTAATTAGCGCTTTCAAGGCAGCTTTAAAGCTATGAATATTAGCGCAGCTTCGCACAGGCTGTACTAAAGCGCACTGCATCAAGAAATTTCTAATCCTATTTACCCAGGTCTACTTAATTTCACTGCGGATGCACGCCAAGTTCGCGTATAATCCGCGCCATGAATAAGCCCACCACGTCCTCCGATACCTCGTTGACCTGCCCTGGGCTATTGCTATTGCATGTCGATGCCGACTGCGTCGTGGTACAAAAACCTGCTGGATTGCACTCGGTTCCAGGCCTAGGCCAAGATAAAGCCGATAGCGTGCTTACTCGTCTGCAGTTACAAGACCCCAATATTTTTGCCGTACATAGACTCGACAGAGACACCTCTGGTGTGATGGTTTATGGCCGTCATAGTGCTGCTCGCCGGGCATTGGGAATTCAGTTTCAAGAACGTCGTATTCATAAGCGTTATGTCGCTTTAGTGGCAGGCATTGTCGCTGACGAAGCTGGCACTATGTCTTGGCCCATGCGTTACGATCAAGACAATAAGCCGCGCCAAGTAGTTGATTATGAAGCAGGAAAGCCAGCACAAACGCATTGGAAATGCCTGCAACGGCGAGATGATACTAGCCTGATTTCCCTAGAGCCGATCACCGGTCGCACCCACCAGTTACGTCTGCATTTATGCACGTTAGGTCATGCCATTGTTGGCGATCAACTCTACGCCAGCAATGAATGGCAGGCACGCAGCCCAAGACTGTGCTTGCACGCCTGCGAGCTTGGCTTTGCTCATCCTAGCGATGGCCGAGCCATGTTCTTCGAATTGCCAGAGCAATTTATTTCTATTTAACACCTGATGAGTAAGCCCCAAACACATGAAACAAAATGATTTAGTTGTAGGTCAGCGTTGGATTTCAGACACCGAGCCAGAGTTAGGCTTAGGCATTGTTGTCGATTTAGACGCTCGAGCCATGACGGTATTTTTTCCCTGTGCCGATGACACTCGTGTCTATGCCAAGCTCAGCGCCCCGCTCACCCGCATCCAATTCATGGTTGGCGACAAAATTAACGACAGCGATGAACAAGCATGGTCAGTTGAGCGTGTCGCCGAGCAAGATGGCTTACTTAGCTACGACGTCATCAATGCTGAGGGCGTACAAAAGCGCCTAATGGAAGCGCGTCTATCCGCTCAGCTGCATTTATCTCGTCCTCGTGAGCGCTTATTGGCAGCACAAGTCGATTCGCGCTCATGGTTTGCTCTACGCCAAGCGGCCTTACGCGAGCGCCTGCAACAGGCTCGTAGCCCCGTGCGCGGCTTGGCTGGAGCTCGGGTTGGTCTTATCCCGCACCAATTATCGGTGGCTAATAATGTCGCTAACCGCTTAAGCCCGCGCGTGCTCTTAGCCGATGAAGTTGGCTTGGGCAAAACCATTGAAGCTGGCTTAATCATTCATGCCCAACGCGTTCAAGGCCGCGCTGGGCGTGTGCTGATTTTGCTGCCAGACAGCTTAGTGCATCAATGGCTGGTTGAAATGCGCCGCCGGTTTAATCTTGCTTTCAGCTTGTTTGATCTTGAACGTTGCGCAGCCATGGCCGAGATGGGCGAAAACCCATTCACCAGTGAACAGCTGATTATTGCGCCACTTTCGTTACTTACCGACCACCCTTTGCTGCAAGCCGAGGCATTAAATGCGCCTTGGGATATGCTGGTGGTCGATGAAGCGCACCATCTGGCCTGGTCGCCTGAAGCTAGCAGCGTTGAATACGATACCGTAGCTGCTTTAGCGGCCGTTGTGCCGAGCTTGCTGTTATTGACGGCAACTCCTGAACAGCTCGGTGTTGAAAGCCATTTCGCACGCCTGCAGTTACTCGATCCGGCGCGTTATCCATCGCTAGATGAGTTTATGGATGCTCATGAGCAATGGGATGAAACTCGCGCCTTGGCCGATGCCTTGCTCGATAATCGGCTAAACTCTGAGCAGTCTACAATATTAAATGCGCAACTGGCTGATTTAACGCTAGATTTATCAACTGAGCCTGGTCGTAAGCAAGCTTTAAATGCCCTCCTAGATCGCTATGGTCTCGGGCGTGTATTGTTTCGAAATACCCGTGCTGCGGTTGGTGGCTTTCCGTCACGCGCCAGTCATCCGGTGTTGCTAGACACGCCAGAATGCTATGCGCCGTGGTTAGCGAAAGGCGCTATTTGGCCTGAAACGCGCGTCGATGAAGAGACCTTCCTTGAGCAAGATCCACGGGTGTCATGGCTGGCCGCTTGGCTAAAAAGCCATCGTCGCGATAAATGCCTACTCATTACGCGTACTGCTGCTATTGCCGAGGCTTTAGAAACGCATCTTCGATTGCGTGAAGGGATTCGCACCGCTGTTTTTCATGAAGCCATGAACTTACTCGAGCGCGACCGTGCAGCTGCTTATTTTGCCGAGCCTGAAATGGGCGCGCAGATTTTGCTGTGTTCCGAGATTGGCTCGGAAGGCCGCAACTTCCAGTTCGCGCATCATCTTGTACTGTTTGATATGCCCGATAACCCGGACCAACTCGAGCAGCGTATTGGTCGACTCGATCGTATTGGCCAGACTGAAACGATTAATTTGCATGTGCCACTCTTGGCAGGATCGGCTCAAGCGCGCCTATTTCGTTGGTATGGCGAGGCATTGAATGTCTTTGCGCAATGCTCACCAACAGCGCAAAACGTGCACGAGTCATTTATCGCCGACTTAAAACCACTGCTACGCCCTAGCAGCCCAGAAAACCTACTCGACGAGCTCATTATTGAGGCACGTGCTGAGCGCGAAGTGCTTGAGGCAGAGCTCGCTGGTGGGCGTGATCGTTTGTTAGAGCTGCAATCGTGCCGACAAGACGTTGCTCAGCCACTAGTTGAAGCACTTAAGTCGCAAGACACCGACACTCGCCTTGATGAGCTTATGCTTGCAGCTTGGGAAGCGTTTGGCGTTCATGTTGATGATCAAGGCCAGCCTCGGACCTGGATTTTACAGCCCGGCGAGCACCAGCTGATTGATGCTTTTCCAGGACTAGACCCCGATGGAATGACAGTCTGCGCCGATCGTGACTTGGCCTTAGCGCATGAAGACTGGCACTTTTTGACCTGGGAACACCCCATGGTGCAAGGCGTGCTGGACTGGATGGCGACCCATACGCAAGGCATGGTGCAAGTTGCTGTCTTGCGTAATAAATCGGTGAAGCCTGGCACCATGCTGCTAGAGGCCTGGTATCAACCGAGTGTGCTCGCGCGCCGAGACTTAGCGCTAGACCGTGTACTGGGCCATGAGCCACTGCGCATCTTGGCAGATATCAATGGCCGCAATCTAGCAGCCCAAGTCAGTGCCGCTAACCTAGGCAAACAGCTTGATGTGCCCGACGCTAAGCTAGCTCGAAGTGTGATTAAAGCGCATCGCACCGAGGCAGAAAAGCTCGTCACTAGCGCTGATGCGGCGGCTGAGACAGTGTTAAGCAGCTTGCGAGAGCAGGCACTGGCTGCGTGGAATACGCTGGAATATAGCGAGCTACAGAGACTGCAGGCGCTCGCAAAAATCAACCCGTCTGTGCGTGAAGCGGAAGTTACTCAGCAGCGCGAGCGCGTGGCTGCCGGTGAACAGGCGCTGCGTGATGTCAGCATGCAATTAATGGCAGTGCGCCTCATTATTGCAGCCTAAAAGCAGCCATCGTGTACTAAAAGTGGCCTAAGCTGAAGTCGACCCCAGCACTCGTTACTTTTAACGTGCGCTGGGAATTGGCGCCGCTCTCAGCAACCTCATAACCCAACGCCACTAACTCGTAATACACTGGGCGACTAATCATCGCCGTCAAACGGTCGCGAACATGCACATACGGCACTGGGCCATCATCGCCATGAATTACGGTAATTGGATGCTCAGCGCTGGCAATCACAACATCATCAGTACTCGTCGTAAACTGCAGTGACTGCTCACCCTCCTCGCTTAAAACCGTTAGCGCCACAACAAACAACGGCGCATCCTCAACACGAATACGCACTTTTTCAACGGGTGTCACTAGGTAATAGGCATCGTCATCTTCGCGGCGCATGACTGTACTAAATAGTCGCACCAAAGCTGGGCGCTGTATACGCGAGCCGAGATAAAACCAGTCGCCATTACGACGAATTTCCATGTCGATATCGCCACAAAATGGGGGATTCCACAGGTGGATTGGCGGCAATTTATTTTTGCCAGCATCAGCTCCAATTTGATCTGCAATGGCTAGTGGGTTACTCAAAACTTGACTGCTGTGCGATGCTTTTTCCTGATCTTGCATAAATACCTCTATTTTCAGCCTAGATTACACAGAAATCAGACAAAACCTGTTTATTTGTGTGGCAATTACTTGGCCAGATTTGCCTCGGCTTTTATACTAGATGGGTTTTGTTAAGTGAGTTAAGTCTACAGCTCGCGATTTATTTTTCCCGTTATGGGTTCATTGCAAGGAGAACATCGTGGAAAGAGAAGCGATGGAATTTGATGTCGTCATCGTAGGTGGCGGCCCAGCTGGCTTGTCCGCC
>JBFJJU010000076.1:0-11097 GCA_041612115.1 Perlucidibaca sp.
AGTTCGGCGTGTGAGTAACTGGATATGACAAAATATCATCGAGCTTGGCGTGTGCACGTGACTTCAGCTGCTCCTGCACATCTTGCACCAGCACTTGGTGATAATGCGTGGCGTGCAGCGTAGCGCCCGTTGGCGATGGTACCCAAGCAGTATTTGCGCCGGCTTTCGGGTGAGCAATTTTTTGCTCCAGCATGTCTTTCATTAGGTCTGGCATTGCCCACATGCCTTTACCAATTTGAGCCTTACCTTGCAGGCCGCACTTGAGACCAACGTCAACGTTCCAGTTTTCGTAAGCACCAATCCATGGCAGCTTTTTCATGTCGGCTTTACGCACCATAGCGCCAGCTTCCATGGAGGTGTGCATTTCATCACCGGTACGGTCTAAGAAGCCGGTATTAATGAAGATCACACGCTCTTTAGCGGCGCGGATACACTCTTTCAAGTTCACCGTGGTGCGGCGTTCTTCATCCATGATGCCCATTTTCATGGTGTTACGCGCCAGGCCCAAAGCATCCTCGACACGAGCAAAGATTTCACTGGCGAAAGCCACCTCTTCAGGGCCATGCATCTTTGGTTTCACGATATACATTGAGCCAGTACGTGAATTGCTAACACGATTTTTCTTTTGCAGGTCGTGCATGGCGGCCAAAGTAGTCACCATTGCATCCATGATGCCTTCTGGAACTTCTTCGCCTTTGTAGCGTACCGCTGGGTTAGTCATCAGATGGCCAACATTACGCACCAATAGCAGAGCACGGCCGTGCAAAGTTAGTTCGCCACCGGTTGGTGTAGTGAAGCTGCGATCGCTATTGAGCGTACGCGTAAGTGTTTTGCCACCCTTTTGGAATGACTCAGCCAAGTCGCCCTTCATTAGACCTAACCAGTTGCTATACACCTCAACTTTGTCTTCAGCATCAACCGCTGCAACTGAGTCTTCGCAATCTTGAATCGCCGTGATAGCCGACTCCAAGTTCACATCTTTCACGCCTGCAGCATCAGTTTTACCAATGGCACTATTGCGATCAAATTGAATTTCAGCGTGCAAATTATTGTTTTTCAACAGCACACTTGTAGGATTTGCTGCATCACCGGTATAGCCAACAAATTTTTCTGGCTGAGCCAAAGCCACTGTCTCGCCATTAGCTAAACTAATCTGCAGTTGGCCATTAACGATGGCATAGGCTGTGCTATCTGCATGCGATCCTGATGCCAATGGTGCGGCTTGATCTAAAAACTGGCGAGCAAAGGCGATGACTTTATTGCCACGAATGGGGTTGTAGCCACCTGCGCGCACAGCGCCATCTTCTTCAGAAATCGCGTCAGTGCCATACAACGCGTCATATAAAGAGCCCCAACGTGCATTGGCAGCGTTCAAGGCATAACGTGCATTTTTTACTGGCACAACCAATTGAGGGCCTGCAATGTGTGCGATCTCATCGTCCACATTGGTTGGCGAAACTTCAAAGTCTGGACCCTCAGCAACTAAATAGCCGATTTCCACTAAGAAGGCTTTATAGGCTGCAAACTCAGCTTTCGGGTTGGCGTGGTGCCATGCATCAATTTTTGCCTGAATTTCGTCGCGCTTCGCCAGCAAGGCCTTATTTTTAGGCATCAAGTCGGCCATGATTTGCTCGAATTGCTGCCAAAAATGCTCAGGGCTAACACCTGTGCCAGGAGCTACCTCGTTATTCACCAAGTCAAAAAGTGATTTGGCGATATCGAGCTCGCCGTGCTGGACGCGTTGTTCAGTCATATCCGTTTGCCTCAAAATGCTGTGTAGGTATCAAGGGGATGGTTGTGCGGTGGCATAGTTTAACCAAGTCTTAGCCATTGGTCATTCCCGAATGCGCCGAATACGTGCATTGCGGCGCGCTAGGCTGCTCTCCTCTGCAGCCTTCTCTTCTTGTTCCGCAATTTGCCGCGCAACAAACGTAATGAGCTGGCGCAACCATCGGTGTGCAGGGCTGTGATGCAGTAGCGGGCCCCAAGCCATTTTTAATTCAAAGGCAGGAATGTGAAATGGCGGCTCTTTAATAACTAACTGCGGGTGATCTTGCTGCAAGCGCGCAATACGCGTCGGCAAAGTCGCCACTAAGTCAGCCTTGTGCGCAACTAAGGCTGGCATCTGATAATGCCGAGTGTAAATAGTAATGCGTCGACGCTGACCTAAGCGTTCTAAAGCGGCGTCGATTTGACCTAAGTGGCCACGGTCTGGATTTACCCCAAAACCAATACCCATCCCCGTTTTCGACACCCATATATGCTGCGAGTCGAGATAATTCTTTAAGTTAAAGCGTAGCGCTGCAGGATTATTACGGTTGAGCAGGCAAGAAAAGCTGTCTGTCCATAAGGTGATTTGATGAAACGACTGCGGCATTTCATTAAAGCGATTTATCGCCAAGTCGACTTTACCCTGCTCAATATCTTGCACACTCACGTCAGATGGGGTGAGGAAGTCCAAAACTACATCCGGAGCTTCTGAACGCAAGGCTTTCACTAAGGCCGGCACCAGTGTTGCTTCAGCATAATCACTCGACATGATACGAAACACGCGGCGTGATGTCAGCGGCCTAAACTCTTGTCTTGGTTCTAAAATATCAGTGACCTGCGACAAGGCTTGACGAATCAATGGTGCTAGCTCAAGCGCTCGCTCAGTTGGAGTCATGCCTTGGCTGCTGCGAATCAGCAAGGGATCATTAAACAGATCACGCAAACGCTTTAAGCCATTTGACAATGCTGGCTGGGTAATGCCGAGCTGCCCTGCTGCACGCGTGACACTCTGTTCACGCAGCAAGACATCCAGATAAACTAATAAGTTGAGATCAATACGCTCAAGATTCATGACATGAATACCGACTATAAAAACTATAAACTTTGAAAATTATGCCATGAACCCATACACTGCGCTCACTGTTAATAGCACCTATATGCATTTATATCGGCGCGTTGACATCCACCCCTCGTGACAGGAAGATGCCATGACTACGTACACCAATGCGATTGACGCTGTTCGCGCTATTAAAGCCAAATTTGGCGATACTTGGCACGCAATTAGCCCTGAAGATGCTGCCCGCATGCAAATGCAAAACCGCTTCAAAACCGGTTTAGACATTGCCAAATACACCGCTGCCGTTATGCGCCGCGACATGGCTGCATACGACGCTGATAGCAGCAAATACACCCAGTCGCTGGGTTGCTGGCACGGTTTTGTTGGTCAGCAAAAAATGATTGCTGTGAAAAAGTACTTCGGCACCACCGAAAGAAAATACCTGTACCTGTCCGGCTGGATGGTTGCTGCATTGCGTTCGGAGTTTGGCCCACTGCCAGACCAATCAATGCACGAAAAAACATCTGTTCCTGCGCTGATCGAAGAACTGTACACCTTCTTGCGCCAAGCCGACGCTAAAGAATTGAACGACATGTTCCGCAATCTGCAAAAAGCTCAGGATGCTGGCGACAGCGCTAAAGTTAAAGCAATCGAAGAAGCAATTAACAACTTCGAAACGCACATTGTGCCAATCATTGCCGACATCGATGCTGGCTTTGGTAACGACGAAGCAACCTACCTGCTGACCAAGAAAATGATCGAAGCAGGCGCTTGCTGTATCCAAATCGAAAACCAAGTATCGGATGCTAAGCAGTGCGGCCACCAAGCTGGCAAAGTCACTGTGCCACATGAAGATTTCATCTCGAAAATCAATGCTGTGCGTTATGCATTCTTAGAGCTCGGCGTTGACGAAGGCGTTATTGTTGCCCGTACCGACTCTGAAGGCGCTGACTTGACACAAAAAATCCCTGTCTCTAAAGAGAAAGGTGATTTAGCGTCGCAGTACATCAGCTACTTGGCAACAACAGAAATCGACATTTCTGAAGCTAACGATGACGAAGTACTGATCAAACGTGATGGCAAACTGCACCGCCCAACACGCCTGGCATCTGGCCTGTACCAGTTCCGCGAAAACACACAAATCGACCGCGTTGTGCTCGACTGTGTGACAGCTCTGCAAAACGGCGCTGACCTGCTGTGGATTGAAACAGCCACACCAAACGTGCAAGAAATTGCGCACATGGTTAACCGCGTGAAAGAAGTCGTGCCAAACGCTAAGCTGGTTTACAACAACAGCCCATCGTTCAACTGGACACTGAACTTCCGTCAACAGGCGTACGACAGCTGGGCCGCTGCAGGCAAAGATGTTTCTGCCTATGACCGTGCCAAACTGATGAGCGTGGACTATGACAACAGCGATTTGGCTAAAGAAGCTGACGAACGCGTTCGTACATTCCAAGCCGACGCTGCGCGTGAAGCTGGTGTATTCCACCACCTGATCACTTTGCCGACCTACCACACCACAGCTCTGCACATGCACGAACTGTCCAAAGGCTACTTTGGTGACCAAGGTATGTTGGCGTATGTTGCTGGCGTGCAACGTAAAGAGATCCGCGAAGGTGTTGCTTGCGTTAAGCACCAAGCCATGGCCGGTTCGGACATTGGCGACGATCACAAAGAGATCTTCGCTGGTGACAACGCACTGAAAGCCGGTGATGACTCGAAAAACACGATGAACCAGTTCTCTGCATAATCGTTGTTGATTTGAGAAAAGCCCTGCACTTCGGTGCGGGGCTTTTTTTTGCGTCATTGAGTCCCACCACGCAAGTAACTCATCTTAAATACCTGAAATCATAAGATTTTCGTCAATTTATTGACGAATGTGAAACAACACTTGCTTAGTAAGCATTGTCTATGGAAAACTACTTAAATAATAAAAAAATAAGAGGTTTTCATGCCCGTGATTCGTCCTGCCGCGCCATTGCGTGCGCTGTCTCTGTCAGTTTTCGCATTAGCACTTTCCTCCGGCGCACACGCTGGCGGCCTTGACCTGCCAACCATAACGGCCGCTCACCAAGGCACAGCAAATGCCAACGGCGCTGAAGCTAACGACCCTTCAGTGATTTATTACAACCCCGCGGGTTTGGCTCGAATGAAAGGTGGCCTGCAAGTATCGCAAGGAGCTTCACTTCTATTTTTGCGAGGCTCAGTTGAGAGCGACTTAGTTGAAACAAAGCACGGTGCAGGTACTAGTGGCGACTCACGTAGCGGCGATTCAGTTTCTGATGTTAACAATGGTGAGTCTGGTACTTTTTGGCCGCAAGTTCTAGCTGCCGGGGGTCTTTTTGTATCCGTCCCTGTGAACGACATGATTACCGCAGGTATTGGGGTTTTTGCTCCTGGCGGCGGTAACTTAAACTATAAATCTGATTGGGCCGGGGCTTACCAGATTGATAGTATTGCTATTGAACTAATAAATATTAACCCATCAATTGGCATTCGATTCGATGATATGCACAGCATTGGCTTTGGCGTCAGTGTAATTGGTGGACATATCAAACAAAAATCACAAATTGATGTCGCCGGCGTTTCGCCGTTTTTATTAAGAAGCGCCTTAAATAGCAAATCATTAAGTCCTGGTGGGATTTCTGCTATTGGCAGTGCTTTAGCCGGTTTAAATGGTGCCGCATGTGAGTCAGGAGGGTTAGTTAGTGCAATTACCTCAGGACTTGGCTTAACACCTATAGAAGACATTATAGATGGCGTTTGCGACACTATAGTACTAGATACCCTAGGCGGCCTTTTAACTGAAGAAGGCTCAAATGGCAGTGCTACTGTAGAAATGTATGGCTATGGTTTAGGCTATAACTTCGGCTATATGTTTGCGCCCTCAGATAGAACTCGATTTGGTTTCGCCTACCGCTCCGAAAGCACCGTAAAACTGCGTGGAACTTTAGAGTGGGACTTGAATGACCTTCAAGGTTCGACTGTTACCAATGGGATTATTGCCACGCCAGTTGTTTCGCAGCTTTTTGGTAATGGACAAACACTTGAGGAGTATTTAGAGAATTATCTACGTCCTGACACAACAGCCAAAGGTGATTTAATAATTCCTGCACGAACATCGTTTAACGTGTTTCATCAGCTAACTGATAAAGTAGATTTAATGGCTGACTTTACACTGATTGAAACATCCGCCGTAGATAAAATCAGAGTGAGCTTCTCAGACAAAATCGACCCAAATGGGAATACTATTAAGCAAGGTGATGCAGGAATTGATACTAAGTGGAGAGACTCGTTTAAGGTATCAGTCGGCGGCAACTATCACTGGAATGATAAGTTAACTTTACGCAGTGGCTTCCAGTTCGATAAAACACCGGTCCCGTCGGCTGAGTTTCGTCACCCAGGTGCTCCAGATAGCGATCGTTACATGTATGCCATTGGTGCCAACTATAAAGTAGATAAAAGCCTCAGCATTGATGCTGCTTATAGCGTTACTTTCTTAGAAGACTCGCTATCAAACTACACTGAACGCTGCCGCACATTAACGCGCGACGATAAGAATGGAAACTATGACCCAGAAGGTGAGTCATGTACTGCCAATGGTGGTACATATAGGGGCCGCTTCTTCGACACATCCATACAAGTACTTAGCGTCCAAATGAACAAAAAGTTTTAATAGCAAACCATCACCTATAAAAAAAACCGGCATAAAAGCCGGTTTTTTTTATACACGATAGAAAAAGGCATATTAGCGAAAAGCTAAGGCAGTGTAATATTAACAACAGGTAAATGCCCTGCCCTTAAATCGGTCGATTCAATAGCCACACGTTTGTCTTCAAGGCTCTCAAAATCAAACAACTCGCGATCACCTAGCTGAGAAGGAGCAATATTCTGAGTCGCAGTAAACATGCTATCTAGTCGCCCAGGAAACTTTTTATCCCAATCTCTCAGCATATCATTAATCATGGCACGCTGAAGATTATCTTGTGAGCCACATAGATTACACGGAATAATTGGAAACTCCTTAAGTCTAGCAAATTCTGCAATATCCTTTTCTTTGCAATAAGCTAATGGGCGAATCAAAATATTCTTACCATCATCCGATAGCAATTTAGGTGGCATTGCTTTTAATCGGCCTGCATGAAACATATTCAATAGAAGTGTTGCCATAATGTCATCGCGATGATGACCAAGAGCCACTTTAGTCGCACCAATCTCTTGCGCAAAACTATATAAGTTTCCTCGACGCAATCGGCTACAAATAGCACAGTAAGTCTGCCCTTCCGGCGTCAGCTCTTTAACGATGCTATAAGTGTCTTTCTCTAAAATGAAAAATGGTACGCCACGCTCAGTTAAATAACGCGGCAAAACATCTTCCGGAAAATCTGGCTGCTTCTGGTCAAGATTAACTGCGATGATTTCAAACTTAATTGGTGCACTAAGCTGCAGACTTAGCAGCATCTCTAGCATGGTATAGCTGTCCTTACCTCCAGACAGACAAACCATGATTTTGTCGCCATCTTGAATCATATTGTAGTCAGCGATGGCCTGCCCTGTAAGGCGGCGTAAGCGCTTCTGCAGTTTATTAAACTCAGTTCGCGATCCAGCATCGCTAGACTTTGTTGCATGCATAGCGCCAGCAGGAGGTATCGACATATCGGTGCCTAGGCAATCAGTTAATGGCGCGCATTTTCTCGAAAGCCGGCGATTATGTAAATATCATTCAGGCATAGAGGGTCTCTTTATCAATTGCACAGAAAGAGGCCCTCCTCACATCGTTTAAAAGCGCTGGTTAAGCTGAATACCCGCCGAGTGCACATAGGTATCTTTAAAGACGCCGCGGAAGGTGCCGCCATTACCCGTGCATTGAGTTGTCGATGTTGCACCGTTTGCCGGAGCTTGCGACAGCAGGTAGCCAGATGGATGGCAGTCGTCAGTATAGTTAGCGGCAGCATCTTCGATAACGATATAGCTATACGCTAAGTCGATATCCATACCCTTGCGTGGAGAGATATTGGCACCCACAGAGTAGACATAGCGGTTGTTATCCGGCAATGCTGAGTGGCGACCTTCGGGATCTGGTACGGGTGTTTGTTCATAGCCCACGCCTGTGCGCAGCATTAGCACATCATTGACACGGTAGTTAACGCCAACTGCGCCTTTAAAGGTGTCGCGAAAGCGCGTATTGACCACCACATCGCCTTGCTCGACTGTACCGTTCGGGCCTTGACGATCCTCTGCCTCCACTCGTAACTCTTGAATACGGCTAGTACGCGTCCACGTCAGAGAGCCCATTAATGCCAAGCGATCACTGGCCTGGTGAAATAAGGCCGCACCAACCGACTCAGGCGTAACGATTTTGATCTCAGCTTTTGAGTCTGGGCGGACATATTTCTCAATATAGTCACGCAGTTCAATGCGGCGTGTAAGTGAGCCCAGCAAGCCCAATATATTACCCTCACTGACGCCCGTTATATCCGGAATTTGACCGGATACATCGCTAAAGTCCCAATCATAATCAGCTTTAATCGTCTGACGAATATGCGAACGATAAGTCAAACCAAAACGCGTCCTATCGTCGTTAAAGCGATACATATAGCCGGCATTCCAGCCAAAACCATAACCAATACCCTCAACGGTAAGTGAGCCTTCACCTTTGGCATCAGACACTAATGGCCCGGCTAATAAATTGGCAACTCCAGTGCAAGCGGCGGCTGTAATGCCGCCGACAAGAGGAAGGCCACTTGGACTACATAACAAGCTTGCGCCAGTTTGGATAGTGCTTTTACTAATACCGTAAGCGGCCTCTTCTACATCGGCGCCAGCACGCAACTTCATGTGCATGATTTGTGCTGACAGGCCGAAGCCTAGGCTGTGTTTATCATCAAAACGAATAGACATCGATGGGTTAATATTGATTGTTTCAATGGTGCCTTCATCTTGAAACATGCGGCCTACCCAACTCGACTTATAGTTAACGTTAGCGCCATATGGTACAAAAACGCCTAAGCCTAGAGTGATGGTGTCGTTATAGGGTGTCACCGCGTAGAACTGGCCAGCGGGGATAGCTTGTGGATGATAACTACCGCCATTGCCTCCAGTTTGCAGTTCAGTACCGGAGCCATTGTTTTGGCGGGTCGTTCCTGCGTTTTCAAACTGCCCTCGAACAGACAGAATCTGCCCTGCCTGCGAGACCATGGTGGTTTTCAGACGGGCCATGCCCGCAGGGTTGAAAAATACAGTTGAGGCATCGTTGGCTTCAGCGGCATTGGCTTGTGCACTGCCCATGGCGCTTGTGGACTGCCATGGGTACTCAAGGCCGGCTGCGTGCGCGTTAAAAGATAACGTAGTAATGGTTAAAGTGATGGCGGCGTGGCGAAAAATATGGCGATGCATTGAGCACTCGATAAGCTGAGGGTGAGATTTAAGCCGAGACAAATGTCTAGACTAGCAAGTCACCCAATCATATCGACCATTCATCCCAAGTCTAGCCGTGATTGTCAGACAATATTATTGCTTGGTCAAAAGCTGTACAAATACCTTAAATAAGCTCAGCACAGATAGCAGCGAGCGTTTCACTGGGGTTTTTCGACTGTGTAATAGGTCGTCCAATCACTAAATAGCTAGAACCTGCAGTCATGGCCTGAGCCGGCGTCATGATACGGCGCTGATCATCGCTTGGATGGTCAGCTGGGCGAATGCCGGGCGTAACCAAGGCAAAATTTTGACCAAAGCGCGCACGTAGCATGGATGACTCATGTGCCGAGCATACAACACCATCAAGCCCACAGCTTGCTGTGAGGTCTGCCAATGCGATGACTTGCTTTTCTGGACTTTGTGTAATGCCTATCTCTAGCAAGTCCGACGCCTCCATACTGGTAAGCACGGTAACTGCTGTGAGTAAGGTGTTGTAATTGCCCTTGGCCAAACGCTCGCTTGCAGCAGTCATCATGCGGCGCCCGCCGCTAGCATGAAGATTAACCATCCACACTCCCAAATCAGCAGCAGCAATAACAGCAGAAGCTACTGTGTTTGGGATATCGTGAAACTTAAGGTCCAAAAAAACCTCAAAGCCGCGAAGATGCAGTTCGCGTATAAGGCTGGGGCCGGCGTAAGTAAATAACTCTTTACCAACCTTCAGGCGCGCTTGTACGGGATCTATAGTGTCTGCAAATGCCAAGGCTTGCTCGGCGGAAGTAAAGTCTAGGGCAACAACAATTGGTGAGCGCATAGCATCATCGGTAACAGTTGACATAAAACGCTCGATTAGTACACGGGTGGCGGCGCGGGTGGCTCATGACTACGCGCAGTCAACGCATTTTGACGTGCAGTTTCGCGTTCCCACGCTAATGCTTCGGCCTCTTTAGCCTGAGTCGCTTCTTGCGCTCTCGCCTGCTCAGCCTCACGGGTTTTCTGCCAGATGCTTAGGCGTGTTCTAAAGCTGCCTGCGATGAAGCCAACAATGGCACCAACCGTTAGCGACATGAAAATAACAAAGCCGGCATTCACCGGGCCTGTATTGGTAAACAGTAGGTTGAGGCTGACAGAGTCGTTATTAACAATGACCATCCAAAACCCAGTAAATAGAAATATGAGCATGAAAGCCCAAAAGATAGCTTTTTTAATTGCGCTCATGGCTGATTCCCTTCAATAGCTGTGTGACTAGCACTTTCATCGACGCGGTCACGCAATGCTTTGCCGGGCTTAAAGTGCGGCGAGCTTTTCGCTTGCAGTGCAACCGATTCGCCAGTCTTTGGGTTACGACCTATACGAGGCGCACGATGATGTAGGCAGAAACTACCAAATCCGCGTATTTCAATGCGCTCATTGGTGGCTAGCGTTTCTGAAAGCTGCTCGACCATGGTCTTCACGGCTAGCTCCACATCTTTGCCTGTGAGCAGCGTTTGCCGAGCACTTAGGCGCTCGATTATGTCTGATCGGGTCAATGTCATTGTGGCTCTCTCATTAGTGCAAAATATTGAAAAATCAACACACTGATTCTAAACATAAAAAAACGGGAGTAGTCACCTACTCCCGTTTATTTTTACCACAGATCGATAAGATCAGTTACCCATTTGGGCCTTGATCAAATCACCAATGGTCTTAGGACCAGCGGCGTCATCGGGCTGATCTTTCAGATTGCTGATGGCTTCGCGGTCATCAGCTTCGTCTTTGGCTTTCACCGACAGGCTGATTAAGCGGGTTTTACGATCGATGCTAATGATTTTAGCTTCAACAGTATCGCCAACAGTCAGATGCTTAGTGGC
>JBFJJU010000077.1:0-10999 GCA_041612115.1 Perlucidibaca sp.
AACTCGGCCAGTGCTTTGCCAAACTGTTTACGCTCACCGAGATAGGCTTGCGCTGCATTAAGCGCGCCTTGTGCCGCACCGACTGAGCAGGTAGCAATATTGATGCGCCCGCCATCCAAACCTTTCATGGCGATTCGGAAGCCTTCGCCCTCTTCGCCTAAACGATTAGCGATGGGCACGCGCACGTCATCGAAGAAAATGGCGCGTGTGGGCTGGCTATTCCAGCCCATTTTTTCTTCTTTCTTGCCATAGCGAATGCCGGGCAAATTCGCTGGCACAGCAATCGCCGAAATGCCTTTTGCGCCCGGCACTCCGGTGCGCGCCATGACCACCAACATATCGGTGCTGCCCGCGCCGGAGATGAACATCTTGCTGCCATTGAGCACGTAGTCATCACCATCGCGGCGTGCCGAAGTTTTTAAATTCGCGGCATCTGAACCCGCATCTGGCTCAGTGAGGCAATACGACGCCAGCTGCGCGCCCGACGTCAGGCGCTCACCCCATTCGGCGGTGAGCGCTGGTTGGCCCCAGCTGCAGAGCATCCAGGTCGCCATATTATGAATAGTGAAAAATGCCGCCGTGGAGGGGTCTGCCGCCGCTAATTCCTCAAACACCAAGGCCGAGTCTAGGCGTGAAAGCCCTAAACCGCCCTGTGCTTCAGGCGAATACAGACCGCAAAAGCCCAGTTGCCCGCCCTGGCGAAAAGCATCGATAGGAAAGTGAGACTCGGCATCCCATTGCGCCGCGAAAGGCGCAAGGTCTTGTCGAGCAAAATCACGCGCAAGCTGAGCAAAAGCCAGCTGCTCATCGCTCAATTCAAAGTTCACGCTAGCAGCCTTAACGCATGCTAATGGTGGTATTGACGGTGCTCACCGCATCTTCGTCAAACCAACGCGAGGTGATGGTTTTGGTTTGCGTATAGAACATCACGACTTGCTTGCCATATGGGCCTAAATCACCAAGCTTCGAGCCGCGCGAGCCAGTGAAAGAAAATAATGGAACCGGCACAGGAATCGGCACATTGATACCCACTTGGCCGACATCAATCTCTTCCTGGAAATGCCGTGCGGCACCGCCAGAGCGTGTGAAAATACCCGTGCCATTACCGTTGGGATTGGCATTCACTAGCGCAATCGCTTCATCCAGCGTGTCGACTTCAACCACACACAGCACTGGGCCAAAAATCTCTTCGTCATAAATGCGCATGCCTGGCTTAACACCGGCAAACAGCGTAGGCGCAACGAAATTACCTTTCTCATAACCTCTCACTACAGGATTACGACCGTCGAGCACTAAGCGCGCACCCTCAGCAATGCCAGCCTCAATCAAGCTCTCAATGCGTGCTTTAGCGGCGCAGGAAATCACTGGGCCAATCTCAGTACCAGCAATATGTCCGGCATTCACACTCAAGGTTTTCGCGCGCTCAGCAATTTCATCCACCCAATGCTTCGCTTCACCCACTAGCACCACCACCGATGACGCCATACAACGCTGACCAGCGGCGCCGAAACCAGCGCCAGCGAGAGCATTCAAGGTTTGCTCTTTTGGCGCATCAGGCAACACAACCACGTGATTTTTCGCACCCATCATGCATTGGGCGCGCTTACCAGTTGCCGTTGCTCGATGATAAACATGGGTGCCAACGCGTGTTGAACCAACGAAGGAAATGGCTTTGATATCAGGGTGATCGCATAGGCCATTAACAATATCGACAGCGCCGTGCACCACATTCAACACGCCTGCAGGAATGCCCGCTTCGACCGCCAGCTCCACCAAACGCATGGTGCTCATGGGGTCTTGTTCAGATGGCTTGAGCACGAACGTGTTGCCGCAAGCGATCGCCATTGGAAACATCCAAAGCGGGATCATTGCAGGGAAGTTAAAAGGTGTTATGCCAGCGCAAACGCCAATGGGCTGCTGCAATGTATAAGTATCCACGCCATTGGCAACGTTATTGGCAATCTCACCCATTTGCAGCGAGCCAATATTGGCGGCGTGCTCGACCACTTCTAAACCACGGAAAATATCGCCTTCAGCATCTGGCAAGGTTTTACCCTGCTCGGCCGTCAGTAGCGCTGCAACTTCGCTCGTATTTTCGCGAATCAGCTGTTGGTACTTTAAGAAGATACGAGCGCGAGCCCCAATCGGTGTTTTGCGCCAAGTTTTAAAGGCTGCTTTTGCGGCAGCCACGGCAGCATCTAACTCCTCGGCGGTCGCCAATGGCACGCGCGCCAGCACTTCCTGAGTGGCAGGATTAACCACATCGCGCCATTCGGTGGTTTTCGACTCAATAAACTCACCATTGATGAGCAATTTGACGGTAGGAATAGTGCTGGTCATAGCGATCTGCCTTAAATGATTCTGGAATTACAGTTGCGACAGCATATACAGGTTAAAATGCAATATGAACTCAGAATAAGTCCTAATCGATATGCAAAAATCTATTAATAAGCACATGAACTGGGATGACCTAAGATTCTTCCTCGAAGTCGCCCGAGCCGGCACAGCCAGCGCAGCATCTCGCCGACTTGGCGTGGACTACACTACTGTGGCGCGGCGCATACGCTCATTAGAAGAAAGTCTCGGCGCGCTGCTATTCGATAAATCACGCAGCAATGGTTTTACGCTCACCGTCGATGGCCAACATTTAGTGCGCCACGCCGACACCATGGAGGCAGCCATGGAAGCTGCCATGGCTGAAGTGTCTGGAACTGGCAGCGCACTTTCAGGCCATGTTCGCATCGGCTGCACCGAAGCCTTTGGCACGTACTTTGTCGCCCCACACATGGTCGAATTTCAAGATCGCTATCCCAATATCTCTATCGACGTTTTACCAGTGCCACACTTTGTTAATCTTTCACGCCGCGAAGCCGATATAGCCATTACGCTAGAGCGCCCTGCACGCGGACCTTATATTTCGAGCAA
Organism: Perlucidibaca sp.; assembly: GCA_041612115.1. Lineage (GTDB taxonomy): Bacteria > Pseudomonadota > Gammaproteobacteria > Pseudomonadales > Moraxellaceae > Perlucidibaca. The sequence goes on from JBFJJU010000077.1 coordinate 2,926, forward strand.
GCTCTGCGATTACCGGCTCAAGCTCTATGCCACGCCCGAGTATCTCGCGCAGCACCCAACCATCACCTGTATAGAGGATTTAAGCCAGCATCGCTTCATTAACTACGTGAATGAGCTCGCTTTCAGCGCCCAGCTTTTATATCTCGATGAGCTCGTGCCTGGCGCCCAAAGCACACTGCGAAGCACCAGCGCATTGGCGCAATATCATGCCGTTTTGCAAGGCCGCGCCTTGGCTATTTTGCCCTGCTTTATTGCTGATACTGACCCACGTTTGGTGCCAGTTTTAAATGAAGAGCTAAGCCTCACGCGACAATTTTGGCTGTCATATAGCGAAGACTTGCGCCGCCTAAAGCGTGTCACCGAGGTCGCACAACATCTGCTGTTAGCAGCACAGACCAGCAAATCACTACTAATGGGCTCGAACTAGAAGCAACATAGCATTGCTAGATAAAGTCGATAGTCATTCGTCTACCGACGAATATCGTTACATTAGGATAACAATTAGCCGACAAAAGTAGTCTTTATAACTTTACTTAGGTTAAGTTGCAGTCAGCCCAGAAGGGCACTTAACCCAGTCGTCAAGGATGCCGCTCAGACCTTTGCTGAGACCTTCATCATGAAAAAGAAAAATTTAGTTATTGCCCTTGCACTTACCGCTAGTGCTTCATGGGCTGCATTTAGTTTGTCATCGCTACCAATTCCGCTGCCCTCACAGCTCACCAACCCTCTAGATAGCGCTCTCAGTTCTTTGCAAAGTATCTTCGCTCAATCGCCATTCGGCGCACTCGCTGGAGATTCGCCAACACTAAACAACCCTGGCCTACCCGGTGCCGATGCATTCGCTGATCTTGGTGACAACAATCCGCTCGCAGGTGCTTCACTACTAGACCCAACGCAAGCCGCTGCCGCTCTAACGGCACTCACCATGGGTCGCGAATTACCCGCGCCCTTATCACTAGAGTTATCCAAGTTCCTCGACAACTTTGGCAATTTAAGTCCATCGGGCGAGCAAACCCCAGAAATGGCGGCGATGGCGCAAGACTTAATCAGCTTCTTAGTGGGCTCACTGACCAGCGCGGGTGCCGCACCCAGTCTACCCAATGGCTTACCTAATGGAGTTCCAGGCTTAGACGCTCTGCCAGGCATCAATAGCCTGCCCGGCGCCAGCAGCTTGCCCATCCCGCTGGCTAGCGGCGGCCAACCATCGCTCAACGACCTGTTCAATGCCTATGGCCTTGGCACCACAGTGGCCTATTTAGTCGCTACTTACGCCGTGCCTGACCTTGGCCCATGGGTTTTGCCGCACAATGTGCGCAGCCTGACCAACTATGTAAAAACCACTAACAACACCGTGACTGATGGTACCGTCATCGTTCCTTTCGTCACCAGCGGCATATCTGTAGGCCAGTCCTTTACCATTACAAACACCACCAATGTGGATGCTGTGATTGCAACCGCGCTAGACCAACATACCGTCAATGACACTATCGTTATTCAAGCGCCGCTATCGGTCGAAGTAAAACTGACTGGTGTCTGTAATGCGGTGCTTTTTGGCCGCTGTCGCGATCTGAAAATCACAACTACCACCGAAAACGTGCAAGACAAAGTGTTGGCTACCAACGCCAGCTACACCTTTGCCTATCCACTCAATGCCGGACAGTTCCCTACACGGGCCACAGCGATGGATATTTTCCAAGTCGCTTATGATGCCCTCGGCACACTGAATGACCAAAAACCACGAGAAGCCACTGCAGCAAGCCCTTTGGCTAGCATTCCGGGCTTATCAGACTTGACTAGCAAACTGCCGTTACCACTACCGCTCGATGTGGGTTTGGCTGACTTATCAACGCAGGCACCAAAGGTAAACTCCTATGGCGTACAAGTGACTCGTGGTGGCGCAGTTGACTCAGCTGCCAGCCAACTCTTAGCACCCGTGTTAAATGCACTGCCAATTGGTCCGCTGAATATTCGTCGTGTTGAACCTGTCGTTGGCAACAATAGCAATCCGCTGCCATTGCCACTGCCATTGCCACTGCCATTCCAAGCCAATGGCTCGCTCAATGGTCAAAACTTCACCAGCTTACTGCAGCTAGACTCACGTCTTGGCATGACAGCAGGCTATGCCGTTAATACCGTAAAAACGGGCACAATTAACATCATGGCAGTACGTTGGCACAACCTCGGCACAGAAACACTGGGGCGCGCTATCGACAATGTGGGGGCGCAGTTGCAAACCACTCAGCTATCGAGTCTGACTTCAAAAATCCCTGGGCTTGACCGTGTACCCGGCTTAGATCAACTACCAAGCGCTCCAAGCTTGCCGGCAGGCATTCCGAGTGCCGCAACAGCGCTGAAGTCGGCACCAGCCACGTTCTATTACGACGTGCCAGCTGGCGAATACTTGCTCAGCACTGAGCGTGTTAATGGTAATAGCCTAATCGCACTCGACTACCCGATTGCTGGCACACCGCCTAGCCTAAGCCTGCCACCAAAACTGCCTAGCGCAGCCGATTTACAAGCCCTGGCAAGTAATATCCAAGCGTTACTTTCTGGTAGCGGCGCAGGCTTACCTACTGGCTTGCCTGATTTAGGGTTGCCTGCTGGTGCTCCCGTTCTGCCATAAGCTGAAATGAACCGCTGAGCATTTAGCGAGAGTCGCCATAGGGGGGCTCTCGCTTTTTTTCGTCTCGTTTTTTTGTCTCAATCGTAGTCTGCATGAGTGACGCTAAGACCGACACTTGCTATGGTCTAGGCCATCTTTTGCAATGAGCACAGTCTTATGAAAACGCGCGCCGCTATTGCCTGGAAAGCAGGGCAACCTCTGACTATTGAAACTGTCGATTTAGCGGGCCCAAAAGCCGGTGAAGTGTTGGTGGAAATTAAAGCCACAGGTATCTGCCATACCGACTACTACACGCTCAGCGGCGCTGATCCTGAAGGCATTTTTCCGTCAATTTTGGGTCATGAAGGCGCAGGCATCGTGGTGGATGTCGGCCCTGGCGTGAAGTCATTGCGCAAAGGCGATCACGTCATCCCGCTGTACACGCCTGAATGCCGCGAGTGCAAATTTTGCCTATCGCAGAAAACCAACCTTTGCCAAGCTATTCGTAGCACACAAGGCCGCGGCTTAATGCCCGATGCCACTTCACGCTTCTCGCTAAATGGCCAAGATTTGTTCCATTACATGGGCACATCGACGTTTTCTAACTACATCGTGGTGCCAGAAATTGCTCTAGCAAAAATCCGTGAAGATGCACCGTTCGACAAAGTTTGCTACATCGGCTGTGGTGTCACCACAGGCCTTGGCGCCGTGCTGTTTACCGCCAAAGTGGAAGCTGGCGCCAACGTCGTCGTATTTGGCCTTGGCGGCATCGGCCTCAATGTCATTCAAGGCGCAAAAATGGTCGGCGCGGGCAAAATCATTGGTGTTGATCTCAACCCTGAGCGCGAAAAAATGGCTCGCGAGTTCGGTATGACACACTTCATCAACCCGAAAGAGGTTGAGAATGTCGTCGATGCCATTGTGCAACTCACCGATGGCGGCGCCGACTACAGCTTCGAATGTATCGGCAATACCAAGGTTATGCGCGACGCACTCGAATGCACGCACAAAGGTTGGGGCCGCAGCATCATCATCGGTGTGGCTGAAGCTGGCGCAGAAATTAGCACGCGGCCATTCCAACTCGTGACTGGGCGCAAATGGGAAGGCTCAGCTTTCGGTGGCGCGCGCGGCCGCACCGATGTGCCGAAAATCGTCGACTGGTATATGGAAGGCAAAATCAACATCGACTCGCTGATCACTCATAAGCTCAAGCTCGAAGACATAAACGAAGGCTTTGAACTGATGAAGCGCGGCGAGTCGATACGCTCAGTGGTGGAATTCTAAAATGGCTTTTATAGCTACCAACGAGGCGTTCACGACTCGTAGCCAACACGCTTGCTTCGGCGGCGTGCAAGGCTTCTACACCCATGACTCCAGCGCCATCGGCCTGCCCATGCGCTTCTCGGTATATCAGCCTCCGCAAGCTGCCCACGGCCCGGTGCCGGTGGTATTTTTTCTCGCCGGCCTGACTTGCACAGAAGAAACCTTCATGACCAAAGCGGGCGCACAGCGTGTCGCCGCAGAGCTTGGCTTGATGCTCGTAACGTGCGATACCAGCCCACGCGACATTGAGTTGCCTGGTGATCGTGAAAGCTGGGATTTTGGCGTCGGAGCTGGCTTCTACCTTGATGCCACCGAGCAGCCATGGGCCGCGAACTACCGTATGGGCAGCTACATCTTGGAGTTGCGCGATTTAATCCTTGCCAACTTCTCTGCAAGCGCCAACCGCGTTGGCATCATGGGCCATTCCATGGGCGGCCACGGCGCGCTCACCATTGGCTTAAAAAACCCTGAGTGCTTCCAGTCGGTATCGGCGTTCGCGCCAATAGCTGCACCTAGCGAATGCCCATGGGGCGAAAAAGCTTTTAGCCGCTACTTAGGCAACGACCGCGCGGCGTGGCGGGCCTATGACGCCACCGCGCTAATCGAAGATGGTAAACGCAGCTCTGCCCTACTCGTTGATCAAGGTTTGGATGACCAATTCCTCATCAATCAACTGCATCCCGCTCGCTTTGAAGCGGCGTGCTTGGCGGCCAATCAGCCGCTAACGCTGCGCCGTCAGAGCGGTTATGATCACGGTTATTATTTCATCAGCAGCTTTGTCGCTGACCACCTACACCATCACGCGCAGCTGCTGCGCTAAGCCCAGGACACCTTATGTCGATTCGATTTTCAACTAAACCTCTGGCCTTTGCGGTCGCACTTATCGCCACCGGCAGCTTACTAAGCGCCTGCGGTGGCGGTTCAACCAATGGTCCTATTATTCAAGTCAGCGCAACAACAGCGTATTTGCTTACCAGTAATAACCGAATTATTGGCGTCGACTTAGAAGACACGGAGTTTGCCCGCTCAGTTATTGGCATCTTAACAAACACTGTTGTGGATGACCCCGCCGATGATAATGATGGCTACAGTGTCAATGCTTTGGATATTAATGAACAAGTTCTCGCCATCGACTATCGCAACTCTGAAGGCAAGCTCTATGCCTTAACGCGTCTCGGCAATGAAGGTCGTATTGTCACTATTACGCCAACCACTGGCGTCATCACACGCGTAAGCACACTCACCGCAGACGCCTCAGATACAACTAACGCTTTTAGCTCGCTCAATGCGAATGTCAGCTACACCATAGACTTCAACCCTACAGTCGACCGCCTACGCATTATCGGCAGTGATGACAGTAACTATCGAGTCGATGTGCTGACTGGCGAGACCTTCACCGATGGCCCTATTAGCATTTCTAGCGCCACCATGACTGGAGTAGCTTACACCGACAATTTTACTGCTAGTGCTGGCCGTACCACGACGCTGTTTGGCATCGATACCACAACCGATGCCCTATATAGCTTCTCTTCAGCAAATGACGGGACGCTCACAACACCAAACAAAACACTTGGTATTGGAGATGTCACCACAGTAAATGGTTTCGATATTGACCCCTCAAGCAATGCATTAACTGCCGTTTTATCGGTCGCTGGCACGCCTTCTGTGTATTCCTTAGACGCTACTGGGGTATCGAATGTAGCCAGCCTACGCACCAGCCTACCCAAGCTGCCAATAGGCGAAACTTATGCCAGCTTCTCACTGGTTACGACGGCCAATCCCACCGTTGTAGTATTAGATAATGCCAATAAGCTCAGTGTGCTACGCGCCAATGACCCAACCGTAGTTTTCACCCCAGGCACTGGGACAGTGGCACTAGGAGGTATGGAAACCCTAATCGGCATCGACTTCCGTCAATCCAGTCGCACGCTTAATGGCTTAAGTAGCCTCGGCAATCATTACGCTTTGACAGTACCTGTCAGCGGCACCACTTCGCCATCGGCCACTAAGCTCAATACGTCAGCCACATCATTAACCGCCAACGTTGGCTACACCACCGACTTCAATCCCACTAGCGGGAATGGCTTTAATCTCCTTCGGCTAATTGGCGACGATGAAAGTAATGCAGTTGTTGTCATTGAAACTGGTGGAAGCACATCTAACACGGCTATTTCAGGCTCACCGAACCCTAACGTGGTGGCTGCGGCTTATTCGAATAACTACCGCAATGCCACGTCAACACAACTCTTGGTTGTCGATAGTGCCAATAACGCCATTGCTACTCAAACCGTGAGCAACCCCACGTCTCCAGCCACTACACCCATAGTCGGCGAGCTCGTCAACTCACAGCCATTAGGTATTACACTTACTGGACCAGTTGGATTTGACATAAGTGGCCGCGACAATGAAAACGTCTTGCTCTTGGCAAGAACCGCTACCGGACCACATACGCTATACCGTGTGAATCTCGGTCTTAGCATCCCATTACTCTCTTTAGGCACAGTAGGCGGCACCAGTGGCCCAAGCAATCTAGTTGATATGGCCGTTACGTTCTAACTAATGTGATCCATAAAAAAACGGGCCAGATGGCCCGTTTTTTTATGGATGTTCACTCATCAAGCCGACATCGGCAGAAAGCAGTGCTTAAGCTGCACCACCACTGGCTGCGGCCATTTTCACGTGTAATGGCTCTTTGCTTTGCGGCTGTACAAACAAGGTTTGTGTTGGGTACGCAAACTCAATACCTTCCTCTTCAAAGCGTTTAAAGAGCGCTAGGTTAATGCTTTGCTGTACATCAAGCCCCAAGGCATAGTCAGGCTCTGTCATCCAATACACCACTTCAAAGTCTAAGGACGAGGCGCCAAAGCCACGGAAATGCGCACGATTGAAGCGTGCACTCGGCACAGCTTCGATCATCTCCTCCACCATCGATGGAATTTTTTCTAGCTGCGCTGCCGGTGTTTGATACGTCACACCAAAAGCAAACAGCATTCGACGCTCTTCCATCCGCTTGAAGTTGCGAATGCGTGTTTGCAGCAAATCACTATTTGAACAAATAATTTGCTCACCCGTGACACTGCGCAGGCGAGTAGTTTTTAAACCAACATGCTCAACCGTGCCGAAGTAGGTATCGACTAAAATAGTGTCACCAATCACGAATGGCTTATCGATTACGATAGATAAGCTGGCAAACAGGTCGCCTAAAATGTTTTGCGCCGCTAAAGCAACTGCTATGCCGCCAACGCCTAAACCAGCAACCAACGCCGTTACATCTACACCCAAATTACTCAGCATGAGCATGAGCACAATGGCCCATAAAATCAGCCTGCCCATAAAGTAAATGGCACCTAGGCTAGTGGCTGCGGCTCCTTCGCTATTTTTCTGGCGATAAGCCTCAACCCAAAAGCTCAAACCACCGCTAAGCCAGAGGCCAAACTGCATGAAGCCTGCTACGGTGGCAACTCCCATTAGGGTCTTATCGATCTGATCGGATAACTCTAAATAACGAGTACCGATCATTAGCGTGACACCAAAAATCAGAGTTTGTTTAGTGCGCGAGGCAACAGACACTAGGGCATCATCGAAATTGCTAGTGGTACGCGCGGCTATTTTTGCACCTCGAGTCACAATGACCCACTTAGCAAGCCCCATCACCACATTGATGCTGACTGCCAATGCCAAGGCATAAGCCCATGCCTCGAGCGAGTTCCCTAACCATTTTTGCGATAAATCCAACATATAAATCTCATAGCAATGAAAGTAGCCATTATACGGACGCCTGAGGATGCCTCAAGTTGACACAATGCTAACAGCCAACGCTTTGGCCAGTTTTCACCCATTTAGTGCACTTTTAGGCTTTCCAATCAGGCCGTGGCTATGTATCATCGCCCACCTTGATGGAGAGTTGACCGAGAGGCCGAAGGTGCTCCCCTGCTAAGGGAGTAGGGGTCATAAGCCCCTCAAGGGTTCGAATCCCTTACTCTCCGCCATTTTCACCGCTTTTGTGCAAACGTTGTTTTTTCAACCAAAACACACTTGACGATGAATAGGCCGATACGCATAATGCGCGGCCTCTGCAATGCGCCCATAGCTCAGCTGGATAGAGCACCAGGCTACGAACTTGGGGGTCGGGAGTTCGAATCTCTCTGG
>JBFJJU010000078.1:0-10838 GCA_041612115.1 Perlucidibaca sp.
ACAGATTTTAGGCGATTCATGCACCAACTCCCGAGATGATGAGCGCCAGTGTAACGAAACAAAGCTGTGCAATGTGTAGCGATTGGTCGAGCACTGATCATTTGTAATATTAGCGAGGTAGCAAGCCGATTTAGCTCTATGCTATTGATAGCACATGGCTAAAATAATCGTTATTGCACAACTCAAAGGCGGTGTGGGTAAATCTACATTGGCTACAAACTTGGCGGCTTATTTGGCGCAACACTTTCGTGTCGGACTAATCGATGCAGACTTACCACAAGGCACAAGTTCACAGTGGGCCGCTTTGCGAAGTGACGCCAATATTGTCGTTTTGGGCTGCGAGAATGCGGCACAAGTGGCCGCGGCAGCTGAGCAATTAGATGGGCAATGTGACGTCATTGTGATGGATCTGCCACCGCGGAGTGTGAAGTTTTTACGCGAAGCCATGGCCATTAGTGATTTACTCTTACTGCCGCTGACAGCTTCAGCACCCGATATTTGGGCCACTGAGTCAGTGATGGAGCTGGTGAAAGAGTGCAAGAAAACTAATTCGCGACTAAGCACGCGTTTGGTTTGGAATAGGCTGCGTGCTACTCGGGCAACAGCAGATTTTCTCGATGGCACGGCAAAGGCTTTGCGTGCGAAAGAGCTAAGCTCGCATTTGGCCCTTCGCACAGCCTATGTTGAATGCATCGGACGTGGCTTGTATGTAGAAGAATGGCACGATCCGCGAGCAAAGGCGGAGTGCCGTGTACTGCTGAAGCAAGTGATGAAGCAAATTAAATTGAAAGAGCCCGAGTTTTCTGCCGGCTAAGGCTCTTAGTTTTCACTGCTGTAACACTAGGGCAGTACATACAGTCCAATCAATACGCAATGACAGGCGGCACCAGCGGCGACAAAGACATGCCAAATCGCATGTGTGTAGCGTACTTGTTTGGCTGCATAAAAACCTGCGCCCACCGTGAAACAGAGACCTCCGGCGATAAGCAGCCAAAAGCCCGGCCGCGCCAAGCTCGCCCACAGCTCATTAATGAGTGCTAGTGAGATCCATCCCATCAGCAAATAGGTGATGAGTGAGAGCTTTTTAAAGCGATGGATGAGAAATATTTTGAACAAAATGCCGGAAAAGGCTAATGCCCAAATCACCACGAGCATGATTTTCGCGTAGGCGCTGTGCGCTAAGGTAATGGTCAGTAGCGGCGTATAAGTGCCGGCAATGAGTAGATAAATCGCGCAATGATCAAGGCGCTTTAGTGCAGCCTTGCTCGGAGCATGGGTGATGCTGTGATAGAGCGTAGAGCTGAGAAATAGCAGGATGAGGCTGGCGCCATAGATGGCTACACCGGCGAGCTGGCCTGTGCTGAGCGTAGGCATGCCTTTCACTAGTAGTAGCGTCGTGGCGACAATGGCAGCGGCCATGCTAAGGCCGTGGCTCAAAGCATTGGCGATTTCTTCAGCAACGCCATAGGGCGCGGCAGCGTTGGTGTGTTTATTGGCTGACATGAGTAGAGGCTCTGTGCGAAGAGCCTCTACTTTATCGCATTATCTTAACGATCGGCACGCAGTCTATTGGTCCATTCTGCAAGAGCGACTAACTGCTCACGCATGAATTTCTCAGTCATGTCATCGGTGAGTTTGCCAGTGGCATCAAAGCGCTCATGTGCGCTGCCGATCATAATCTCAGGGCGGTTGAGTACATGGGCATTTATGAAAATGAGCGATTGGCGCAAATGGTACTGAGCACGCACGCCGCCCATCACGCCCATACTGGCGCTCATGATGGCAACTGGTTTGCCATTGAGCGGCTGGTCTGGCATGCGCGATAGCCAATCGATGGCATCTTTTAATACACCTGGTATCGAGTAGTTATATTCCGGAGTGGCAAATAAAACGGCATCGGCGGCGCGCACTTGCGCATCGAGTGTTTGCACGGCGGCTGGGATTTCCATGTCGCGCAGATCTTGATCGTAATGTGGCAGGCCATGCAGGTCGGCATGCGTAAAGCTCATGCCTTCAGGTGCTAGCGCCTCAGCGGTGCGCAGGGCCATGCTATTGAACGAGGCTTTACGCAGGCTGCCGGAAATGGTCAGAACGTTTATTGCTTTCATATTTGTTTCCTTGTGGAGGTTAGCTATTACAGTTGGCCAAAGCGGCCTTGGTTAAAGTCGTCAATAGCCTGATTAATCTCTTGGCGCGTGTTCATCACAAATGGGCCATAGCCTTCGATGTTCTCATTCAACGGCTCGCCACTAAGCACAAGCACTTTGCTATCGCTCAATGCCTCAAGGCTAAAATCACAGCCCTTGTGGGCAAACACGACGGTGTGGTCGGTGCCAATAACCTGCTCGCGATTGATCCTGACTTCACCTTTCAATACGACCACGATCAAGCTATGACCATCGCTGACAGAAAAATCGTGAGCGCCGCCTGGCTGTAGAGCTAGATCCCAGACATTGATTGGCGAATAGGTGAGTGCAGGGCCTGTTTTGCCGGCGTAAGCGCCAGCAATAACTCGCAACGTGCCGTGATTTAACGCCACTGTTGGAATCGTTTTCGCGACAATGCCTTGATAGCGTGGCGGCGTCATTTTGTCCTTTGCAGGCAAGTTCACCCAAAGCTGTGCCATCTCCATGGTGCCGCCGATTTTGCTGAAGTGTGGGCTGTGAAACTCCTCATGCAAAATGCCGGAGGCGGCAGTCATCCACTGCACATCGCCAGGATAAATGGTGTCGGAAAATCCTGCTGAGTCGCGGTGCGACACTTCGCCATCATAGACAATGGTGACGGTCTCAAAGCCACGATGAGGATGTACGCCAACACCGCGAGGTGTATCACTTGGTGTAAATTGTGCTGGGCCAGCGTGGTCTAGCAGTAGAAATGGACTAATGTCGTTGTCATGCAAGCCATAGCTAAACAGTGAACGTACGGGGAAGCCATCGCCGACCCAGTGTTGGCGAGGTGGTGCATAAACGCCTTTGATTTGCTTCATGACCTTGCTCCTCTTTGTTGATGATTGAAGCTTATATATGGAACACTAAGTTTTAAATATGATATAAAAAGACACAGCGTTGCATATATGGAACGATAAATGCGTGATTTAAACGATATGCAGTACTTTGCGGCAGTGGCGAGACATGAGGGTTTTGCTGCTGCAAGCCGAGTTATTAACGTACCAAAAGCGACGCTAAGCCGGCGCGTGGCAGCCTTAGAGGCGCGTTTGCAGGTGCAGCTATTGCATCGAGGCAGCCGCTTATTTCAGTTGACTGAGCTTGGTCAGGCTTATTATCAGCATTGCCAAGCCATGTTGGTGGAGGCTGACGCCGCCGATGAGCAGATCGCAAGATTGCAGACTGAGCCGCGCGGCACCTTACGCTTAAGTTGCCCGCCGGCATTGATGAATAGTGAGTTTGCGGCGCTTGTGGCGGCATTTATGGCGAGCTATCCGCGAGTCAATGTGCATGCTGAGGTGACGAATCGCGTGGTCGATGTCCAACGTGAAGGCATAGATTTAGCCATTCGCGTGCGCTTTCCGCCATTAAGCGATAGTGACTTGGTGATGCGCAGCCTAGCGTGGAGTTGTCAGCGCTGGTTAGTCGCACCGAGTTTATTAGCGAGTCATGCGGCCAGAGCGGAAGGCAACGCTCCGGTTGCCTTGTCAATGCCGGCTGATGTTGTACGCCTACCGAGCCTCCATCTTGGTGATGGCCAAGGCCGTGCCGAATGGCATTTACTTGGGCCTGAGGGTGAAAAGCTCACATTAACCCATGAGCCTAAACTCATCGCCAATGACATGAGCACGCTTTTCCAGGCGACGTTACAGGGAGTTGGTGTGGCGGCCTTACCTTTGGTGATGGCACGTGAAGCTGTCGCTGACGGGCGTTTGGTTGAAGTGATGCCGGGCTGGCAACCACGGCCTGGGATATTGCATTTGGCATTTCCCAGTCGGCGTGGTTTGTTGCCCAGCGTGCGGCTTTTTATCGATTTTTGCGTGGAGGCGTTCGAGCAGCCTGACCGCCTTAGTCGAGGTTATGAGGCGTTATAAACTAAGAGTCGGTGCTTTTGGTGATTTTATCGAGATAGCCCATGGCAAATGCCGACACCACAAATGTGATGTGAATCAGCAAATACCATTGAATTTTATCGTTATCGATATTCTCGGTATTCATGAAGATTTTCAGCAGGTGAATCGAGGAGATGGCCACGATAGAGGCCGCCACTTTGTTTTTCAACGAACCAGCATCTAACTTGCCTAGCCAGCCTAGTTTTTCATCATTTACATCGACATCTAAGCGCGAAACGAAGTTTTCATAGCCTGAAAACATGACCATGACTATTAAGCCGCCGACTAATACGATATCGATGAGTGATAAGACCACTAAGACCAAGTCCACTTCACTCATGCTGAAAATAATGGGCACAATGTGGAAAATTTCTTGAAAAAACTTAATGCCCAAGGCAATCAGGATCAAGCTCATGCCAAGATAAATTGGCGCCATAATCCAACGCGATGAGTACATCAGTTTTTCAATTATCTTTTCCATCAATTCAGCTCTGCTCGGTAAACGTGGCGGCAATTATGTTCCGAATTTGCTGCGCGCGCCAAGGTGCTGACAGCTAAATTCCACATGAATCATGCTGCCGCCACTTTTTACACTAAAGCCTTAGTGCATGCGTAAAGCCTCATCGGCGACAGCATCCTTCAGCAGCATGGCTTTATCTTTGCCATAATGCATGGTGACCTGCCACGGAGCCTGTTTGCCTTGGCGCGGCATAATGTCCTTTGCGCGCTGCACATAGCCCGATTGCAGGCTGTCTACAATGCCAATATCAAGAGCAAGTCCCGGCGGGCTTACGGGCATGGCGACAGTTTTATCTTCTGCTTCCATATGTTTAAACAAGCGACATAGATAGCGGCCGGCAAGGTCTGCCTTTAGTGTCCAGGGCGCATTGGTGTAGCCAAAGACCCACGCTAAATTTGGGATGTTTTCGATCAATAAGCCTTTATAGACCATCTGCTCATTGAGCGGTCGTGCCTCACTATCGACAGATATCGCCATGCCGCCGAGCATCTGCAAGGTGAGACCGGTCGCGCTAATAATGATGTCAGCTTCGAGCTCTTTGCCGGACTTAAGCAAAATGCCATTTTCCGTAAAGCGCTCGATGTGGTCGGTCTCAATGGAGGCTTTGCCACTGAGTAGTGCTGTGAACAAATCGCCATCTGGTACAACGCAGAGGCGCTCATCCCAAGGCATGTATTTAGGAGTGAAATGACGCATGTCGATATCAGGGCCGATTTGCTTTTTAACTTGCGAAAGCAGGAATTTACGCATGGCGTTGGGCCAGCGACGGCAAGATAAGAACAGTGCGCGCTGAATGGCGATATTACGGCTGCGAGCTAGATTAAAAACCCAGCTGTCTGGCAGAAACTTACCTAATACATCGGAGACTTTATCTTTATTTGGTAGAGCAAAAACATACGATGGCGAGCGTTGTAGCATGGTGATATGGCTGACTTTCTCAGCCATCGCTGGCAGCAGTGTGACTGCGGTTGCACCACTACCAATGACAACAACACGTTTATTGCTGTAGTCGAGGTCTTCTGGCCATTGCTGCGGATGAATAATTTGGCCTTTGAAGTTTTCCTCGCTTGGGAATTCTGGGCGATAGCCATAGTCATGATTGAAGTAACCGGTACAACTAATCAAATAGCGGCTGGTAAAAACCTGCTCTTCACCGCTGTCTTCGTTGCGCGTGACTAATGTCCACAGCTTATCTTCCGATGACCAATTGGCAGTTTGAGTTTGCAGGCCAAAATGAGTTTTCTCATAAAGCCTGAATTCTTTTGCGGTCTCAATGACGTAGTCACGAATCGCTGGACCATCGGCGAGTACTTTCGACGATAACCAAGGCTTAAAGCCGTAGCCGAAGCTGGCCATGTCGGAGTCGGAGCGGATGCCGGGGTAGCGAAACAAGTCCCAGGTGCCGCCCAATGTTTTGCGCCGCTCAATTAAGGCAATTGTCTTATTGGGAAATTCGCGAGCAATGTGGCAGGCAGTACCAACGCCGGAGAGGCCGGCGCCAATGATTAAAACATCCAGCGGTTTTGTTGTTGTTTGCATGGTATGAGTCTCATAGCGAAGTGACCATGCAACTGTACGAAACTGCTAAGGCTAGTTATTGGCAAATGGCGACAATTAATTGTCTTTAGGCGACAGACTAAGGCGGTAGGCGCTGGGTGTTATATCGAACCAACGGCGGAATGCACGGTTGAAGCTGCTTTGCTCGGTGTAGCCGAGCATGCCGACGATTTGCGATAGGCGCAGGCCTTTTTCGGCCAAATAACGTGTGGCCAGTTGCCGACGATGGCCATCAAGTAATGTATCAAAACTTTGCTGCTCTTGTAACAGTCGACGTTGCAGCGTACGTGCATGCATGGCGAGCTCATCCGCCACGGTCTCAATTCGGCACTGGCCGGTCGGTAGCAAGCCACGAATAAGTTCAATCACCTGAGGCGCGAGGCTAGATCCTGGCGCATGAAATGAGGCCAAATAGCTGACCGCAAGGCGGTGTGTTTCAGTATCGGCATGATCAATACGGCGTGCGAGCTGCTCTGCGCTGAGTTTAAAGCCTGTCCAATCTTGCTCAAAATATACGGGGCAACCAAGCCGCTCTTGATAAGTTGCTGCGGGAGACATCGGCTTGTGCATAAAGTACAGGGCAATGGGCAGTGCCGCTTCACCGGCTAGCATGCGCAAGGTATGGATGGTATTTGCGATGGTTAACTCATAACTTTGCTCAAGCGCTATGCGTGGCTCATTAATATCAATGACAAATGAAACATTACCGTCTATGTCGGGTGTTAAGGGCTTGAAGGAGAGTGCAGGGCTATGCACATGAAGGTATTTGGCGACATCCTCCATGGCCGACTGAACAGTGTCGGCGTTACGAATCATCACTGCAATCGGGCCTAAAATGCTCGGCCCTTGCCATTCAGATATACGCAGACCGAAGTCAGGGCATTTCAGGCTACTAGCGCTGACATCGAGCAGTATTGCGAGTTGTCGAAATGACATAAAGGCGTCAGTTTTGTCTTCTAAATTATCGGGGATGTGAAATTGCTGGCAAAGCTGCTGCGGGTTGCCACCCAAGGAGCTCACAAGCGCTTTATAGCCTCGCAGGTTTGTTGTGCGAATTAAGTTTGTCATGATTAGCGCTGGCAACTGTCGTGTAATGACAATAAATTGTCGCTAAGTGGCAAGCAAGACCGTACATCCGAACGTAATCTCGCTAACTAAGCTAAAAACTAGGAATGACACGTATGAGCGCTTTACCTTCCATTGTGATGATTCATGGCATGTGGTGTGTTGGTGAGATTTGGTCAACGTATCGTCTGCCTTTTGAGGCCGCGGGTTATACCGTGCATACACCCACGCTGCGCCATCATGCTTTGGGTGCGCCGCACGCTGATCTAGGCACAACTAGCTTGCGGGACTATGTTGATGATCTCGCTGCGTTTATTGCCACACTTCCTGAGCGTCCAATTTTAATCGGCCATTCAATGGGCGGCTTGTTAACGCAGTTACTTGTTGCTAAAGGTCTAGCAAAAGCCGCTATATTGATTTGTAGTGCTGCTCCTCGTGGAGTATTTCCAGTTCGCCTCTCCATGTTGCCGGCCACTACACGCATTTTCAGCACCCCAGGCTTTTGGAAAAAGCCAAATAAGCTCAATGCGCGTGAGGCTCGTTATGCCGTTTTCAATGAGATCAGCGAGAGTGAAGCGGCGACTTGCATCGCAGACTTAGTGCATGAGTCAGGGCGAGCCGCTGCAGAAATTGTCTTTGCGATGTTTCAGAAAAATGGTGCCGCCACGGTCGATTTCAACGCTAATAAAACACCAATCTTGAGCATTGCTGGCGGGCGAGACCGTATCGTGCCGAGCAGTGTATGCCGCAAAAACGCAGCGCTTTATGGTGAGCGTTGCGACTATCGTGAGTACCCCAAGCATGCTCATTTCATCATTGGGGAGGATGGCTGGGAGCAGGTAGCAACAGACTGTATAGAGTGGCTAAAGTCGAAGTCTTAAGCCATGTTCAGTTGTTGTAAGGGATGTTTATCAATATAAACGTAGCACCACAATAAAAAGAGAAACCACATGAAAAAGCTGATTATCCCTGCCTTTTTGATTGCTGCCTCTGCCGCACCAATGGCTCAAGCAAACCAAACGCTTTGTGTTTATGACCTACTTGGTAGCGCTGGCGATATGGTTAATATCGCCAAAGACTACACGATTGCTGCTCAATCCATGGGCGCTAAAATGACAATCAAGGCATACACCGACGAGCGTGTAGCCACAGAAGACTTGAAAGCAGGTGAGTGCGATGCGGTGATGGCAACTGGTTTTCGTACCCGTCAGTTTAACCCTACAGCCGCTGCGCTAGATTCATTAGGCGCGTCGACCATTATACGAAATGGCAAAGTGGATATGCCCGCTAGCTATGAGACGGTGCGAAAAACCATCCAAACTTTTTCTTCGCCGGCTGCTAGTAAGTTGATGATGAACGGTCGTTATGAGGTCGCTGGCATCATCCCGTTTGGTACGGCATACCCTGTAGTTAATGATCGTAAAATCAACACAGTTGAGGCTCTGGCTGGTAAGCGCATTGCATCATTTGATTATGATAAAGCGCAGGCCATCATGATTCAGAAAATTGGTGCACAGCCGGTTTCAGCCGACATCACAAACTTTGCTGGTAAATTTAACAATGGCTCCGTGGACTTCATCGCAGCTCCAGCCATGGCCTATCGCCCACTAGAGCTTTATCGCGGCATTGGCACTAAAGGTGCAATCAACCGTTTTCCAATCCTTATTTTGACTTACCAAATCATTATCAATGAGACCAAGTTTCCCGAGGGCTTTGGCTTGAAGTCGCGTCAGTATTGGTTGGGCCAATTTAATCGTGCGATGTCACTCATTAATAAAGCAGAAAAAGACATTCCTGCCGCGACTTGGGGCGATTTAACGCCGGAAAATATGGTCAAGTACACCATCATGCTGCGCGACTCACGTATTGCGATTGCTGAGCAGGGTATCTATGACAAGCCAGGCCTGAAGATCATCAAGCGTGTTCGCTGTAGCATCAGTTCAGCCGACTCAGAGTGCAGCGCAAATACTGAAAACTGGTAAGTAGTAAGCGTACTTTTGGCTAAGACTACAGTCACGTAGTGGCACGGTAGGTAAGCTAAGCGGCTGCCCCAATGCAGGTGCACTGGGGTAGCTGGCAGGTGAGCTGTGTCAGCTTACTCGGTAGCCTTAGCGAAATAGGGACCTTGAGGCACGCGAAGTGAGACTGCGCCATTGGCTATACGCGTGAGTGGGAGGTAGTTAGGCTTCGCCTTAGTTGCCATTGCACTCACCGCCATAACAACCAAGTCTACCGCTAAGTTGCCAGAGGAATTGTTTTGCTGTGGTGAATACATCATGGTTTGCTTGTCTTTCCACAAACTTTCCCCGTTCCGGCCATCCTTAATCTCATAATCAAAATCGACCGTTACCGTGGTGTTTAAGACGGCATAGCGCGCATCCCAACGATTGATCGTGACGTACATAATGGCATCTGCGCCAAATAGGTTGCCGAGAATGGTGGGGTCTGCGCGATGTGCAAGGTCTGCATCGGCCATGCCTTCAGCATCCATCACGGACTTCACTGCATTTACCGGGAAGACATAAAATCCACGATTGGCAAATGGCACGGCAATAGTGCTAAGAAAGTAGTTGGGTGCTTCAACATCATTACTTTTATTAATTACAGGCAAAATCAAAATCGATCGAGGAGCTGCTCTATTAAAGGCTGAGTAGTCGCGTGGGGCTGTTTTTGCGGCGCAACCTGCTAACAACACGATGGCTAATGTTGCGGATACTAGGCGGATCATTGCGTGGCTCCGGAGGCGCTATTAGCTTGCACCGCTGATTTATATAGTGTGTCCATGAATTGACTTGATTCGGGCCATAGCGCTTTTTCTTTGCTGAAATAAAACGCTGCTTTTCGCGGCATGCCAGCCTCAAGCATCAAGTACCCGTATTCGGCATAGAGTCCTGGTGGCACGCGGTTAATTTTTTCAGCTTTTTTGATGTCTTTCTCAAGGGTGCTAGAGAGCGCTAAAGACTTGGTTGGATCGGCGTAATGGTCATAGAGCTTCTGCTCATAATCGCCCCAAGCATAGCCACGCTGCGTAGCGCAGCCAGTGGCCGTTAACATTAGTAGTGCGATGATGCTGGCGCGAATCATTCGGTAACTCCAGCGGATAGGGTTTTACGTAGGCCTTCGCCGAGGTAGATTTTTTCGCTGATTAGGACTCGGCCATTATGGTTAACTTCGACCTGATGGGTGCCAGCCGATAGTACGATGGCCTGTTTGCCAGATGCGATTACGCTAGCATCACCGACAGTAATGCCATCGATAATGAGCATGCTGCCGTTGGGTGCATTACTAATGGATAAAGTCGGGCGCAAATCCACAGACTGAACTTGCGTTACTGGCATTGAGCAAGCAGCTAAAGCCATAGCAAACGCTAAAATAAGTAGACGTTTCATTTTACTTCTCCGACAAATAAATCTGTGTTGGCGCTTGGAATGTTGCCAGCGATGACAGTTGCCTGTGAGCCTTCATTGGTTTCGTTATCGCCAAACTGAGAAGCCACTTGGAGTTTGGCAATGAGTGTTGCAGGGAGCTCAATATCAAAGCCGCTTTGTGCCGAAGTAACTGTTTTTCCTTTGCGATAAACCGCTAAGGTGTCGCCAATTTGAATGCCTTGACGAGCAGCGCCCGAGATGAAAACAG
>JBFJJU010000079.1:0-10704 GCA_041612115.1 Perlucidibaca sp.
AGCCGAAGACACCATGCGCCGTTTAGCCCGTGAAGAAGGCATATTTTGTGGAGTGTCGTCGGGTGGCTCGGTATGGGCGGCGCTAGAGCTATCAAAAACTGTCGAAAACGCCGTCATCGTGGCGATTATTTGTGATCGAGGCGACCGCTATTTATCCACTGGCGTATTTTCTTCGGATGATCGCGCATGAATACATTAGTGTTCGACATCGAAACCGTACCCGATATTGCTGGCGGTCGTCGCCTCTATGGTCTTGATGGCCTAGATGATGCCGCCGCCGCTGAAGCACTGTTTAAGCTGCGCCGCCAAGAAACAGGTGGTTCTGACTTTATTCGTCACTCATTACAACGAGTGGTGTGTATTTCTGCCGTATTGCGCTCGCGTGATGGCGTAAAAGTCTGGTCATTGGGCGATGAGTCGTCGAGTGAGTCAGATTTGATTTCGCGCTTTTATCAAGGCTTGGAGCGCTTCAACCCAACTCTGGTATCGTGGAATGGCAGTGGCTTTGATCTTCCGGTGTTGCATTATCGAGCCTTGCTGCACGGTATTTCAGCGCCGACCTATTGGGATCAAGGCGAGTTCAACCGCGACGCGAAATTTAATAACTACCTCGGTCGCTTTCACTCACGGCACACCGATGTCATGGATGTGCTGGCGGGCTATCAAGCGCGTGCCGTGCAGCCCTTAGATCAAGTCGCCACTTTGTTAGGCTTCCCCGGTAAAAGTGGCATGGATGGCAGCCAAGTTTGGCCAACATTTCTGGCTGGCGACTTGGGCAGTATTCGCAATTACTGTGAGTCGGATGTTCTCAACACGTACTTGGTTTGGCTGCGTTTTCAGCAGATGCGCGGGCAGATAGATGCTAGCCAGCTCACTGAGGAGTTCACGCTGCTTGAAAATGCCTTAGTAGCTGCGAATCAACCACATTTAAGCGAGTTTTTGGCGCAATGGCAGGCCGCAACAGCAGCCATGCCATCAATCGATCCACCGCTAAATACTTCAATTGCTTCCCATTAATATTGCGCCGTCAGCCTTAAAGCTGAGGCGTGATTAGAGTCTGTTATGTCGCGTAAACACAATAAATTGAACGCCATGGAACCAATGGCGCTAGCCGTGACCAAGCTTGGCCACGATGGCCGTGGCATTGCGCATCGTGAAGATGGCAAGCTGATATTTGTCGATGGCGCTTTGCCTGGCGAGCAGGTCGTGGTGAAACTCACCAATCTGCATAAAAAATACGATGAAGGCCGTGTCATTGAAGTCATTACGGCCTCTAGTGACCGTGTTGATGCGCCATGTGCGCACTTTGGTGTCTGTGGTGGTTGCTCGCTGCAACATATGTCGCGCGAGGCACAGCTGACATTGAAGCAGTCGGTATTGGCTGAGCATCTTCAGCACTTTGGTGGCATCGTGCCGCAAGAGTGGCTGCCGCCGTTGGTTAGCGACACTATTTCCTACCGCCGTAAAGCCCGTATGGGCGTGCGTTATGTCATCAAAAAAGAGAAGTTGCTGGTCGGTTTCCGCGAGCGTCAAGCCAGCTTTCTCGCTGAACTTGATTCCTGCGTGGTCATGGATCCTCGACTAGGCTTGAGCATCGCGGCGTTTCGTGAACTCATCAATGGCCTGGAGGCGCGTGATCACATCCCGCAAATTGAAGTGGCTGCCGGTGATGAGCTGGATGGTGTTGCGCCGGTGGCTTTGGTGTTCCGTCACATGAATGAGCTGAGCAAAGGCGACCGCCAAGCGCTCATCGACTTCTGTGCTGAGCGCGGCTGGCAGTGCTATTTGCAACCAGGCAATTACGACACGGTGCATAAAGTCTGGCCCGAGGATGGCCCAGATCGTTTGGCCTATGAGCTGCCATTTAGGGTCACGCCCGACTCCGCTAACCTGCGTCTAGCCTTTCATCCAAATGACTTCACTCAAGTTAATGCCGAGATCAACCGACGCATGCTGCCATTGGCATTGGATTTGCTAGATATTCAGCCAGAAGACCGAGTCTTGGATTTATTTTGTGGTCTGGGCAACTTCACATTGCCATTGGCGACAAAGGCTAGGGAAGTCGTTGGCGTTGAAGGTTCGCAGGCGATGGTCTTGCGTGGCCAAGAAAATGCCACAGCCAACGGCTTAAATAATGTGTCGTTTTACATGCATGACTTGACCAAGGATATTGCCAGCCAGCCATGGGCAACTCTGGGTTTTGACCGAGTTTTGATTGATCCGCCGCGCAGTGGTGCGCTGGAAGTTTTGCCACATATTGTCAGCTTGAAGCCTAAGCGTGTCGTCTATGTGTCATGCAATCCTGCCACATTGGCGCGCGATGCTGGTGAGTTGGCAAAAGCCGGCTATGTGCTCTTGAAGGCAGGTATCATGGATATGTTTACGCATACCACGCATGTGGAGTCGATTGCGGTATTTGAAAAGCGGCGCTAGACGCCCCATAACAGTGCTTGTACGCACTGCTTTATGGCAACGCAAATAAGGAAAAAGAGAGCGCTCCGATGGTAAAAGTACGCGCTGACTATCCGACCCTAGCCGATGGCTCAGTAGACTTCGAGACGTGGCTAGATCGAGTTGAAGATCACGTTGAGCTGCATGATCGTGCAGAGCTTCTGCGTGCCTGCCTCCGTGCTGAGCAGCTCGATCGTGATGCCGTTGCGCGTCACAATATTTGGTCGGCGCGTACCTCGAGCTTTCTCACTGGCCTAGACATGGCCGATATTTTGTCTGAGCTCAATCTGGATCAAGAATCGCTGATGGCAGCGGTGCTGTATCGTGCCGTCCGCGAAGGCAAAATTGAGCTGGCTCAGGTCGATAAAGAGTTCGGTCCCGATATTGCCGGTCTGATTGAAGGCGTATTGCGCATGGCGGCCATTAGCCGCCTGATTAACCCCGATCTTCATAATAAAAACAGCGATGAGCATCAGCTCGATAATGTCCGCAAGATGCTTATCGCGATGATTGACGATGTTCGCGTACCGCTTATTAAGCTCGCTGAACGCACCTTTGCTA
This sequence comes from Perlucidibaca sp., assembly GCA_041612115.1. Lineage (GTDB taxonomy): Bacteria > Pseudomonadota > Gammaproteobacteria > Pseudomonadales > Moraxellaceae > Perlucidibaca. Next base: position 3,013 of record JBFJJU010000079.1, read on the forward strand.
TCCGTGAATTGAAAGATGCTAGCGATGAGCGTAAGCGTCGCGTTGCTCGCGAAATTTTTGATATTTATGCGCCATTAGCGCATCGGCTCGGCATCGGCCATGTGAAATGGGAACTAGAAGATCTCTCGTTTCGCTATCTTGAGCCCGAGGCCTATAAGCAAATCGCCAATCTGCTTGATGAAAAGCGCCTCGACCGCGATGGCTATATAGCGCAAGTCATTGAAACCGTGCGCGAGCAGCTTGAGCGTATGGGCATGGGGCCGATTGAAGTCAGCGGCCGAGCAAAGCATATTTACTCGATTTGGCGGAAAATGCAGCGTAAAGGCCTTGGCTTTCATGAGCTTTTTGATGTCCGCGCGATTCGCATTTTGCTGCCTGAGGTGCGCGATTGTTACGCCGCCTTAGGTGTCGTGCACTCTTTGTGGAAGCATATTCCAAAAGAGTTTGATGACTATATTGCGACACCAAAAGAGAACGGCTACCGCTCCCTGCATACAGCAGTCATTGGCCCATCTGGCAAACCTATCGAGGTGCAAATACGTACCTTTGATATGCACGAAGAAGCTGAGCTAGGCGTCTGTGCACATTGGACTTACAAAGAGGGTAAGGCCTCTCGCTCCGACGCTCGCTACGAAAATAAAATCGCCTGGCTGCGCCAAGTGCTTGAATGGCAAGATGATATTGGCGATCAGCGCTTAGATGAGTTAGCAGAGCAAATCAATCTTGCCATCCATGATGAGCGGATTTATGTGTTTACTCGCGATGGCCAAGTCATTGACCTACAGGCTGGCTCAACGCCACTAGACTTTGCCTATCATATCCACACCGAGGTGGGCCACGGCTGCCGTGGCGCCAAGGTTAATGGCCGAATTGTGCCGCTTACATACAAGCTCAAAACCGGCGAGCAAGTCGATATCATGACGCATCGCGGTGGTCACCCTAGTCGTGATTGGATGAATCCATCGCAGGGGTTTTTGGCAGCGAGTCGTTCAATAGCCAAAGTGCGCACATGGTTTAAGCAGCAGGCGCGCGAAGGCAATGTGACAGAGGGCCGTGGCCTGTTGGAGCGCGAGCTTTCGCGCTTAGGCATTGCGCTACCAAAAGGTACACTCGATCGCTTAGCGCCTCGGTTTAATATGCGCTCAGGCGAGGATGTGCTCGCGGCCTTAGGGGCTGGCGATTTAGCATTGGCTCGGATTACGCATGCCTTGAGTAGTGAGCAATCGGCTGCGCAACAAGAATTGGCATTGCCGGAGATCGCGCTGCGTGCTCCACGTAGCGATCAAAGCGGCGCTGGCATCATGATCGAGGGCGTGGGCAACTTACTCAGCCATGTTGCTGGCTGCTGTAAGCCGGTGCCGGGCGAGCCGATTGTTGGCTTCATTACGCAAGGGCGCGGCGTCAGCATTCATGCCCGTGGCTGCGCCGATTACGAACGCATGGCGCAAGAGGATCCGGCACGCACGCTTGATGTGCAATGGCAAGTCGGTGAACAGGCTTCGTACCCCGTGGATATTATGGTGCGAGCATGGGATCGCACAGGCTTATTACGTGATGTCACGGCAGTATTGGCCAATGAGCAAGTCAACGTCACTGGCGTACAAACCCAGTCTGATAAGCACGATGCTACGGCAACTTTGCGTCTGACTATGGAAGTATCGAGCCTAGAAAAGCTCTCACGTGTGCTTACGCGCATTGAACAGCTGGCCATGGTTATTGAGGCGCGGCGTTTGACTGAGCATCGTTTGCCATCGGACTCTGCTGGAGGGGCTCAATGAGTACTGCTTCAGAGCATTCTGAGCAGGCATTGCGCCAGCTTTTAGCCATCATGGCGCGCTTGCGAGACCCTGAGCAGGGCTGTGCTTGGGACTTAGCGCAAGATGCGCAAACGCTGGCGCCATACACTATCGAAGAGGCTTATGAGGTTGTCGATGCGATTGCTAGCGGCGATAACACCGCGCAATGCGAGGAGCTCGGCGACCTGCTATTGCAAATTGTCTTTCAGGCACAAGTGGCTAGTGAGCAGGGTAGTTTCACTTTTGCCGAAGTTGCTGAGGCAATAAGTACGAAGCTGATTCGCCGTCACCCGCATATTTTTCGCCATGGTCGCCTCGATTTGCCACGCATTGACCTGACGGCTGAGCAGGTGAGTGCGCAGTGGGATGAGATTAAGGCAGTTGAAAAAGCGTTGAAAGCTGCACAAGGCAAAGCCCTGGATCCTGCAGCATTTCTCGATAAAGTTGGAGCTGGCCATAGTCCATTGCGCAGAGCCGAAAAGCTGCAAGCTCGTGCTGGAGAGGTAGGGTATGACTGGCAAGACCCACGACCGGTTTTGACTAAATTGCGCGAAGAGATCGATGAGTTTGAGCAAGCCTTGGAGCAGGGCTTAGGCCCAGAGGCATTGCAGGATGAGCTTGGCGATATTTTGTTTTGCACGACGAATCTCGCGCGCCAAGTGGGTGTTGATAGTGAGCAGGCGCTGCTCGACGGCATTGCTAAGTTTCGTCGGCGTTTTGGCTATATTGAGCGTGAATTGCTGGCACGAGGCGAGTCTTTGCAGGCGTCGAGCATAGAAGCTATGGAGGCTCTATGGCAGGAGTCTAAGCGCGAAGGCTTGTAGTTGATTGCTTGATGGTGGAGTGAGTAGTCAGCACTAAGTCGCAGGCAAAAAAAGAGAGAGGTGTTTAGCCTCTCTCAATGCTCCGCAAGTTTTACTTAAATGTGTAGCGTGCACCGACACGAATGGTGTCTAGGTCAAGATCGACTTTTGGGCCAAACGCATCTGTTTCTAATCGAGCCATGCGATATTCAACAAAGCCAGCGACTTCAGGCGTGAAGGCGTAGCTTGCGCCAACCTCATACTCAATTCCGTCACCTTCATCTAAATCGGTATAGCCTAAGCGCGCATAAACTGATGTGTTTTCAATGGGTGAAATACTTGCGTGTACGTTAGCGGAGTAGCCGCGTAGCGCAACACCTGGGCCGCCGCCGTTAAGGTCAAGAGTAACTGTTTCTAATCCACCACCAACGCTAAAGCCATTCATGCCTCGGTCGTAGCTTAGGCCGATACGAGTTTCTTTTAAGTTGGCATTTGCAGTGTCTAAATCGGCATCTTGATGAAGTGCCGTTAGGCTTACGCCATGACCAAGCTCGGCTAAGCCACGGAAGCCATAACCATTGCCATCGTCGTCACCTGCTCCTTGAATATCTAAGTCTTGATCCACGTAAAAAACGTCCAACGAGCCACCCGCGAAAGCGCTGAATGGGGCCGCGACAAGTGCAACTGCTAGAGCAATTTTATGTAATTTCATGAGGTAACCTCTTATTCTTAATTGAATGCATGCATTGCAAATACAGCCAAAGCTGTATCTAGTAAGTAAAGTCGAGCTACATAAAACATACAATGCTTGCACTATGTTGGTGCGACCAGCGGTAGAAAATCACGACTGAGTGGTCATGAAATATTCACATTCAGTGTCAACCGATCGAGTTGTCACGAAACCGTCACAAAAGCTTAGATGAAATGTCATATTTAAAGGCCATAGTCGCGGCAACCCAAAAGCGGGCACCTAAATAGGTCCCTGGGTTGGCTGCCAAGCGGCCTAATCCCCTAAGCTGATATGCAGAGGTAATAATGAAACATGCAATCAAGATGACCGCACTGGCTGTATTTGCCGCCTCCTTTGGTGCGACCGCCGTAGCTGCCGATACAGCCTCTAGCAAAGGCGGCTTCCAAATTAAATCCGAAGATGGCAACTTTGAAGCCAAGCTCGGTGGCCGTATTCACTTTGATGCGAATTATTACATCAATGAAGACGACATCAACACAACAGCGCAAAACTCGAAAAACGACTTTTTCTTTCGTCGTGCCCGTTTAACTTTAGAGGGTCGTGCGTACGACTTTACGTATAAGTTTGAAAATGATTTTGCCAGCTCGGGTTCGGGCGCCGCTCAAAATAACGAAGGTCTGCGTGAGATGTGGATCGGTAAGAAGGTTTTGGGTGGTTCCAATCTTCGTTTGGGGCAAGCTAAGCCATATCGCGGCATGGAAGAGTTAACTAGCTCAAATGAGTTAACCTTTATGGAGCGTCCATTAGCTACTGCTACTGGTATCTACTCTAAGCAGTTTGTGCTTGGTGCCTTCTTGGACGGACACGGTGAAGGTTATGGTTGGGGCGTATCAGCCTACTCGCCACGCTCAGCGGCAGATACAAACGCTTCGGGTTCAGGTTTGAATGCTCGTGGCTTCATCGTGCCTGTGCGTAGCAATGGCAACTTAGTCCACATTGGCCTATCTGCTTCTGCGGACCAATATGATACAAGAACTGCCACTGTGCGCCCTCGTATTGTTGGTCGTGAAGGCGGGCTGCGCGTGAGCTCAACGGCGGGCAACCAAATCATCGATGGCAGCGTATACAACGAACAAACTACGATTGCTGCAGAATTGGCCGCTCGTTTCGGTGCGCTGACATTGCAGAGTGAGTACGCGATGGCGTCGTTCAAGGACACCTTAAGCGCGACTCCGGCGGCGGACCAAGACGTAGACACATATTACTTACAAGCTAGCTATATGCTGACTTCGCACACTAAGCCATACGACTTTAAAAAAGGCGTATTCAAATCACCAAAAGTAGACGGTGAAGAGGGCGCATTAGAGCTGAAGGCTCGCTATGACATTATCGAGAATAAGGACGCAGCTAACCGCGAAGGCTCTTACTACACTGTTGGTCTGAACTACTACGCTACGCCAAACACACGCTTTATGTTGGAGTACGTGGATGGGCAGTTAAATAACAACAGCGCCACTGAGCTTGAAGCTTCTGCGGTTACTGCTCGTGCCCAGTTCAACTTCTAAGTTGATCTAAACGCAGCATAAAAAAAGGCCCTTCGGGGCCTTTTTTTATGGTCATGCAAAAAAACTCAAGGACTTAAGCTGCTTCGACTGTGCGATAAGCCAGCTCTGCCCCTCCCCGCCATGGGGCGTGCGTGATAACATCCTATCCCGTCTTAGCACCGACTTTCTCCGGTGCGCCAAAGCTCACGCGATAGCCTGGAATGTTCATGACTAAATTTATATTCGTCACCGGCGGGGTGGTGTCTTCCTTGGGTAAGGGCATATCAGCTGCCTCCTTAGCCGCCTTATTGGAAGCGCGCGGCCTTGCCGTGACCATGATCAAGATGGATCCTTACATCAACGTTGATCCAGGCACCATGAGTCCGTTTCAGCACGGCGAGGTGTTTGTCACCAGCGATGGCGCTGAGACAGATCTCGACTTGGGTTATTACGAGCGCTTTTTGCGCCGTGGTCGCATGACCAAGAAAAACAACTTCACTTCGGGTCGCGTCTATTTGGACGTGCTCACCAAAGAGCGCCGCGGCGACTATTTAGGTGGCACGGTGCAAGTGATTCCGCACATTACCGATGCCATTAAGCAGCGTGTGCGTGATGGTGCGCGTGGCCATGACATCGCGATTGTTGAAATTGGTGGCACGGCTGGTGATATCGAGTCGCAACCTTTTATGGAGGCGGTACGGCAGTTGCGCATTGAGCTGGGCTATCAGGGCTCGCTGCTCATGCACCTGACGTTGGTGCCTTATATTGCCTCGGCAGGCGAGCTGAAAACTAAGCCTACTCAGCACTCGGTGAAAGAGTTGCGCTCCATTGGCCTACAGCCAGACATCCTAATTTGCCGCTCAGAGCATGACGTGCCAGATGAGTCGCGACGCAAAATATCGCTGTTCACCAACGTTGAAGAGCGCGCGGTCATCATCGCGAAAGACGCTAAATCGATTTACCAAATCCCGCGGCGCTTTAACGAGCAAGGCCTCGATGATTTCGTCGTCGAGCGTCTAGGCTTGACTGCACCCGCAGCTGATTTAAGCGATTGGGATGCCGTCGTTGATGGCCTGATGAATCCTGAGCGCGAAGTTTGCGTGGCCATGGTCGGCAAATACGTCGAGCTTATTGATGCCTATAAGTCGATTAACGAAGCTCTGCTGCATGCCGGCATTAAAAATCATGCAAAAGTGAAAATTCGCTACATCGATGCCGAGGCGATTGAGCAGCAAGGCTTGGGTCTGCTCGATGGCGTTGATGCGATTTTAGTGCCTGGCGGTTTTGGCGATCGCGGCACCGAAGGTAAAATTGCTACTGTGCTTCATGCCCGCGAAAACGCGATTCCTTATCTTGGCATTTGCTTAGGCATGCAGGTTGCGGTGATCGAGTACGCGCGCAATAAGGCCGGCCTTGACGATGCCAACTCCAGTGAGCTAAAGCCCGGCTGTGCGCATCCAGTCATTGGTCTTATTACTGAATGGCAAACGGAGTCGGGTGCCATTGAGCGCCGCGATGCTAACTCGGACTTAGGCGGCACCATGCGTTTGGGCGCTCAGCAATGCCATTTGGTGCCCGGCACTTTGGCTCGCAGCACCTATGGCGCCGATGAAATCACCGAGCGCCATCGCCATCGTTACGAGGTTAATAATACTTATGTGCCGCAGCTCGAAGCCGCCGGCCTGCGTATCTCGGGCTACAGCGCCGACAAATCCTTGGTAGAGATGATCGAAATTCCTGATCACCCGTGGTTTGTCGCCTGCCAGTTCCACCCGGAGTTCACCAGTTCACCGCGCGATGGACACCCGCTATTCAGCGGATTTATTGCCGCTGCGCTGCAACACGCCAGCCTACGCGGTTAAGCTTTGGCTGACGCGTACTGATAACGAATAAAAAGAGGACTGAGCGATGACTGAGAAAACGATTTCCTTAGGCGCGATCGAGATGGCCAACAGCAAGCCATTCGTGCTGTTTGGCGGCATGAATGTCTTGGAGTCGCGCGATATGGCGATGCAGATCTGTGAGCACTACGTCACGGTCACCGAAAAACTCGGCATCCCTTATGTATTTAAGGCTTCGTTCGATAAAGCCAACCGCTCAAGTGTGAGCTCCTATCGTGGCCCTGGCATGGAAGAGGGCTTGCGCATTTTTGAAGAGATCAAAAAGACCTTCAATGTGCCCATCATCACCGATGTGCATGAGCCAGAGCAGTGTGCGCCAGTGGCTGAAGTGGTCGATATCATTCAGTTGCCCGCTTTTTTGTCGCGCCAGACCGATTTGGTCGTGGCCATGGCAAAAACCAAAGCCCTCATTAATATCAAAAAGGCGCAGTTCTTAGCCCCGAAAGAGATGGGCCATATCCTTGCCAAGTTTGAAGAGGCAGGTAATGACCAACTCATTCTGTGTGAGCGCGGCTCAAGCTTTGGCTATAACAACTTAGTCGTCGATATGCTCGGTTTCGGCATCATGAAACAGTTCGACTACCCTGTGTTTTTCGACGTCACGCACGCTTTGCAAATGCCTGGTGGCCTGTCGAATGCGGCTGGCGGTCGTCGTGCGCAAGTTACTGAGCTAGCACTTGCTGGCATGAGTCAAAAGCTCGCCGGCCTATTTTTAGAGGCACATCCAGACCCTGAAAAAGCCAAGTGCGATGGCCCCTGTGCCTTGCGCTTGTCGCAGCTGGAACCATTCTTGGCGCAAGTTAAAGCCATCGATGACTTGGTGAAAAGCTTCCCCGTTCTCGACACCCATTAATTTTTATAAGGCTTGCCGTTAGTGGTGAGTCCAACAGCCCTTGGAGAGCCAAACATGGCGATTATTGTAGATATTCGCGGTCGCGAAATTATGGACTCGCGCGG
>JBFJJU010000080.1:0-10690 GCA_041612115.1 Perlucidibaca sp.
AAGCAGCAAGCAGGCATTCTCACGCCTCAAGATATTGCTGCTATAGACACTCTTTTAAGCCCTGCGAACTAAGCCGAGAAAACAATGAATAAGCGCATGATGTGGATGCTGGTAATCACGGCGGTCGTCTTTGGCGGCCTCTTCGGGATGAAGTGGTTCGGCAATAAAATGATGAACCAATACTTTGACAATATGTCGATGCCGGCCGCTGCCGTGTCAGCAGCAAAGGCAGAAAGCCTAAGCTGGCGCAGCACGATTTCGGGTGTCGGCACAGTGGTTGCCAGCCAAGGTACGCGCATTAGCAGCGAGTCAGGGGGCTTGGTAGCTAAAGTGCATTTTGAGTCTGGTGCACAAGTAAAGCGCGGCGATTTGCTGGTGACGCTATCTGCTGGCAGCGAGCAGGCTGACTTGGCTCGTTTGCAATCGCAAGCGACTTTGGCCAAGTCTGAGCTATCGCGCCTACAGCGTCTGTACAAGCTAGAGGCTATTTCGAAGTCTGAGCTTGATCGTGCTGAGACCGACTTCCGTGCAACCCAGTCTGCAGCCGATGGCCAGCGCGCTAAGCTCGCGCAAAAGCAAATTCGTGCGCCATTCTCCGGCCAGTTAGGCATACGCCAAGTCGATGTTGGGCAATACCTGCAGGCCGGCGAAACCATGGTCACCTTGCAGCAACTCGATCCTGTTTATATTGACTTCACCTTGCCGGAAAAAGACGTATTGCTGGTTGATGTTGGACAGTCAGTGAAGGTTACGCTCGACGGCCAAAATGACCGTGTATTTGAAGGCGTAGTGAGTGCGATTGAGCCACAAGTCGATGTGCAAACGCGCAACTTTAAGGTTCGTGCCAATGTCGCCAATGCGGATCGCTCATTGCGCCCTGGCCAATTTGCGCGTGCCGAAATTGCGCTGCCTACTGTGCGTAAAGTGGTCGCAGTGCCGCTGACATCGGTGAGCTACAACCCGTACGGCAACTCGGTGTATGTGATTGTGAAAGCACCGAAAAAGGCTGCTGCAGAGGGTGAAAAGGCCGCTGCAGAAAAAGCAGAGGATGAGCTGATTGTGCGTCGCCGATTCATTAAAACCGGGGAGGCTCGCGGCGATATGGTGGAAGTGACTGAAGGTGTGAATGCTGGTGATGAAGTCGCTACTAGCGGCCTGCTAAAGCTGCAAAATGATGCCAAAGTGATCATCAATAATACGGTTATGCCGCCAAGCTCAACCAATCCGACGCCAGCTGAAAGCTAAGCCGAGACCGACATGAAATTTACCGATATTTTCATTAAGCGACCGGTGCTGGCGATTGTTGTCAGCCTGATCATCCTTTTGCTCGGGCTGCGCTCGGCCACTGATTTAAACGTGCGCCAATATCCCGAGCTACAAAACGCCGTCATCAATATTGTGACGACCTATGTTGGTGCGGATGCCGACTTGGTGCAGGGCTTTATCACCACACCACTGGAGCGTGAGATCGCCTCGGCGCAGGGTATCGACTACATTAAATCGACTAGCTTGTCGGGCGTGAGCTCGATTCAGGCCTATTTGCGTTTAGATTACGACCCCAACGTGGCGCTCACGCAGATCGCTGCCAAGGTCAATAAGCTGCGCAACCAGTTGCCGGAAAACTCTGAGGATTCGGTCGTTGAATTGTCGGTGGGTGACACCACAGCGGCGATGTACTTGTCGTTTTATTCAGACATTCTCGACAATAACCAGATCACGGATTATCTCGTGCGAGTGGTCGAGCCTAAGCTTGCCACTGTGCCCGGCGTGCAGCGCGCGCGCATCTTGGGCGACCGCACGTTTGCTATGCGCATTTGGATGAAGCCGGAGCGCATGGCCGCGCTCGGTGTGACAGCCAGCGATGTCTATAACGCGCTACGCAGTAATAACGTGTTGGCGGCACTTGGCGCGACTAAAGGCTCAATGGTGCAGGTCGATTTAACTGCCTCCACCGACCTCAATACGCCTGAGCAATTCCGTGCCTTGGTGGTGCGTTCAGCCGATGGCGCCATTATTCGCCTAGGCGATATCGCCGATGTGGTGTTGGGCTCGGAAAACTACAGCACCGATGTCTCGTTTAACGGCAAAAGCGCGACCTTCATGGGTATCGAGGTCGCCCCTGATGCCAACTCACTCGATGTTATTAAAGACTTGCGCGATAACGTCTGGCCGCAAATTATTGCCCAGCTACCCGAAGGCTTGAACGCAAATATCCCTTACGACTCAACGCGCTATATCAACGATGCCATCCAAGAAGTTATCAAGACCTTAATTGAGGCGGTGCTGATTGTTATCGTAGTGATTTACCTGTTCTTAGGTTCGTTGCGCAGCGTCTTGATCCCAGCCGTGACTGTGCCGCTATCGATGATTGGTGCCTGCTTCTTGATGCAGCTGATGGGCTTCTCCATTAACCTGCTGACCTTGTTGTCGATGGTGCTAGCAATTGGCATGGTGGTCGATGATGCGATCATCGTATTGGAGAATATCCACCGCCACATCGAAAATGGCATTAAGCCTTTCGATGCCGCCATCAAAGGCGCGCGCGAGTTGCTTGGGCCGGTGATTGCGATGACGATCACGTTGGTTGCGGTGTATTTACCGATTGGCTTTATTGGCGGTCTGACTGGCACCCTGTTTATTGAGTTTGCCTTTACGCTGGCGGGCGCGGTCTTGCTCTCAGGGGTGATTGCATTGACGTTATCGCCAATGATGTCGGCCATGTTATTGCGCACGCCTAGCGAAGAAAAAAGTAATCGCTTTGCGCATTGGCTAGATGAGAAGTTCGATAACTTACGTCATGGCTATCAGCGCAAATTGCACGGTGCGATGGATGACAAACACGTTATCTTGACCTTCGGCACCATTGTTTTAGTTTCCTGCTTCTTCTTGTTTAAAGCGTCACCTGCCGAGCTCGCCCCAGAAGAAGACCAAGGTTTCTTCTTGGTATTTTCGCAAAGTGACTCGTTTTCATCACTGGATTATCTGACCTCATTTACCGATGAGTTAACGAAAATCGTCAACGCCATTCCTGAGAAAGAAAACTACTTCCTACTCAATGGTGTGGGCGGCGGCGGCTCGGCAGTGGGCAGTAACACGGCCATTTCTGGCGTGGTAATGAAGCCGTGGACTGAGCGTGAGCGCACGACCAAGGACGTATTGCAGGAAACCACCGGAAAAGTGAGTCAAATTGCCGGCTTGCAAAATGCGGTGTTCTCGCCGCCTTCGCTGCCTAGTGGCGGTAATGGCTTCCCAGTCGAGTTCATCATTACAGGCACGGCTAGTCCTGAAGCGATGCTGAACGCCGGCGATGAAGTTTTGGCAAAAGCCATGGCTAGTAAAAAATTCATCTTTATGCAAAGCGACTTGAAGATCGATAAGCCACAAGTGAAGGTGGAAGTTGATCGCGAGAAAGCCGCATTGTTAGGCATTAATATGAGCACGCTGGCAGCCGATATGTCGGCCATGCTTTCCGGCGGCTATGCCAATCGCTTCAGCATGGAGTCGCGCTCGTACAAGGTTATTCCGCAAGTGACTCGCAGCGAGCGTTTGAATCCAGATCAGCTAGAGAATTACTACACGCGCACTGTGACTGGCGAGCTGATTCCTTTATCTACGGTGGTGACGTTGCGAGAAACTGTGCAGCCGCAATCACTCAATCGCTTTCAGCAGCTGAGCGCAGTGTCACTTTCTGGCGTGCCGCGTCCGGGTGTGACCTTGGGTGAGGCTTTAGGTGTACTCGATGAGGCGGCGCGCACGACGCTACCGAAAGACTTCAGTGTCGATTACGGCGGTCAGTCGCGCCAATACAAAACTGAAGGCTCGGCTTTGGTAACAACGTTCTTCTTCGCCCTAATCATCATTTATTTGGTATTGGCAGCGCAGTTTGAATCGTTCCGAGATCCATTAATCATGCTCATCACCGTGCCAATGTCGATTTGTGGCGCGTTACTTTGTTTGAATATCGCGGCTATGTTTCAAGTGCCAGGGGCGTCGATCAATATCTATACCCAAGTCGGATTAGTGACACTTATTGGTGTGATCGCCAAGCACGGGATCTTGATCGTGGAGTTTGCTAACCAGCTCCAGCGTCAAGGCCATGAGCGCCGTTTGGCCATTGAAGAAGCTGCGGCAATTCGTCTGCGACCTGTTTTAATGACTACTGCTGCTTTAGTACTAGCGATGATCCCGCTGCTAATCGCTACGGGCCCTGGTGCAGCATCGCGCTTCTCCATGGGCTTGGTGATCGCCACCGGCATGACCATCGGCACCGTGTTCACGCTGTTTGTAGTGCCGGCAATGTATCTGTATCTCGGGCGTGATATCCCGACCGATCCAGAGCATATCGAGACAACCGCTTGATTGCGTTACTACTCACGTTGGCGGCACTTAGCATCTGGCTTTATCAGGATGCTCAGCGCCGTCAAATGCGCACACCATGGGCATGGGTTGGGCTATTGCTCATGCTCGGGCCTTTAGCGCTGGCGGTGTATTGGACTCGGCGCCCACTGTTTAGCGGCGAGTACCGTGCTGGTGGACGTGTCTGGGTCATGCTGCGTGTATTTTTTCTCGGCATCACCGCTTGGGCGCTGCTATTTATCTCAGTGCTAATGGTCTGGCTGAGTGCCTTTTTATCCATGCCCATGATTGTGGCGCTGCTCATGGGTCTGGGCTTCTTTGTTGGTGGCGCATGGCTCTTTATTGTCGCCGCCGTGCTGCTCCTTGCGTGGGTGTTGCGCGACACCCAGAGTCTAGAAATTGGCCCAACGCATCAGGCGTTAGCTGGTGTTGAAGCGCCAATATGGGGTGATCGCCTGCTTAAAGTGATCTTTTTCGCCGGCATACTCGGTGTCTTTGTGCTCACCGAGCCGGCACATCCAGACTGGGTTGAGCACATCGATTGGCAGTCTCAGTCGACCATACGTCTATAAACCAAAGCCTGAAAACTGGTTAATTCGGCAAGCAGCTATTTGCGAGATGGTTGCTTGTTAGAGCCAGCCGCGCTCGGCAAATGACACTGGCTCGCCATCGCCAATCACTAAATGATCGAGCGTGCGCACATCGACTAAAGCCAGCGCCTCCTTTAGACGCGTAGTGATATGCCGGTCGGCAGGCGAAGGCTCAGCTACTCCTGACGGATGGTTATGCGCCAGTATCACCGCGCCAGCCTGATGCTTTAGAGCCTGCTTAACCACTTCGCGTGGATGCACTGAACAACTATCTAGCGTGCCGCGAAACAAGTCCTCAACAGCAATAACGCGATGCTGATTGTCTAAAAACACCACAGCAAAGACTTCATGTTCTAAGTCGCGAAGCCGTGCTTTGAGAAACTTACGTGTGTCATGCGGACTGCAAATGGACTCACGCGAGAGCACTGTGGCCTGTAAATGACGCTTGCTAAGCTCTACGGCTGCGACTAATCGGCAGGTGCGCGCTGGTCCCCAGCCTGGCAATTTGCTGACCTCTTCAAAGGAGGCAGAAAGTAACGGCCGTAAGCCTCCTGTGGTGTTTAAGGTTTGGCGTGCAATGTCGACCGCTGAAAAGCCCGAAATGCCATGCCCTAGCAAAATCGCGATGAGCTCGGCATCGCTAAGCACGCTGGCACCTTGACGCTGCAGTCGCTCACGCGGCCGTTCACTGATCGGCCATTCTTGAATTTTCATCTCTACTCCTTGAGTTAACTAGCTCGTGGTATCTTTCGCCCACGATTTGTCCTTGCCGAGGGCAGCGCTTGTGGCGCTTACCTAAGGTATAGACCTGATGTGGAGTAATTGCATGCTGGCGCGGCTTTCTCAGAAAAGAATTTTACTTGGCGTAACTGGCGGCATCGCGGCGTATAAGTGCGCCGATCTGATTCGCCGTCTGCGTGATGCCGGCGCTGAAGTGCAAGTCATCATGACCGCCGCAGCGCAGGAGTTCATCACGCCGCTAACACTGCAGGCGCTGTCGGCTAATGCAGTGCACACCGACTTGCTAGACCCAAAGGCCGAGGCTGCCATGGGGCATATAGAGCTAGCGCGCTGGGCCGACTTATTTTTAGTGGCGCCAGCTTCGGCCGATACCATCGCGCGTTTATGCCAAGGTGTTGCCAATGACTTGCTGACGACCTGTTGGTTAGCCTGTGGCGCTCGCAAAGCCGTTGCCCCTGCGATGAACCAACAGATGTGGTTAGACCCCGCCACGCAAAACAATATGATCACGCTGCAGGCTCGCGAGGTCGCGATTTTTGGCCCCGGTAGCGGCGTGCAGGCTTGTGGTGATGTTGGTGCTGGTCGTCTCCTTGAGCCACTAGAGATTGTCGCGCTTTGTGCCGAGCAATTTGCCAGCCACGCATTGACGGGTCGCCACGTAGTCATCAGTGCAGGTCCCACACGCGAAGCCGTCGACCCTGTGCGCTATTTGAGCAATCACAGCTCGGGCAAGATGGGCTTTGCCTTGGCCGAGGCCTGTGCCGAGGCCGGTGCTCACGTCACGCTAATTGCTGGGCCAGTGAACTTAACCACGCCCGATCGTGTACAGCGCATCGATGTCATTTCAGCGCGCGATATGCAGGCGGCCTGTGAGCTAGCGGTTGATGACGCGATTGCCGCCGTTGGTGCTACGCAGAGTGTGTTTATTGCCACTGCTGCTGTTGCAGATTATCGACCTGCGCAAGTTGCCGAGCAAAAGATCAAAAAGGGCGACAAAGATGATGAGATCACACTAACTCTGGTGAAAAACCCCGACATCGTCGCTGGTATTGCCGCACGAGGAGAGCGTCCCTTGGTCATGGGGTTTGCCGCTGAGACGCATGCCGTAGAGGCCTATGCGCAAGATAAACTAGCCCGAAAAAAACTGGACTTAATTGCCTGTAATGACGTCTCGCGTGCCGACATTGGCTTTCAAAGTGACGATAATGCCATGACCGTATTTTGGCCTCTGGATGACGGCGTTGGCCGTGCCGATTTGGCCAAGGCCAGCAAGGCGCAAATCGCCCGTCAGCTTGTGCAATTACTCGCCGATCGGCTAAATAGCAGCGCTATAAAAAGCCGCCAATAGATCACTGTAAGGAAGTTGAAATGAAGTCATTACAAGTCAAAATTTTAGACTCGCGCATTGGCAGCGAACTGCCTTTTCCTAGCTATGCCACTGAAGGGTCGGCAGGCTTAGATCTGCGCGCCTTGCTCGACGTGCCGCTCACGTTAGCACCTGGCGAGACGCAGCTTATTCGCACTGGTTTAGCAATTTATATTGCCGACCCCGGCTATGCAGGTTTGATTTTGCCGCGCTCAGGTTTAGGTCATAAGCATGGCATTGTGCTTGGCAACTTGGTCGGTTTAATCGACGCTGACTATCAAGGCGAGCTGATGGTTTCTTGCTGGAATCGCAGCTCGGTGGCGTTTACGCTCGAGCCCGGTGAGCGCTTGGCGCAGTATGTATTGGTACCTGTTATACAGGCCAGCTTTGAAGTGGTTGAAGAGTTTCACGCCTCTGAGCGTGGCACCGGTGGCTTCGGCAGTTCTGGTCGTCAGTAATTCATTTTTGCGAGCATAAAGACATGGCACTTTCTCAAAACGAAGCACTCAATGTTGCTCTAGTACTCACCGAAGCGCTGCCCTATATTCAGCGCTTTAAGGGCGCAACAGTAGTAGTTAAATACGGCGGCAACGCCATGACCGACCCTGAGCTAGAGCGCTCATTCGCACGCGATATTGTGCTGATGAAAACGGTGGGTTTGAACCCAATTGTAGTGCACGGCGGCGGCCCGCAAATTGGCGACATGCTGAAGCGTATTGGCAAAGAGTCTGAGTTTATCGATGGCATGCGTGTCACCGACAGTGAAACCATGGATGTCGTGGAAATGGTGCTCGGCGGCTCGGTTAACAAATCCATCGTGAACCTGATTAATCAGAGTGGTGGTCGCGCCATTGGTCTCACGGGTAAGGATGCCAACTTGATTCGCGCGCGACGCATGACGCTGTCAAAAAAAGATGCATCGGGCGCTGACCTGTCCGTTGATATTGGCCAGGTCGGCGAAGTAGCTGGCATTAAAACTGATGTGCTTGAACTTATGTTCAAAAGCGATTTCATCCCGGTAATCGCTCCTGTGGGCGTTGGTGATGACGGCGCTTCGTACAATATCAATGCCGATTTAGTGGCGGGCAAAGTGGCTGAAGCCTTGAAGGCCGAGAAACTAATTCTGCTTACCAATATTCCCGGCGTGATGAATAAAGATAAAAAAGTGCTCACAGGCCTGACCACTAAAGATGTCGATGCGCTAATTGCGGATGGCACCATTTACGGCGGCATGTTGCCGAAAATTGCTTGTGCGCTTGATGCCGTAAAAAGTGGCGTGCAAACCGCGCACATCATCGATGGCCGTGTGCCGCACGCCTGCTTGCTCGAAGTCTTTACCGATGAAGGTATGGGTACTTTGATCAGCAATCGCCTGCCGAAAAAAGCCTAATAAGTGATGCTCGATGCCAGCGGGCAGATCCTGCTTTTTGGACTTGCTCTGCTGGCTAATACCCTATCGGCGCTCGCCGGCGGCGGTGCCGGCCTGCTGCAATTGCCAGTGCTGTTATTCCTCGGCTTGGCTTTTCCCACGGCATTAGCCACCCACAAAATTGCCAGCGTTGCTCTTGGTGTCGGTGCGACGCTAAGGCATCTGCGCGGCGACAGCATTGATTGGCGCTTTGCGCTTTTCATTTTGGCTGCAGGTTTGCCGGGCGTCTATGTTGGCACTCAGGTGATTTTACAGTTGCCGGACGCGTTAGCTCGTGGCGCCTTGGGCGTGCTCACATTGAGTCTCGGTCTGTACTCATGGCGTAGGCCGACATTAGGCGTTAGTGCTGAAAAATCCAATCGCGATCGTCACGGCATGCTCATTGGTGCGCTTGGGCTATTTTCCATTGGCGTGTTAAACGGTTCGTTGACTAGCGGTACTGGCCTGTTTGTTACGCTCTGGCTAGTGCGTTGGTTTGGCCTCGATTACACCCGTGCAGTGACTTATACCTTGATTTTGGTTGGATTATTTTGGAATGGAGCTGGTGCACTCGCACTGGCTCAGCAAGCGCCGGTGCAGTGGAACTGGTTACCTGCCTTGCTCATGGGTTCATTACTAGGCGGCTATCTTGGCGCGCACATGGCTTTGCGCCATGGTAGCGGAGTGGTCAAGCTAGCGTTTGAGTTGCTTACGGTGGCGGTGGGCTGCAAGCTGCTGTGGGATGCAGCTCAGACTGTGATTTAGCTGCTGTGCTTGATCGACGACTGTTAACTGCCCGCGTCGCCATAAAGCCATTGCAGCACCGCCAAGGCCGCCACAGGCGCCGTCTCCGTTCGCAGTACGCGCGGCCCGAGCTGCCAAGGCTGAAACTCACAGGCTTGCGCCGCACTAATCTCCGCCGCACTCAAGCCACCTTCCGGCCCAATAAGCAGCGCCACTGAAGCAGGCTTGTTTGAAGCATTTGGGCCACCAGAAACACTAGGCGCTAGCACCCACTTTTGCTCGGACACTACCGTCGATTGCCAGTCGTCGAGCGTCATTGGGCCGTGCAGAGGAGGCAAGGTATTTCGCCCCGATTGCTCACAAGCGCTGACAAGCACGCCGTGCCAATGTGCGAGTTTTTTCTCGACAACATCTGGAGCTCGTAGGCGTAGCTCACAGCGCTCGCTGCTGAGTAAAGTGATCTCGCTAACACCCAGCTCAACTGCTTTTTGCAGAGCGTAATCGAGGCGGTCACCTTTGCTCATGACTAGGCCAAGATGCGTGTGTAGCGGCGATTCCACGGCGGGCGTTGCAAGCGAAATAAGAGTGACCTGCGCCGAGCGCTTGCTGATGTCTATTAGCTCAACTTCGGACTCACAGCCTTGGCCATCAAACAAAACCGCATGATCGCCGATGCGCGCGCGTAGCACGCGTGTCCAATGGTGAGCAGCGGCCTCTGGCAGGCTTAGGGTCATACCGACAGTCCAAGCTTGCTCGGCAGTTACATATAAACGAATCATGATTTTCTCATCAAAAATATCGGCACTCGTTGTTGCTCGCCGCGCCACAGTCATAGCGACTAAGCCATGCTCGGCCCAGCTTCACTAAAGTGCCCAGCCGGTGCGCGCAAACCTTCTTCAATGGCCTCGGCAGCGGTGGCCACCATCCAGCGAATTTGTTCGGGCGTGATGATATAGGGCGGCATGAAATACACCACATTGCCGATAGGTCGCAGCAATAATCCACGCTTCAACGCCGCCTGAAAAATGGCCAAGCCACGGCGCTCGCGCCAGTCATACGGTGTGCCATTAGCTTTGTCGCGTACCAACTCAATCGCGGCAATCATGCCAGTTTGGCGCACACTGCTAACCTGCGGATGATCACGTAATGGAGCGATAGCTTCCGCCAAAACCAAGGCCAATAGGCGGTTCGCGGCGATGACATCATACTGCTTGAAGAGATCTAGCGAGGCCAATGCTACTCGCGCGGCGAGCGCATTGCCGGTATAGCTGTGCGAGTGCAAAAAGCCTTTCAGGGTGTCGTAACGGTCGTAAAAGACCTCATAAATCCGCGCGTGCGTGAGCACTACCGACATCGGTAAATAGCCCGCAGTTAAGCCTTTCGACAACACCAAAAAGTCGGGCGTGATGTCGGCTTGTTCGCAGGCAAACAAAGTGCCGGTTCGACCAAAGCCAACAGCGATTTCATCGGCAATCAAATAGACAT
>JBFJJU010000081.1:0-10434 GCA_041612115.1 Perlucidibaca sp.
CCGCCACGGAACTCACGACCCGTTTCAGGGTTATGCTGCTACTTAAAACTCTTCCCACTCATCATCGAGACGTGCAGCCGTTGAGCCACCCACTGCCTTGGGCTTGGGCGACGACTTAAACGCTGGCGCTTTGCTAACGGTACGGAACGGCAAGCACTCTACTTTGCGTGACCCGAAGCCTGAGCGTTCACGACCATCAATGCGGAACACGCCCACCGCTTCCGTTAGGTTAGTGGACTGATCCTCAAGCGATTGCGCAGCAGCAGCAGCCTCCTCCACCAACGCAGCGTTTTGCTGTGTGGTTTCATCCATCGTGGTGATGGCGCTATTAAGCTGCATGATGCCGGTGCGTTGCTCTTCCGATGCCGACGAAATATCGTTCATAATCGATGCTACTTGCTGCGTCGAACTAACAATTTCCTGCATGGTTTGGCCAGCAGTTTCCACCAACTTATAGCCATTCGACACTTTCGCTACCGACTCAGAAATCAACTCTTTGATCTCTTTCGCCGCCGATGCGCTGCGCTGTGCCAAATTGCGAACCTCACCTGCCACCACCGCAAAGCCACGGCCCTGTTCACCGGCACGCGCTGCTTCCACAGCGGCATTCAATGCCAAAATATTGGTTTGGAAAGCGATGCCATCAATGACATTGATGATTTCAGCGATTTTGCTAGACGACTCGGCAATGGCGCCCATGGTAGTGACCACTTCGCTAACCACACGGCCGCCACGGTCAGCGACTTCCGACGAGTTACGCGCTAAATTACTTGCTTGTGTAGCGTTATCCGCATTATTACGCACGGTATTGGTTAGCTGCTCGGTACTAGATGCGGTCTGCTCTAAGCTAGCGGCTTGCGACTCTGTACGGCGCGACAAGTCGGCGTTGCCGGCAGCAATTTCTTTAGCGGCTCCGTTAATAGCATCAGTCGCCTCTGTGATGGTCGTGATGATGTCTTTCAGCTGAGTAACTGTAGTGTTTGCATCAGACTTCATCTGAGCAAAAGTGCCTTGATACTCACGATCAATCGTTTGTGTTAAGTCGCCTTTTGCGAGCGCATTCAAGACACGCACAACATCTTCTAAGCTTTGGCCGGTAGCATCAATCAACTGGTTCAGGTTATTTGCCAATGCCAGGAAGAAGCCATCTTTTCCTTTTGTATCAATGCGCTGTGTAAAGTCACCCATGGCAGCCGACTCGACCATATGCGAAATCTGCTGTTCAGAACGAACCTCTGAAGTGCGGTCATTCCACTGACAAACGCGACCTAGGTAGGTGCCATCGGTATGCACTACTGGGCGTGTGCTTAAGCGGATATTGCGGCCAATGAGCATGCCATCAGCAGCTTTAGGTACATCTAATTTACCCGCTGTAATAGACTTCAACTCAGGGTCATCCAGCGACTCAGTAATGGGTTTGCCCATGAGTTTATCAACGGCCTGACCACCACCTAAAATATCTTCAAACAAACGGCGCGCCGAATTATTCATGTAAATCAGGTTATTTTCTTCGTTCGACACTGTGACCGGCGCATTCACACTAGCCAATGCAAAGCCCATGCGTTGAGCTTCGTCTGCCGCACGACGCGTATCGGCCATGTCATAGCGTAGTTTGATAAACATGGACTTAAAGGCATCAGTCATTGCACCGACTTCATCATGACGATCGGTGTGGACTAGCAAGGACATATTGCCGTTAGTGATCTCAACCATCTGCTTACGCGCACGATCCAATGGCTTAGTCACTACCGAGAAAATACGATAGAGCAATGCAGCATTAAGGAGCGCGCCACAAAGTATCGTTGCAATAACTTCCCACTGAAGAGCACTGCTGCCTGATGACCCTAGCGCTTTGTATCCAAGCCCGGCCCAGAGCACCACAGCGGCTAAAAACACCAATGTCATGCGGCGCCTCAAGCTAATGTCGCCTAATCGTTGTACTACGCCAGCAAACCCAGGCTGCATCAGGCGGCCTTCTGATAACGTGACCCTGGTCTCTTTATTGCGCATTTTGCGATAGAGCTCATCGGTCGCCTCTACCGTTTTACGATCTGGGCGGGTACGCACCGACATATAGCCTGTAATTACGCCATTTTCCCAAATCGGCGCAGCGTTAGCCTGAACCCAGTAATGGTCGCCGTTTTTACAACGGTTTTTAATAATACCGCTCCAGGACTTACCCGACTTGAGTGTCATCCAAAAGTCGCGAAAGGCCTCGGTTGGCATATCAGGATGGCGCAAAATATTGTGTGGCTGATTAATCAGCTCAGCTTCAGTAAAACCGCTAATTTCAATAAACGTGCGGTTCATATAGACAATATTGCCCTGCTGATCCGCTTTAGAGAGGATGAACTCGCCCTCGCCTAAAAATCGCTCTGTGCCTGTCACCGGTAAGTTATTACGCATGATGTGTCTCCTTGTTCCAATCAAGCGGCGTCGGCATTTGCCGGCGTCGGTGTATTTGTTAGTGCCATGTCTCGGCTGCTCATCAAAGCTTCAATATCCATGAGAATCACCATGCGCTCATTCAGCGTGGCTAAACCGCGAATAAACTGAGCGTCTAAGTCGACGCTACTCAGGCTGGGGGCTTCACGAATTTCATCAGCTTCGAGCTGAATCACATCAGATACGCTGTCGACAACCACGCCAACAACACGCGAATTTAAATTGAGAATAATCACCACGGTAAAAGCCGTGTACTCGGCGCTACCTAAATTAAACTTCAGGCGTAAATCGATAATAGGTACAATAATGCCGCGTAGATTGATCACGCCTTTAATAAACTCAGGCGCATTCACAATATGCGTCACGCGCTCATAGCAGCGAATTTCTTGTACTTTTAAAATATCGATGCCGTACTCTTCAGCGCCCAAGGCAAAGGTTAGAAACTCGTGCCCTGTGTTTGGTTTCGAGTTATCTCGCTGCAAAATATCCATACCAACTCCTAGACAGCCTGCGCCATCGCTACTGCCGCCACACCATGCCGTCGCCCTAAGCGAACAGCTTCCGATACATCCAAAATCATCGAGACACTGCCGTCACCCATGATGGTCGCGGCTGAGATCCCCGGGACTTTGCGGTAATTCGACTCCAAGCTTTTAATGACCACTTGGCGCTGACCCAAAAGCTCATCGACAAACAGCGCCGCACGGCCGCTTTCAGTGTCGACAATGATCAAGATGCCCTTTTCAGGCTCTGCACTTTTAGGTTCAATGTTGAAAACCTCGTGCAGTGCCACCAACGGCAAATACTCGCCTCGAACCAGCACTAAGCGACCCTTGCTGCCGTCGTGACCAACCAACGACTTCAAGTCTTTTGGCAATGGCCGCAGTGACTCAATAATCGCCGTTAGCGGGACTATGTAATTTTGCTCACCGATACCCACCGACATGCCATCCATAATGGCCAAGGTCAGCGGCAAGCGAATGGTGATGGTAGTGCCAACGCCGGGAGCCGATTGCAGATCAACGCGGCCACCAAGGTTTTCGATATTTCGTCGCACCACATCCATACCAACGCCACGACCAGAGACATCCGTTACGGCATCGGCAGTGGAGAAACCAGGCGCGAAAATCAGATTCCAAATCTCTTGATCTGTTGGCGTGTCGCTTAACTGAATACTGCGTTCGCGGGCCTTAGCCAAGATGCGATCACGATCAAAGCCTTTGCCATCGTCCTGAATTTTGATCACCACACTGCCACCTTGGTGATACGCCGATAGGGTCAAAACTCCCTTTGCCGGCTTTCCAGCAGCTACACGCTCATCAGGTAGCTCAATGCCGTGGTCAACACTGTTACGAATGAGGTGGGTGAGCGGATCGGTGATTTTTTCAATGACGCCACGATCAAGCTCGGTAGATTCACCAAAGGTACGCAGCTCAATGTGTTTATCTAACTTGCCAGCAAGATCACGCACCAAGCGCGGAAAGCGATTAAACACTGCACTCACCGGCAACATGCGAATACTCATCACAGTCTCTTGCAACTCGCGCGTATTGCGCTCTAGCTGCTGTAGACGCTCTAGTAAGCGCTCGGCTTCGGCACTGCCATCATTGAGTGGGCTTTGTTCGGTAAGCGCCAGCATGGATTGCGTGATGACTAGTTCGCCAACTAAGTTGATGAGTTGGTCGACCTTTTCAACGCTGACACGAATAGACGATGACTCGATGACTTTGACTGCCGCTTTCGGTTGCTCGGCATTTGCCACTTCAATTGGCACAGCCGCCTCAACTGGCGTATCAACCTCTGCAACTGTCGATGTCGTACCAGAAGCCAAGGCACGCACGCGAGCACATAAGCTTTCAACTAGCGATGGCGCAACTGCTGCTGCGCCTTGATGATGATCAAGTTGAGCCAGCAAAATATCGCGGGCCTCCAAGGTGATATCGACGATCTCTTCGGTCAATACCAACTCGCCCTTGCGGGCTTTATCTAACAAGGTTTCCAGGTCATGGGTAACTGCCGCCATGTCAGGAAAACCAAAAGTGCCAGCACTGCCTTTAATGGAATGTGCGGCACGAAAAATCGCATTCATTGCTTCGGGGTCAGGCTGCTTGCGATCGAGACCGACTAGCAGCGTTTCCAGACTGGCCAGATGCTCCGAGGTCTCTTCAAAGAAGACGCCGTGGAACTCACTCATGTCCATGTCTAGACTCATACCGCCTCCAAAAGTCCTAAACTAAGCAGACCTTTGCCATAGCCATCGACGCTAACTTCAAAGTCAACAACACCACCTACAGGGCGCTGCGACATACTTTCTGGAAGCGCTGCTGGTGGGAACGTGGTGCTGGTGAGCGTGATACGTACGCCATCGGTATCGGCAAATAAGCGCGATAAGACGTTGAGTACTTCTCCGTAGATTTCTTGCAGGCTTTCATCGAGCTGACCCGCTTTTATGGACTCTTGAGCCACAGCTGCAGGAATCAGTGCAAATGACGCCGAAGTGACTGCAGCAAAAGCCACATCACATTCACAAGACGCCACATTACTGTCGGCAGTCGAACGATACAGACCCAAAATGGGTAAGCGATCAGGCGGAGTAGCCGCAACGACTTGCACTTTTCGACGCAAAAAGGTTGTTAGCGTAAGAGCTACCGCATCCGCGCTAGGTAACTTATGCATGAGCTGCTCCTTAGCCTAAGTATTCTTCTAGTGCGCGCTCAAAATCATCGGGCGTAAATGGTTTGCCAATAAGAAAAGCCGCCCCCGCACCCTCTGCTAAAGCGCGCATTTCTTGACTAACTTCCGTGGTAACAAAGCCAAATGTGGTGTCGATGCCTTCGGAGCGAATTTTTTCCAAGACTTCGATACCGGTCATGCCAGGCATGTTCCAGTCCGAAATAATGAGTTCAGGGTCTTCTTTGTGGATTGCATCGTAAGCTTCAGTGCCATCGGCAGCTTCAACAATGTCGTGGCCTTTAAAGCCGGCTTGACGAAGCATATGGCCGATAACCAGTCGCATGGCTTTGCTGTCGTCGGCAATCAAAAGTTTCATAGCGCGATACCTGTAATTTCTCGATAGGTCGATCCTGCAACCTTTATCGGTAGGTATCTGTCGCGCTTTAGTGAGAAGGGAGCTTAGTTCTTAGTAGATTTGCTGCCGAGTGTTGCAGGCGTGTTGCAATGTCAGCAGCTTCGTAAATAACGCTTATAAAACAAGCAATATTTAACGTTGCACCATGGTTTGTGCGCCTTTGACGAAGTTAGCTTTAGCCTCTTCAGCGCCATCATCATCTAGCGATGGCATCGGGTGCGGAATCATCACTCCTTTTAAGCAAGCCTCACGCGTCTTGATGGCATCGAGCCAGCGCCGCAGGTTTGGCAACTCATCAACAGACACTCCAGACCATTTATAGGTGCGCACCCAACACCAGTTAGCGATGTCGGCAATGGAGAACTCAGCACCCGCTAGCCATTCACTCTCACCTAGGCGACGATCGAGTACTTCAAACAAGCGCCGTGACTCATTTTGATAGCGTGCAATGGCCGTTGGAATTTTCTCCGGCATATAGCGAAAAAACACATTGGCCTGTCCCATCATTGGGCCAATACCACCCATTTGAAACATCAGCCATTGCAAGCAGGCAAAGCGTCCACGTGCGTCTTGCGGCATCAGGCGGCCAGTTTTTTCAGCGAGATAGACCAAGATAGCGCCTGACTCAAACACAGTGATCGGTGCACCGCCATCGGCAGGATCATGGTCAATAATTGCAGGAATACGGCCATTGGGATTAATTGCTAGAAACTCAGGCTGCTTTTGCGCTTGGCTCATTAGGTCGATGGCATGCACTTGATACGGCAGGCCTAACTCCTCAAGTGCAACTGAGACCTTCCAGCCATTTGGTGTTGATGCGGTATATAAATCAATCATGTCGTGAACCAATGTCGTGTGCGATTTGCGAAAGCCACCAAACTAAGCATGACCGAAACTTCAACCAAAGAGCAATCCCACGGAAGAACCCTATGGCAAATGAGTTGTGCTGATTTTGGCTCCCGCCAACATGGTACGAGTGACCGGTGTTTTGCCGGCTATGTCCAGTAGCTTCTCCCACTGCTCTGGCATCAAGGTATTTTTACAAGAAACTGTGCGCTCAATATGCGTATCGCCCTGCTCGTCCTTGCTCAGCGTTAATTCAACGCGTAAATCATCGAGCAGCCAACCTTTGCGATCGGCGTACATCTGCAGCGTAATGCTGGTGCAAGAACCTAAGCCCGCCAAAATATAATCGTAAGGTGCTGGCCCAACGCCTTGGCCGCCGGCGTTTACAGGCTCATCAGAAAGCATGGCGAAGCCACCTGCGTTCATCTCTTGACGATACGCTGGACGGCAATTTCTGACACTTGCGTGAGCAATCTCTTTCATGGGAACACCCCAAGTTAAGCTTGGCTCAAAATAAAGCCACCGATCTACATAATCAAGTGTAGCGTTTACTGCGTAGAAGTGGCGTCCCCACGAGGATTCGAACCTCGGTTACCGCCATGAAAGGGCGGCGTCCTAGGCCTCTAGACGATGGGGACGTCGAGCGTGACGCTTGAGTAAGCTCACGAGGCAACAGCATAGCTGCGGCGCGGATGTTAGGGAGCCTGTTGTCGTTGTGTCAAGACTCCCTTACAGGCACATCTCGTTTAGGCGCTATCGGCAGCCGCTTTTAGCGAGAGCAATAATGCAGAGCCATCCCATTGCCGCAAACCGCCTTGTTCAGCATCTCGCACTAAGCGCACAAGCTGCTTATTAATGGGGGCAATTTCTCCCAAACGCTCGGCTAAGCGCACTACTTCGCCATTAATCCAGTCAATCTCAGTGCGTCGGCCTGACTCAAAATCCTCCCACATCGATGAGCGTGCTAAAGGGTCAATTTCCAGCAATTTATGCGCAAGTCGAGAAAAGAAGAAGTCGGGCAAAGACATCAGGCGTGGAATCCATTGCGGCGCTAATGGCGTTAAGCGCGCGGGCTTAATACCAGCTTTTTTTAACAGATCTAAAGCCTCGCGCTGAGCCATCGCTAAACAGCGGCGATAAGCCCACATTGACAACTCCTCTTTTAGCGGACGGCCCGATAAAGCATTGATAGGGTTATTTAGATTCAGAAGCAACTTGGCCCAAAGTACTGCAGGCATATCGTCATGCCATTGCAGCGCAAGTTTTGCTTTTTGAAATGGTTTCGCAATAAGCGCTTGCAAGCCTACCTCACGAGCCACCGCAGGATAGCCCTCGGTGCCTTGGTGAAATACGCCCAGTGCACGCCGCGCAACATTAAACGGCACCATGCCCGCCACCACACGGCAGCGCTGCAAGCCACGACTTAAGGTGGCGGCATTATCAATGCCATTTTGCATGCTCACCACCCAGGTGCCTTCACGCAGATGTGGCGCTAAGTCAACGGCAGCTTGCGCGCTATCGGCCGACTTCACAGTGACTAATACAACATCAGCTACATTAAGCGCAGAAGCATCAGTGGCCACTTTGACCGAATCGAATCTGTGTTCACGCCCCATATAGTCAGTCACGCGCAAGCCATGGTCACGCAGCTCATCGCGGCGCGAAGCACGGCCGACTAAAATCACTTCGGAACCCGCCGCCATCAAACAGGCGCCAAAATAACAGCCGACACTACCTGCGCCAAAAATACCAATTACCACTATGAATCACTCCACCCGTAGATGCTCAATGGCCTGTTATATCGTAGTATCGCCAAACTTACAGCGCTGTATTGCAAATGCTCCTCGCGTTGTTACACATTTCCGACTCGTGCAGGACGAAACATATGACAGAGGCATCGCGTCAAATTTTAGTTACTGGTGGCAATAGTGGCATTGGCTTAGAAATGGTTAGGGCCTTTGCCGCAGCTGGTCATGAAGTTGCTATTGCTGCCCGTGACTTAGCTAAAACCAAGGCCGCGATAGTCGATATTCGCCGTCAGCACCCCGATGCCAAGCTACATGCCATTGCGCTTGATCTTGCCGACTTCACTCAAGTCGATGCCGCCGCCTTGACTGTGCTTAGCACCCTCCCTGAGCTTGATACCGTTATGCTCAATGCCGGCAGCTTTACCCGAGGCCTGCGCCAGCTCGATAACGGCATTGAAAGCATGATGGGCACCATGCATTTCGGCCACTTCCGTCTCATGCAGCATCTGCTGCCGCGCTTGAGTGAGGCCAGCTTGGCTCGCGTCGTTGTCACTAGCTCAGTCGCCCATTGGGCGGGCCACTTAAACGCAAAACGCTATGAGCACCCGAGCCGTTACTGGAGCGACTTTGCCGCTTATGGCAGCGCGAAACTTGCCAACTTGGTCTATGCCCGCAGCCTCGCCGCGCAATTGCAAGGTAGCTCCATTCGCGTCAATGCCTTCCATCCCGGCGGCGTTGCTACTGGCATTTGGCGTGAACTACCGGCACCGGCGCAATGGCTAGTCGATAAAGTTTTGATCAGTCCGAAACAAGGTGCCGATACCGCCGTATGGCTAGCACTAGCAACCGAGGCTGAGCATCATCACGGCCAATATTTTGTGCGGCGCAAAAAGGCCATGACCTCGAGCGAGTCGAAAGACGCCGCCGTGGCTGAGCGTCTTTGGGCAGAAAGCGAAGCGATTGCTGGGCTATAAGCTCAACTGGCTAAGGCCTTTTCGATATCCGCCACCAAGTCTTCAGGTTTGGTGGTGGGCGCATAGCGATCAATGACCTTGCCATCTTTACCAACTAAAAACTTAGTGAAATTCCACTTCACTTTTTTGCTACCAAGCAAGCCCGGCGCGGCTTGTGTTAGGTGCTGAAATAGCGGGTGCGCATCTGGGCCATTGACGTCGATCTTGGCAAACATCGGAAAGGTCACACCGTAATCTAGACTGCAAAACTGAGCAATGTCGCTATCGCTGCCGGGGTCTTGGTTTAAAAACTGATTGCAGGGAAAGCCCAGTACGACAAAGCCTTGGTCGTTAAAGCGCTGAAATACAGCCTCTAAGCCAGTGAACTGCGGCGTAAAACCACATTTACTAGCCGTGTTTACAACCAAAACCACTTGGCCTTCATAGTCTTTTAATGACACAGTTTCGCCATCAATTCGCTTAGCTGAAAAATCGCCTAATGTGCTCATGTATTATCCTAGTTAGTGAGAGTGCCGCGCTTAACCGCGTGGCTTAAGTGTTAAAGAAGCTGAGTTAATGCAATAGCGTAAGCCTGTTGGCGCCGGACCATCAGGGAAAACATGGCCAAGATGGGCCTCGCAGGCTTGGCAAGTAACCTCCACACGCGTCATGCCATGGCTGCTGTCTCTGTGCTCTGCAACGGCACTGCCTATTTGCGGCTGGTAAAAACTAGGCCAGCCAGAACCCGAGTCATATTTTGCCGTAGCGTCAAATAAAGCTTCGCCACAGCAACGACAGGCGTAAATACCATCAGCTTTACAGTCGTTATATTCACCCGTAAATGCTCGCTCAGTGCCCTTCTCGCGAGTAATACGAAACTCATCCTCGCTGAGCTCTGCGCGCCACTGCGCTTCTGTTTTCTTCATCATGAGCTAACTCCTTTTAATCGCGCCAAGGCAAAACACAAATATCCAAGCTAGCATAATTGAGTGTTTTAACATGAAAGCCATTTTTCGACGATGAATTCTCTAGTCTTCGATAGCAACAGCGCTAAGGATTTGCACTAGAATGGGCACTTAATTTGTAGGTGTGAGCGCTCATGGCCATTTCGAAATCGCTAAAACTCAAAGACGTCTGCTACGACATTCGTGGGCCGGTATTGAAAGCCGCCAACGTAATGGAAGAGCAAGGTCACCGCATCATTAAGCTAAATATTGGCAACCCTGCGCCGTTTGGCTTTGAAGCGCCTCAAGAAATTCTCTCCGATGTCATTAGCAATTTGCCTAATGCCGTTGGTTATTGCGACTCAAAAGGCTTATTTGCTGCGCGTAAAGCGGTCGTGCACTACTATCAA
>JBFJJU010000082.1:0-10164 GCA_041612115.1 Perlucidibaca sp.
AGGGCTCATCGATCACGTTTATTCACGAATAATGTCAGTGCCAGCAGGCGGCGTGAAGGTAAAACGCTCATTGCTCAAGGTGACATTACGCTTGGCCTTGAAAAACGCCACTTCAGTGCGCTGATTGCCAGCATCAAGCAACGTCATCGACTGCGGCAAATCACCTTTGAACGATAAGTTCAGCTCAGTAAATAAGCTGTCCTTAGCACGCGGGCTGAGATGGAAAGTGGTAATGGTGCCATTTTGGCTTTGGCGAACGCTGAACTGTGTCGCCAACGTACTGGCATCGCCGGTAAACAATAAAGCCGGCGTTTCACCCCAAGCTTTGCCCAAGGGGCGAATCATTAGCTGAGCTAGATCGGGGTCGTAGATAAATACCGAGGTGCCATCAGCCACGATGAGCTGGCTGAATGGCTGCTTCACTTCCCAGCGAAACTGGCCGGGCTTACGCGCTTGCAAAGTGCCGGTGAGCACTTTGTTCGCCGCGCCACGGCTTTGGGTAGTTTGCGTAAACTCTGTACTTAGCGTTTTTAGCGCTTTTAAACGGGCCGATAGCGCGGCACTTGCTGCTTTTTCTTGCACCGCAGTTTGAGCTGGTTTTGCAGCTGTGACCGATGCAGTGGCCTTTGCCAAGCTAACGTCAGCCGCAACAGCCGCTGTGCTTATGCCAACGGCCAATACACTCAGGGCAAACAGTGATTTTAAAACGGTCATATCGAATCCTTTAATCGCGATGAGGAACGATGATTTCGCGCGTACCATTGCTCTGCATAGCGGACACCACCCCGGCGTTCTCCATGGCCTCAACCAAGCGCGCAGCGCGGTTATAGCCGATTTTGAACTTTCGTTGCACAAACGAAATCGATGGGCGCCGTGTTTCCAGCACAAAGGCCACAGCTTCATCGTAAAGCGCATCTTGCTCGGGATCACCGCCTACATCATCGAAGCCGCCAAAACCGCCCTTGCTGCCGCCCTCACCCTCTGAGCCGCCATCAAGAATGGCATCGACATAGTCTGGCTCTCCACGAGCGCGCCAGTCTCCACAAACGCGGTGGACCTCATCGTCGCTGACAAAGGCGCCGTGAACGCGCTCAGTTAAACTGGTGCCGGGCGGTAAAAACAGCATATCGCCATTGCCCAGCAGCATTTCAGCGCCGCCTTGATCAAGGATGGTGCGTGAGTCGATACGTGACGATACTTGGAAAGCAATTCGCGTCGGCACGTTAGCCTTGATCAAGCCGGTGATCACATCCACGGATGGTCTCTGTGTGGCTAAAATCAAGTGAATGCCAGCGGCACGCGCTTTTTGCGCAATACGTGCAATAAGCTCCTCAACCTTCTTGCCAACTATCATGATCATGTCGGCAAATTCGTCGATAATCACAACAATATATGGAAGCTTGCCGAGATCTGATGCTTCCTCTTCAAACACATTTTCGCCAGCTTTCCACAGTGGATCTTTGATCGGCTCGCCGGCGGCAATGGCATCAGTGACTTTCTTGTTATAGCCATCGAGGTTACGCACACCAAGCTTAGACATCAGCTTATAGCGGCGCTCCATCTCGGCGACACACCAACGCAAGGCGTTAGCGGCATCCTTCATGTCGGTCACAACAGGCGTTAGCAAATGTGGAATCTTGTCGTAGACCGACAGCTCCAGCATTTTAGGATCAATCATGATTAAGCGCAGATCTTCTGGTGTGGCCTTAAACAGCATGGATAAAATCATGGCGTTCACGCCCACTGACTTACCTGAGCCTGTGGTACCTGCGACCAATAAGTGCGGCATACGCGCAAGATCAGCGACGATGGGGTTGCCGGCGATGTCTTTGCCTAACGCCAAGGTCAGTGGGCTGGCTTTGCCCTCATAAACACTGGAGGTCAGAATCTCTGAGAGCCGCACCATTTCCCGATCTTGGTTCGGTACCTCAATGCCAACAACGGATTTGCCCGGAATCACCTCAACCACACGCACCGAAATCATTGCCATGGCGCGCGCTAAGTCTTTGGCAATATTGGTAATGCGCGCCACTTTCACACCGGCAGCTGGCTGAATCTCAAAACGCGTGATGACCGGCCCGGGCTGTACAGCGACCACGGTGGCATCGACGTTAAACTCTTTTAGCTTAATTTCGAGTAGGCGCGACATGCCTTCTAATGCTTCAGGGCTAAAGCCTTTACCAATCTGCACTTCCGCAGGATCAAGTAAATCCATCGCTGGTAACACGCCTTCGCCTGGTGGTGGCGCAAACAATGGTCGTTGCACCGGTATTTTCTTCGCTACTTTTACCTGAGCCGCAGGTGAAATAGTGATTTCACTACGCACACGCGGTACTTCATTTGCGACTGCCTGCGTTTCTGGTGTGGCGCGTACTTGAGGCATATGGCGTGAAGCCACGGCGGCCGTTGATTTTTTTGGCTCACTGCGCAAACGTTGCCACAGAGAGGCAATACCAGCGACGATGCACTGGCCCAGCCAAAACAATCCACGACCAAGTAGCTCACTAGCCCTACCCCATGCAAAGCCTGTTGCTGCGGTAAACGTCACTAGAAACAGCACAATTAAAATCAGCGTGCTGCCTAACAAACCTGTGGCATGCCACATGCTTGAGCCTAAAGCCTGCCCGATAACACCACCGGAAGCATTTTCCAAGCCATAGTCGGGGGCAATAAAATGGATGTGGCCGAGTGCTGCCAGTGATAGCAACGCTACCACCCATGCTACAAACTGAGGAATGCCAAACAAGGCGCGTGAAGGTCGCCACCACAAAATAATCACACGCCAGAGCATCAGCGCTGGAATGGCATAGGCTAATGGACCAAGCAGAAAGCCTAAATAGTCGGCCAAATGGGCGCCAGCACTGCCTGCGGCATTATGCAAAGGCTCACTGCCAATATGCGTCCAAGCACTATCTTCCGGCGAACGTGTAATGAGTGCTAATAGGATAAATGCGGCTAACACTAACCAAAAGATGGTTTGCACATCACGGCGACGTAGAGCGCTAATGGCTAACTCACCCATGGGCATTTGCTGAGCATCTTTGCTAGTGGCGTTTTTTGATGTGTTATCAGGCAATGGCTTCGATCTCATTGAGCGCATTCAGGTTGGCGCTCGCTATAAAAGTGATGGGCCATTGTAACCGCACCACACCAAGATGCCATGCTTGCTATACTGAGCGACGATTTTTTCCTCAATGCACTTTGGAGCTAGCATGGCACGCATTCATCACCGCTTAATTATTCTTGGTTCTGGCCCTGCCGGCTATTCTGCAGCTGTTTATGCTGCACGCGCTAATTTAAATCCTGTAGTGATTACTGGCATGCAGGCTGGCGGCCAGCTCACGACTACTACCGAAGTCGACAACTGGCCCGGCGATGTTGAAGGCTTAACCGGCCCTGCATTGATGGAACGCATGCAGCGTCACGCCGAGCGTTTTGGTACCCAAGTATTATTTGACCACATCAATGCCGTGGATCTTAAAACACGGCCATTTGTACTCACTGGCGATAGCGGTGAATACAGCTGTGATGCACTCATCATTGCCACTGGCGCATCGGCTCAGTACCTAGGCCTACCTTCAGAAGAAGCGTTTATGGGTCGTGGCATTAGCGCTTGTGCTACCTGCGACGGTTTTTTCTATCGCGGCCAACGCGTCATGGTCGTTGGCGGCGGCAATACCGCTGTTGAAGAGGCACTGTATCTGTCCAATATCGCTGAGCATGTCACGTTAGTGCATCGTCGCGATAAAGTGAAATCGGAAAAAATCCTGCAAGATCATCTGTTTGAAAAAGAAAAGGCTGGGAAAATCTCCATCATTTGGAACCATGCCTTAGAGCAGGTCTTGGGTGACGATGGCGGCGTTAATGGCGCACGTTTAGTATCCGTCAATACCGCTGATGGCCGCGATGGCATCCAGCAAGACGTCGCCGTCGCCGGTATTTTCATTGCCATTGGCCACAAGCCAAACTCCGATATTTTTGCCGGCCAAGTCGATATGAACAATGGCTATGTCCGCATTCGTAGTGGCACCGAAGGCAATGCCACAGCGACCAATGTGCCGGGCGTGTTTGCAGCGGGTGACATCGCCGACCATATCTATCGCCAAGCCATTACCTCGGCAGGTGCTGGTTGTATGGCTGCGCTAGATGCAGAGAAATATCTCGACGCACTGGGCAGCTAAAGATATCTAATGACCACGCAGCTGCCGTGGCTTATTGGCGATGATACATTTCCAGCGCCAAGCACAGCACTGGACTATCCAAATGGCCTGCTTGCAGCGGGGGGTGATGTTTCCCCTGCCCGCCTGCAAGCGGCCTATCGGGCCGGTATTTTCCCGTGGTCAGCTGCCGGTGAGCCACTGCTGTGGTGGTCACCTGACCCGCGCTGCGTTATCGACCCTGCTTCCTTTACTCCTAGCAAAAGCTTAGTAAAAACCCGCCGCCAAGCCGATTGGCGCTTTAGCTGCAATCGGGCCTTTTCCGGCGTCATTACTGCTTGTGCCGCTCCACGACCCTATGCAGACGAGACATGGATCACCGCCGAAATCCAAGCCGGCTATGTCGAGTTACATGCATTAGGCTGGGCACAAAGTATTGAGGTTTGGCGCGATGATGTATTAGTCGGTGGACTCTATGGTGTTACCGTTGGTGGCATTTTTTGCGGCGAGTCGATGTTTAGTCGCTGTCGAGATGCCTCAAAGTTAGCATTTTGGGCTTTAATGACTTTGTCTCAGGCATGGCATGTGGAGTTGGTTGACTGCCAGTTAGAAAACGATCATTTGCTTAGTCTTGGAGCGACCATCATGTCTCGAAACGATTACTTGGCAAGATTGGCTCAACAGCCTGAATCGCCTGCGCTGCCATGGTCACAAGCAGATGCCACTTTAGCGTCAGCTGGCTTCACTATGCTGGAGCCTCTATGAGCAGCGGCGGCAATATCACTTTCTTTACCACGGCCGCACATGCCTGTAGCTACTTAAACGACCGCCAGGCTGTCACGTTATTTGCCGACCCTGAAGCCGATATGACCGCGCCGATTTATAGCCAGCTCTCCGACCTTGGCTTTCGCCGTAGCGGCAACTATGTCTACAGACCTCAATGCCAAGGTTGTAGCGCCTGTATTTCGGTGCGCATACCGGTGGCAGACTTTCATCCACGACGTGAGCAACGCCGCTGCTGGCAGCGTAATCAAGACATCACAGTAACTTCTGTCGCGGTGCAATGGTCTGAGGAGCACTATGCCCTTTATGCGCGCTACATCAGTTCACGTCATCGCGAAGGTGATATGTATCCACCTAGCCCACGCCAATATCGTGAGTTCCTCACCAGCGATTGGTCGGACACCGAGCTCATTGAGTTTCGCCTCAATGGCCGATTGCTTATCGTTGCTGTAACCGATCACTTGGATAATGGCCTCTCGGCGGTCTACACCTTTTACGATCCAGAAATAAATACCCGAAGCCTCGGCACATTTGCTATTTTATGGCAGATAGAAGCCTGTCGCGCTAAAGGTCTACGCTCACTTTATTTGGGCTATTGGGTGCGACAAGCCCAGCGTATGCGCTATAAAACTCAGTTCCGCCCATTAGAGCTGCTCATTGAAAACGAATGGCTGCTAGCGCGCTGAGGTTTTTTCGGGCACAATGCGCGCGTTTTCGAAGCGTCTGAACTTTTACTCAGCGCCCTACATTTCATAGCCCACGAGGCCTTTGCTGCATGTCGAAAGAAGAGCAATTAGAATTTGATGGCGTGGTTATCGATACCCTGCCGAACACCATGTTCCGTGTCGAACTTGAGAATGGCCACGTTGTTACTGCCCATATCTCGGGCAAAATGCGTAAGCATTACATCCGTATTTTGACTGGCGATCAGGTCAAGGTTGAGATGACGCCTTATGATTTAAGCAAAGGCCGTATCACTTACCGCGTTCGTTAAAAAAATAGCGCCGCGCTTTCTATATTTCAGAAGGTAGCGCCCATAAAAAAGGTCGGCTAATGCCGACCTTTTTTATGTTCAGGTGATTTGAGATCACTCCCAAATCACCTGCTCACGGCGTGCAACCCATGCATCGGCTTGAGACAAATAGTTATCTTCAATGATATTGCGCTTGATTTTCATGGTTGGTGTTAGGTAACCATTCTCAATGGTCCACTGATCCTTCACTACGACGATGTAATCCATACGCTCATGATCTTCTAACGTGGCATTAACGGTCTTCAGTAAGTCACTGAATTCAGCAGTTAATGTTTCGCGTGAAAGCTCGCCTTTCTTGATTTCTTTTTCAGCATCTAGTGACAACATAAACAGCGCAAATGGCTGTGGCTGTGATGGGCCAGTTACGCAGATAACCTCTACTTTGGGATGCACATTGAGTTTCTGCTCAATAGGCACTGGCGCGATATATTTGCCTTTAGAAGTTTTAAACAGCTCTTTAACGCGACCTGTGATTTTCAGGCGGCCTTCTTTGTCGAGCTCGCCTCGGTCGCCTGTTTTCAGGAAGCCATCATCTGTCATGTCTTCTGCTGTTTTATCCGGTGCTTTGTAATAGCCCATCATCTGGCCAGGGCTTTTCACTTCAATCTCGCCATTCTCAGCAATACGCTGTTCAACACCGGGGTTTGCATGGCCCACATAGCCAATACGCACTTCGCCTGGACGCGAACCATGTGAATAACCAAAATTCTCAGTCATGCCATAGACATCAAGTAACTCGAGGCCTAACTCGCGGTACCACTGCATTATATTGGGTGGTAACGGTGCTGAAGCCGTAATAGCCAAACGTACTTTATCTAGACCGAGCTGCTTAAGAACCTTGCCTTTAACTAAGCCACTAATGAATGGAATATTAAACAACACACGTTGTTTTGCTGGTGGCAGCTTCTCATTGATGGCGAGATAGAACTTAGTCCACAAGCGCGGCACTGAGAAGAAAATAGTCGGTTGAGCGCGCTGTAAATCACGTTGGAATGTCTCAAGGCCATCGGCGAAGAACACGCGGAAGCCAAAGTACAGCGATGCAGTTTCAACTACGGCACGCTCAGCAACGTGAGCTAGCGGCAGATAGGAGAGCATGCGGTCGTCACGATTAACCTTGTAAGTGTCACGCAAGGCATTGGCGACAGAGCACATAGTACCGAAGCTGTGCATCACGCCTTTGGGGCGACCAGTAGAGCCAGAGGTATAGACAATAGTGGCTAGCTCATCAACGCCAGGCAAGGTGATGTCGTTTTCGGCAAGAGGCTCAGTATTGGCAATAATATCGTTGAATTGTGGGACATCTTTGCGTGGTGAAAGCGGCAAGCTCAACATTGGTAGAGTAGGCAGGTGAGGCTCGATATCCTTCCAGCCATCAGCAATACCGTCCATTTTGCCAAAGACAATGGCTTTGCACTCTGCGTGATCAAGAATGTAAGCCGCAGACTCGCCATTTAGCGTGGGGTAAAGCGGCACAGATACGTGGCCAGCCATCCAAATGGCTAAGTCGGCAATAATCCAATGCGCGCTATTGCGGCCTAATATGGCAACTGAGGTGCCTTGGCCTAAGTCGAGTGCTTTAATATGTGCGGCTAGACGGCGTGCATTGTCGGCAGCCTGACCCCAAGTGATATCATAAGAAGATCCATCAGCATTTGGCTGTGTCAGGTAGACTGCGTTTGGGGAGGTTTCGGCCCAGTGCAGCATGCTGTGCACTAATGTTGAGCGAGCGGCGTAACGACTCATAAAATATCCTTTTGCGATTGGCTCTAATTGTTATGTGTAATTTGCGTAGTCTTTTATACCAGATTTACCCATTAAGGCGAGGCTGAACCGGCTATTTTAGGGACTATTGCTCGCGAATATGCTGACGATAGCGCCCTGGCGCCATGCCATGCGTGCGTTTAAAGGCTTGGCCAAACGCAGTCTCAGATGCATAACCAATCATGTCGGCAATACGGCACACCGGCTGATCGCTATGGCGAAGCTGCCAAGCGGCCAAGCGCATGCGGTGTTCATTCACATAGCGTTGTGGCGGCTTGCCCATGGTGCGCTGAAATCGATCAGCAAAAGCTGAGCGCGATAAGTGCGCCAAGTCAGCCATTTTCAGCACAGTCCAATCTTGCTCGGGCTGTCGATGCACGGCACTCAGCACAGTGGCTAAGGCGGGATCTTTTAACGCGCGTAGCCAACTGCTGTCATCCGTTGCAATTTTCTCGATATAGACTCGCAAGCATTGCATAAACCATATATCACCCAGACGATTCAGGATGCTTTGCTGACCTGGGCGCGACTCACTAATTTCTTGCTGCAAGAATAAAATGCCAATGCGTAGCCACTCCGGCGGCTCTTGGCCTTGCCCTGCCACTGCAAATGCTGCAGGCAGTGCTGACATTAAAGGCTGTCCAAGATCTGTGTCGTAATGGCTACCGGCAATAAGCACAATCGCTGAGATATCGCCGGCGCCCAAGGTATAAGGCTGATGACGCCGATCACTGAGTACATAGCTGATATTTTCGGAGCCTTGCTGCGCTTGTGGACCATCCGTTAATTGATGAGCGACACCACTTGGCAATACAAATAAGTCACCGGCATGCAAATGATAAACCTGCTCGTTAGTGTGTAAATACACCTCACCAAATAGCACCGCATGAA
This sequence comes from Perlucidibaca sp., assembly GCA_041612115.1. GTDB lineage: Bacteria > Pseudomonadota > Gammaproteobacteria > Pseudomonadales > Moraxellaceae > Perlucidibaca. Next base: position 8,629 of record JBFJJU010000082.1, read on the forward strand.
AGACTGCACGACCAGGCAATGCAACTTTAGCCGACCAATTAGCGTGGCCATGAATAAAGGCATAACCTGCACCTTTGAGGTGTAAATCATCGAAAACCACACTTAAAAAGTCTTCCATAGTGTCTTAGTCGGCGTTTTGAGATAGATATCCGGTGAATTAAGCCTGCCATAAACCATTACATTGCACAATGATATGTTCACAAGGCCAACAGAGCCTGATAGCAGCGCCTAGCGCTAGGAGAACACTCATGACAACCACCACAGCTGACAACGCATGGACTGATGGCAAACGCTATCTTTGGCTACTCAGCCCTATGCTGCCCGTGCTGGGCTTATTGATTTTAGCCGCCTATGAACTCACGGGCATCCAAGCCCTATTATGGGGCGGCCCAGCATTGATTTTTGTCATTATTCCAGCGCTTGACCGCCTCATTGGTACCGACAATAACAATCCACCAGAATCCATGGTGAACGAGCTGGAGTCGGATACTTATTATCGCTTTATCGTTTATGCCTATATCCCAACGCAATTTATCGTCACGATTTGGGGCGCGATCATTGCCGTCTCTGGCGACTTAACTGCATTTGGCTATATCGGTCTCGTGCTGTCTGTTGGCGCCATTAACGGTATCGCCATTAACACCGCGCATGAACTATCGCACAAGCGCGACGAGTTTGGTCGCTGGATGGCTAAATTGACATTGGCGCCTGTTGCCTACGGCCATTTCTATGCTGAACATGTGCGTGGCCATCACAAAAATGTTGCGACTCCAGATGACCCTGCTAGCTCACGCATGGGCGAAACTTTTTGGGCATTCTTACCACGCACCATGATTGGTAGTGTTCGATCAGCATGGAAAATCGAAGGTGAACGCCTGAATCGCCAGGATAAGTCGGTGTGGAGTTTGAGCAACGACAACTTACAAGCTTGGGCTTTAACCATCGTATTTTTTGGCGCATTAACCGCTGTTTTGGGCTGGTGGGCACTCCCTTTCTTAGCGCTGCAAGCTTTTTATGGTGCGTCATTATTGGAAGTGATTAACTACATTGAACATTACGGCCTACTGCGTCAAAAAGGAGCTGATGGACGCTTTGAACGCTGCATGCCTGAGCACTCATGGAATAGCAATCACATCGTAACCAACTTGTTTTTGTACCAACTACAACGCCACAGTGACCACCACGCACACCCAACACGTAGCTTTCAGGCCTTACGTCATTTTGAAGAAAGTCCACAGCTTCCATCGGGCTATGCCTCAATGTTGATTCCCGCTTACATCCCCTTCCTCTGGTTCCGTCAAATGAACCCATTGGTGGCCAAGCATTACAAAGGTGATTTGACTCGCGCCAATATCCAGCCGGGCAAACGTGAGCAGATTTTACGCTCAGAGCTTAATCGTGTTCAGGAGCAACATATTGCTGATGGTGCGGCAGAGCGTGCAGCACTTATGCCAGTAACGCCGGTAGCAAACGCGATGTGCTATCGCTGTAGCGATTGTGGCTATACCTATGATGAACAAGCGGGCTGCCCGAAAG
>JBFJJU010000083.1:0-9985 GCA_041612115.1 Perlucidibaca sp.
GTGATCGTTGCTGATCTGCGCGCTCAGGGCGTTACTGTTTAAGCCGCTGGTAAAGGAGTCACATCATGCGCGATAAGATTCGTCTTGTGTCCACTGCTGGCACTGGCTATTTCTACACAACTACAAAGAACAAACGCACCATGCCGGAAAAAATGGAGATCAAAAAATTTGATCCCAAAATCCGTCAACACGTGATGTTCAAAGAAGCTAAAATCAAGTAATTGCTGTTTTTTAGCAATTAGTTGCAGCTTCTCGCAAAAAAGCCCGACTTTGTTCGGGCTTTTTTGTGCCTTGTTCACTCTATACTCGAGCCTTGTCTTCTGTGTTGAGCTCGTATGAACAACGCCCCAACTCTCGCCTGGCGCTGGCGCCACCATGCCCTGCAAGCAATCGATCGCATCGATGCTATTCGCCTCGACGATCTACTTGGTATCGATCGCCAAAAAGCTGCCTTGCGCGAAAACACCGCTCAGTTTGTTGCCGGCCTGCCCGCCAATCACGCGCTTATGACTGGCGCACGTGGCACCGGCAAATCGAGCCTCGTAAAGGCTCTACTCAATGAGTTTGCCGCCGATGGCCTACGCCTAATCGAAGTGCCACCGCACGACCTCATCGATTTGCCGGAAATTGTCGCGCCACTACGCGGCAAGCCCGAGCGCTTTATTTTATATGTCGATGATTTCTCGGTAGCCAATGCGGACCCAGCGCTGATTGCACTGAAAACCGCGCTCGATGGCGGCATTGAAGCACCGGCCGATAACGTGCTCATCTACGCCACCAGCAACCGCCGCTTTCTCATGCCCACTGTGCATGCCGACAACCGTGAGTTTCAGTGGATAGACGACGAAGTTCATCCCGGTGAATCAACCGAAGAGAAGATTTCTTTGTCAGAGCGATTTGGCCTATGGCTATCGTTTTTAGCTTTCTCGCAGGCCGATTACGAGCGCTTAGTGCAGCATCATTTACAACAGCTCAAGTACACCGAATGGAATAAAGACATCCGAGGAGAAGCTCTACGCTGGGCGCAAACTCGGGCCTCACGCAGCGGACGCGTGGCACAGCAATTTGCCCGTCACTGGGTAGGGTCACAGCAACTTAACGTCCAAAAATTATAGCTAGAAGGGGGATTACGGATGGCCACAGCCACCGAAACGAAAATCAATGCCGACAGCAGCGAACGCGAGTTGCTTGCGGCCCTGCGCGGAGGCCAGCAATCCGCCTGGGGTGAGGCCATGCGCCGCTTTGGTGGCGCGATGGTTGCCGCCGCGCGTAGCGTTGCGCCGCGCCATGCCGAAGATGCCGTGCAAGAAAGCTGGATTTCGGCCTATTCCGCCATCGCCAACTTTGAGGGCAGATCGGGTCTGAAAACCTGGCTTGTGCGCATTGCCATGAACAAGTCCTACAACATCATTCGCAGCCAAAAGCGCGAAGTGTCGCTAGAGGGCTTAGAGGGCGAGCACGACCCATTGGCCAATGCCTTCAGCCCGGGTGGTCGTTTTGGCATGCAATGGAATGTGCAATTTCAACGCTGGACTGACGACACGCCGCAGGCGCTTTTAGAGGCGCATGTGTTGCAGGACTGCCTTGAGCATCACATGGCCGACCTTCCCGATGGCCAGCGTATGGCATTGACGCTGAAAGACATTGAGGGGCTTTCACCGAAAGAAATTTGTAACACGCTGGCCATTTCGCCGTCTAACTTTCGTGTGTTGCTGCACAGGGCGCGAATCCGCGTATTTACTATGGTGTCGCATTACGAGGAGACCGGCGAATGCTAAATTGTCGTGATGTCGGCACCAATGCCACCGAGTTTTTATCCGGTGCACTGCCAATCAAAACTAACTTGCTAGTGACCTGGCATGTGGTGCGCTGTGCTAACTGTAGGCGCGCAGTCATCCAAATCATCACTATGCTGATAGCCTTGCGTAAGCGCCAAGCTAAGCCTGTTAGCGAAGAGCAGATTCAGGCCTGGCTGAAAGCGCTCGAAGAGCATAATCACACGCATCCGCATTGATAACCGATCTGTTGACTGAGCTAATGGCCTCGCTGTTGGCTCAGTACTATTTGCATGCAGAATGAAAAATGTTTCTTTTTGTATGTAACGTTGCCGCTAACGTCGTTGTCTAAGCTGTGACGATGGCGCAAACATGATGCCAAGCGTCCTAACTTTTGAGGTAATACCGATGAAAAAGCTACAGACTCTGACCCCAATCGCTGCCATGTTGGCTCTATCCATGACTGGCGTTGTGCACGCAGGCGACACTGCCGCTGCTAAAGCTGGTGAAGCCAAATGCGGCGCAAAAACTGAAGCTAGCCAAGCTAGCTGTGGCGCTAAAAAAGCTGCAGAAGCCAAATGTGGCGCTGATAAGGCTGCTGAAGGCAAGTGTGGTGCAGAAAAAGCAGCACACGAAGGCAAATGCGGCGAAGCTAAGTGCGGCGCTAAAAAGTAAGCTGTTGATAGTCGGATGAACGTCTCTCCAACTGAGCCACGTTTTCCGGTGAATGGCACCGGTCTCGGTCTGCGACGCAGCTTTATGGCTGAGTTTCTCACCGAGTCGGAAGCCATCACAAACATCACCCGCCCCGATTTTTTTGAGATAGCCCCGGAAAATTGGATTGGTCTTGGCGGTCGCTACGCCCGCGACTTACGCCAACTCAGCGAGCGCTATCCTTTTCTTTGCCATGGCTTGTCGCTATCTATTGGCGGCCCTGCACCGCTCGACACCGAATTTCTCAAGCGTATCCGCGACTTTCTCGATACACATCAGATACGCGCCTACTCTGAACACTTGAGCTATACCGGCGACCAAGGCCATCTCTACGATTTACTGCCTATTCCGATGACGCGCGAAGCCGTCGATTATGTCGCCGCCCGCGTGCGCCAAGCACAGGACATTTTGGGTCGCCGCTTAATTTTGGAAAATGTCTCGACCTATGCCGCGCCAGGCTCCGAAATGGCCGAGCATGAATTTGTCAGCGAAGTATTAAAAGCTGCGGACTGCGATCTACTGCTAGATGTGAACAATATTTTCGTTAACAGCATCAACCATGACTTCAATGCACGCGAATATCTACTCGCCTTACCTGCCGAGCGCATCAGCTACGTGCATATCGCTGGGCATTACCACGAAGCCGAAGACCTGCGCATCGACACTCATGGCGATGCTGTCTGTGATGATGTCTGGACGCTGCTAGAGCAGACCTATGCACATTTTGGCGTGCTGCCAACACTGCTTGAGCGCGACTTTAATATTCCGCCATTAGCCGAGTTGCTGAGCGAAATGCAACTAATTCGCCGCGCACAAACGCAGGCCGCTAGCCATGCCGCTTAACACGCTTAGCTCGATTGAGCAGGCACACGCGCCACAAGCCGAGCCTGCAAGCGCATTGCGAGTAGAGTCTCAAGTTGCCGACCTGCCCGAGTTTCAGCGCCTGCAATACGCCTTTACAGCACACTTACGTGCTCCTGAAACGGCGGCCGCGCCAGCAGGCATTAAGCCTGAGCGCCTCGCGACTTATCGTGAGCTGCTGTTTAACAACGTTACTAATTTTGTCGACATCACATTCCCTATCGCCAAAGCACAGCTAGGCGAGACTTTATGGTCGCGCCTCACCAATCTATTTTTCGCCGAATTTAACTGCACTTCGCCATTTTTCTATGATATTTCGCTGCATTTTAGAGAATTTGTCGAAGACTTAGACTGGCCCGAACTGCTCGCCCTACCTTGGCTTGAGTCTCTCCTGCATTACGAATGGATGGAGTTAGTCGCCGATATCGATGAACGCCCAATGGCCTCAGGCGTCGAAACTCATGCCTTAGCTGAGGCTCTTTCGGACGATCACGACCCGCAACTTCAGCTCGCCGGCCCAGCGTGGGCACTGGCCTACCAATGGCGTGTGCACGAGTGGCGTGACGATACTAATTTGAGCGCCATAAAACAGCACTCCGTCTGCCTAATGGCCTTGCGCGCCGATGACGCCGCGCTCTCGCTGCAAATACATGAAATCACACCCTTTGCTGCCTTTTTACTCGAAGCGCTAACTCAGGCCGAAGCGCCACTCGCACTTTCAGAGCTCATAGCGCGCGTTTGTAGCGCCATGCCACAAGCACATCCGCAGGAAGTCGCGACCATGGTGCGCACGGTCTTGCGCGATCTCATCGCACATGGGTTACGCTTGCGCCACTAATCTGCCACGCCCACACGCCATGCCTGAACTGCCCGAAGTAGAAACCACTCGCCAAGGCCTAGCGCCACACTGCATTGGCCGTCGCGTTAGCGAAGTCGCTGTGCATAACGCGCGTCTGCGCTGGCCCGTGCCCGAATCACTAGCCGACACCCTCACCGGCCGCCTCATTCAGCGTATCGATAGGCGTGGCAAATACTTGCTGCTGTATTGCGAGCACGAGGCCAGCAGCCATATTGGTGTGCTCATGGTGCACTTGGGCATGTCTGGCAGCCTGCGCTTGGTTGAACCCGGCACCGATCGCAAAACCCATGACCATTTGGTGTTTAGCCTGAGCGATCGCGAAGACGACCTAGATGCCGAGCCGCAATGGGAATTGCGCTACCACGACCCGCGGCGCTTTGGATGCTGCCTATGGCTGGAGCTGCCTGTCGAGCAACACCCGCTGTTGGCAACGTTGGGGCCTGAGCCATTAAGCGTGGCTTTCGATGATCAACACCTGTTTCGCCTCAGCCGCGGCAAATCTGCGCCGATCAAAAGCTTTCTAATGGATAGTCATGTAGTGGTCGGTGTTGGCAATATTTACGCCAATGAAGCGTTATTTCGCGTCGGCATCCACCCCTTGCGTGAAGCGGGGCGGATTAGTCAGGCGCGCTATAAGACACTCAGCGATGCCGTGCGCGAGATCTTGGCGCAGGCCATTGAGCGTGGCGGCACAACGCTGCGCGACTTTGTTAATGGCAAAGGCGAGCCGGGCTATTTTCAGCAAGAGTTGAGTGTTTACGGTCGTGCTGGCGAGCCTTGCCTGCGCTGCAATAAGCCGCTCACCGAAGTCCGCTTAAGCGCGCGCAGCACTGTCTTTTGCGCGCGCTGCCAACGTTAGCGCTATAAATTGTGATAACGCGCTGAAGGCAAGATGAGCTGCTATCATCGGCCACATAGCTTTGTTAGCAACCGCATACTGCTCACCATTTTCGCCTGATAAAACATAGAACAAGGAATGCCCATGTCTACACGCGTCGTCTACCCCGGCACCTTTGACCCCATCACCAATGGCCATAAAGACCTCATTGAACGCGCTTCGCGTTTGTTTGATGAAGTCGTTGTATCGGTCGCCGCCAGTGAAAAGAAGAAGCCGCTATTTTCGCTAGCAGAACGCGTGAGCATGGCGCAAGAAGTGGTCGCTCATCTGCCCAATGTGCGAGTCGTTGGCTTCGATAAATTGCTCTCGTTTTTTGTCACTGAAATGGATGCCAACGTGGTGCTGCGCGGCCTGCGTGCGGTGTCCGACTTTGAGTATGAGTTTCAGCTCGCCAATATGAATCGCCAGCTCAATAGCGAGTTCGAAACAGTGTTTTTAACGCCCTCTGAGCACCTGTCGTTTATCTCATCGAGCTTGGTGCGTGAAATCGCCATACTCGGTGGCGATGTGCAGCAGTTCGTATCACCTGTGGTGCTCGCGGCCTTCGCTGAAAAACTCGGGCATGGCCCGCGCAAGAGCTAGATATGGCACTACTCATCACCGACGAATGCATTAACTGCGATGTCTGTGAGCCGGCCTGCCCTAATCTGGCGATTTATATGGGTCCGGAAATTTACGAAATTAACCCCGCGCTCTGCACCGAGTGCGTGGGGCATTTCGACGAGCCACAATGCGTAGAGCTTTGCCCTGTGGCCTGCATTCCTATCGACCCAAATCACACGGAGAGTCGAGAGGAACTGCAAGCTAAATATGAGCGCCTAACCAAGCATGCGTAACGCCGCCCAGTCATCCTGACGAGCTGCTGTCAGTGGTGCTAACTGCTGCGCGAGCAAAGTGGCGTTACGCGTAACTAAGCCATAAATAGACAACTGCGGATTCGCACCAATGCTGGTCGGGAACACCGAACCATCCATGACGCTTAAACTTTCTAGCTGATGGTGCTGGCCTTGGCTATTGACCACCGATGTGCGCGGATCTTCACCCATTGCACAGCCCCCCATTAAGTGCGCTGTGCCCAGCCCAGTGCGGAATTTTTCGATGCTATAGTTCGCAATGGCAGCTTTTGCATCAGCCCAGCGCTTATACGCCGGCGCACCCATTTGCATCATGCGCACTTGCTTAGCACCCGCCGCAAACTGCATCTCTGCCATCGCCAAATAAGCGCGGCGCAAGCCGTCGGCTAGGCTATCGGTCATCGGGTAGTCGAGCACAGGCGAGCCGTCGTCACGAAGGCTCACGCTACCGCCTGGCGAATCTTCGGTGAAGCCATCGCGCATCAGCGCAATCATGCCGTTTAAATGGCCGAGTGCTTTCATTTCCTGCAAATGCGCCTCACCAAAACTGCCCAATAGACCAGCAATAAATGCGGGCAACATCGGCAACACCTCAACTTTGAATCCCATCGGTCCTGCAGCACCATCTTTCCATTGGAAATGATCGGAGTATTGCGATTGTGGGGCTCCCGTCCAACCGTTCATCTCACGCTCAAACTGAGCGAAGCTCGCACTCACTGGATGCACCATAGTGCGCTTACCCACGCGCTCATGCGGATCGGTGGCTTTCGATCGCAGCAAAATACCGGGGTTGTTAATCGCGCCGCCAGCCAAAATGGTATGACGAGCACGTACGGTTAGTTTGCGACCTGTGGGTGCAAAGCCTTGCTCGGGCATGCCTTCAGCCATCACACCGGCAACACGACCTTTCTCAATAATGAGCTGACTCACGCGCGCGCGCTGATACAGCACAGCACCGCCAGTCAGTGCACTAGGAATCGTCGTCACCAACATCGATTGCTTAGCATTTGTCGGGCAGCCAACGCCGCAATAACCTAAGTTCCAGCAGCCAGCAACATTGCGCGGAATGCTATGCCAGCTCCAACCTAAGGCCTCGCAACCAGTGCGAATGACATCGTTATTAGGATTGGCAGGAACCATCCAAGGGCTAATGTTTAAGCGTTGTTCGGCGCGCTCAAACCAAGGTGTCATCGAGGCCTCATCGAGACCTTTAACACCATTTACATCGGCCCAATGCTTTAGTGTTTCTGGCGGCGTGCGAAAGCTCGATGTCCAGTTCACTGTGGTACTTCCGCCAACGGCACGGCCCTGCAAAATGGTGAAAGCGCCATCCTTTGTGGTGCGTCCACCACCTTCTTGATAGAGATCGCGAAAGGCTTCGCCCTCCTGCATCTTGAAGTCATCGCTGCTACGCAATGGACCTTCCTCGAGCATGACGACTTTCAAGCCTGCTTGCGTGAGTACTTCGGCGGCAGTGCCACCACCAGCGCCAGTACCAACAATCACCACATCACATTCGATGCTTTCATCAGTCGCCATTTCGCCGGCGTGATGCACCTTCCAGCCATTGGCTATGCCAAGACGAATAGGATCAATAATTCCTGCGACAGTTATGCTCATTATTTGCTCCTATTCCTAAACCACGCGCACTGGCGCGACATAGCCGATAGCAGGCCAGCTTTCAGGCAATAAATACCAACCGGCGGTGATGATTTTGACCAAGCCAGCATAACCCGCGCGGAATAGGCCGACGCTGCTGTGCTGCCAACGCGTGAGAAAGGCCAGTAAGTCTTTTTCGCTCGCATCTGGCCAATCCGACCATAGGCCAGCCGCGGCCACGCGCGCAGGAGGCAGGCTGAGTAAATCGAAGAGTTGATAGAGCTGATCCATCACTGCAGGGCTGGTGTTGCCAACAAAGCCATCAATGGCGGCTAGCGTGCGTGTTACTGCCGCAGCACGCGACTCATCTGTGGGCAAAGCATCAGCTAAAACAATAGGGATGAGTGCGGTCAGCACCACAACATCTTGCTCACGCAAAAATAGGCGATCACTGGCGGGATGTGATTTTGCACAGCCCGTTAGCATCGCGGTAGCAGAGCCCGTGGCTAGCAGAAAGCCGCCAATGGCACCTATGCGCAAAAAGCTTCGGCGGCTTACGCTAGGGTGTATTTCGGTAACTGGGGTTGAGGTCATAGCATCCTCGATATTGTTTTTATTGAGAGGGTGTTCGAGTGTATTGCCACACTTTTGTCGCGCTTACAAAGGCAGTTTAGAAAGCAAAACGGAGCCCTAAGGCTCCGTTTTAACGCATTTTATTGGCCAAGGAATAGCTTTTTGATCAACGTATGAGAGGCTTTATTGAACGGCGGCAAAATATAACGCACCGAATAAATCGATGAGCGCACCAGCACCGCTTTCATGTTTGAGTAAGTTTGGAAACCTTCGTAGGCGTGGTAGCGACCCATGCCTGAGGGACCAACGCCGCCAAATGGCAAGTCATCGACGCCAACATGGGTAACCACATCATTGATGCCGGTTGCGCCTGAGTGCGTATGAGTGACGACATAGTCGGCACGGGCACTGTCGTTATCGAAGTAGTACAGCGCCAATGGACGCGGGCGAGAATTCACAAACTCCAGTGCCTGTGACAACGACTCGACTTCCAAAATTGGCAAAATAGGCCCGAAGATCTCATTCTGCATGATCATCATTTCTGGCTTAGCACCGATGATAATTGTCGGCGGGATCTTGCGTGTGTTTTCAAAACGCTCATTGGCGGGATTGATTTCAATGACACGGGCACCCTGCTCACGAGCATCGGCCAAATAGCTTTGAATGCGACTGTACTGCTTGTCGTTTACAACGCTGGTGTAGTCGGCATTAGTCACCAATGTTGGGTACATTTTGCTAACTTGCGCAGTGAAAGCGATAACGAACTCGTCCGTCTTACCGCGTGGCAGCAACAAATAATCTGGCGCTACGCAAGTCTGACCAGCGTTCCAGCATTTGCCGAAAGCGATGCGCTCAGCGGCATCAGTCATTGGGTAAGATTCATGAACGATGGTTGGTGACTTGCCACCCAGTTCAAGCAGCACAGGCGTTAAGTTGGCCGCCGCGTTTTGCATAATGGTACGACCAACATTGGTCGAACCAGTGAAGGTGATTTGGTCAAATGACATATGACTGAATGCCTCCGAGACCTCGCCACGCCCCGTAATCACCGCCACTGTATCTTCACTAAAAGCTTCAGCCAGCATGCGTTTCAGGGTTTCACCCAAGCGCGGCGTGAAGCTAGATGACTTGATCATGACGCGGTTGCCGGCGCTAAGCGCACCCACTAGCGGACCAATAGCGAGGAAAATCGGATAGTTCCATGGCACTACAACACCAACAATACCCAAGGGCTGTGGGTGCAAGCGTGCTTTTGCTGGCATCGCCAAAATGCCAGAGTGGCGCTTCTGCGGCTTCATCCAGTTTTTCACATTTTTGCTGGCGTATTTCACGGCTTCTAAGGAAGTCAGTACTTCAGCAATTTTTGTTTCATGCGTTGAGCGATGGCCGAAATCTTGGCTAACGGCGTCGGCCAAATCATCTTGATATTTGATGATGACTTCGCGCAGGCGCTTCAGACTCGCAATGCGCTCTTCTGCCGAAGGCATTGGGCGAAGGCCATAAGCTGCTCGCTGGGCATTAAAAATACGCTGCATATCAGCAACTTGCGGATTTTGTTCGGCTAATGCCGCAACGTGAGCAACCATAACAACCTCGTTTAAAAGTATATGCGCTGAAGACAGTATAGCGACTTGTGCCAATTTTTTAGAGCATTTACTCTAAGCTGTCAATGATGCGACTGAGAACCTGATGACTTCTGCTGCCCCTGTTAAGACTCGCGACCGCATTTTGGCCGCCAGCCTGCAATTGTTTAACACCCAAGGTGAGCGCCAAGTCACGACCAATCATTTGGCTGCGGCAATGGGCATGAGCCCCGGCAATCTTTATTACCATTTCAAAAATAAAGACGCGA
>JBFJJU010000084.1:0-9946 GCA_041612115.1 Perlucidibaca sp.
ACGCTAATTCCTCGTCTGTCGGCGACAGTCTCCCCTTAAGGGCGCTAGCTAGTATAAAATCCAAAGTCTTTGCAGCCTACACGAGGTTGCCGTTTTTTCTGCTATCTGCGTGATGGCCTGGGAGTGCATGTGAGCGAATCGAGCGCTGAGTTAACCTTATCCGATGAGGTTTTAGTTGAAGCCCAGCAACATTTAGTCAGCATTCGTGACTGGATTCGATTTTGCGTTAGCTGCTTTCGTGGCTGCGATGTGCATTTAGGTCATGGCAGTGATGACCCTTTTGCCGAAGCTACTGCCTTGGTCATGCAAACATTGAACTTGGCATGGTCTGCCGATGCTGAAATCATCGATGCACGAGTGCTACCTAGTGAAGCGGCGGCAATTGCCGATATTCTTAAGCGCCGCGTTAATGACCGCACGCCCTTGGCCTATTTGCTGAACTTGTCTTACTTCGCCAATCTGCCATTTTATGTCGATGAGCGCGTGCTAGTACCGCGTTCGCCCATTGCTGAGCTGATTGAAAGCCGTTTTTTGCCTTGGCTAGACTATGAGCCGCAACGCATTTTAGACCTTTGCACAGGCTCCGGATGCATCGCGATTGCTTGCGCAGTGGAGTTCCCCGATGCCTTGGTCGATGGCACGGATATCTCCATAGATGCCCTAAGTGTGGCGGCACTAAACGTTGAGCATCACGACTTACAAGAGCGTGTTGGCCTGCTTGAGTCTGATGTGTTTAATAAGCTTCCTGGCCAGCGCTATGACCTGATTGTCAGTAATCCACCGTATGTTGATGCCGAGGATATGGCGGATTTACCGACCGAATTCACTCGTGAACCGGAGCTGGGTTTGGCTTCGGGCGTTGATGGCCTAGATATTACTAAGCGCATTTTGGCGGAAGCGGCCGACTATCTCAGTGAGAATGGCGTGCTGGTTGTAGAAGTAGGAAATTCGCAATGGGCCTTGCAGCAAACTTTCCCCGATGTGCCTTTTGTTTGGGTCGATTTTGTTCGCGGCGGGCAGGGTGTATTTGTTTTGAGCGCGGCTGATTGTCGTGAACATCAAGCCACTTTTGAGAGCAGCATCTAATGGCCGGTAATAGCATAGGTCAAGTTTTCCGCGTGATGACCGCAGGTGAGTCGCATGGGCCGGCATTGACCGCGATTATTGATGGCGTACCACCAGGCATTGAGCTGTCTGAAGCGGACTTGCAGGGTGATTTAGATCGCCGCAAGCCCGGCACCTCATCGTTTTCTACGCAGCGCCGTGAAGATGATGTGGTGCGTATTTTATCTGGCGTATTTGACGGTAAAACCACGGGTACGCCGATTGCGTTGGTGATTGAAAATACCGATCAGCGTTCGAAAGACTACGGCAATATTGCCGATACTTTTCGCCCTGCGCACGCTGACTACACCTACACGCATAAATACGGCTTTCGTGATTACCGTGGCGGTGGCCGTTCCAGTGCACGCGAAACCGCGATGCGTGTGGCGGCTGGCGCCATTGCTCGTAAGGTCTTAAGCGAGCAGTTCGGCGTCAGCATTCGTGGCCGTGTCTCACAAATTGGCGATATTAAAGCGCAAGTTTGCGACTGGGATTATGTGCGCGAAAATCCATTCTTCTGCGGTGATCGCGATGCAGTGACGAAGATGGAAGCTTTAGTACTGAGCATGCGCACCGAGGGCTCGAGCATTGGTGCCGCCATTGAGGTCTTTGCCGAAGGCCTGCCTGTGGGTTGGGGCGAACCAGTGTTTGATCGGCTCGATGCTGACTTAGCACACGCGATGATGAGCATTAACGCGGTGAAAGGCGTGGAGATTGGTGACGGTTTTGCGGTGGTCAATCAGCGCGGCGAGCAGCATCGCGATGAAATCACACCAGAAGGCTTTTTAAGTAATCACGCTGGTGGCGTACTGGGCGGCATTTCCAGCGGTCAAGAGTTGGTGGTGCGCATTGCCTTGAAACCCACCTCGAGCATTACCACGCCAGGTCGCAGCATTAACTTGGCGGGCGAGGCGATAGATGTAGTCACTAAAGGTCGTCACGATCCCTGTGTGGGTGTGCGCGCAACGCCGATTGCCGAAGCCATGATGGCGATTGTTTTGCTCGATCATGCGCTGCGTCATCGTGCGCAAAATGCTTTGGTGCAATGCACTACGCCAGTAGTGCCGGCCAGCGTCTTAAATACGCCTAAGCTGTGAGTTTTTCCTCCCGCCCACCGTTTGTTCGGCTGGGCGCGTTTTACTTCTTCTATTTTGCCGTCATCGGCGGCTTCATGCCCTACTGGGGCTTGTATTTGCAAAGTTTGGGTTTTAACGCCGAGGCTATTGGTCAGCTAATGGCTGTGGTCATGGCAACCCGCATCATCGCGCCGAACTTTTGGGGCTATATCGCCGATAGTACTGGCCAGCGTTTACGCTTGGTGCGCATCGGCGCATTCATGATTTGCATTGGTTGGCTAGGTGTATTTGTCGCTCGCGAGTTCTGGCCATTAGCTGCGGTCTTACTGGCCTATGGCTTCTTTCAAAATGCCATTTTGGCGCAGTTTGAAGCAGTAACCATGGCGCACTTGGGCCGCCAGCGTGAGCGCTATAGCCAAGTCCGTGTCTGGGGCTCATTAGGCTTTATTGTCACCGGTACTGGGCTAGGCTTGGCGTTTGATCTTTATGATGTTGCGATGTTGCCGCTGGCTTTGCTCGCCTGCGCTGTAGCTACGTGGCTGGCGAGCTTGTGTGTGCCAGACATTGCCACACCAACACGTCGTGATGCCGAATCAAATATTTGGCAGTTGCTCAAGCAAACGCCAGTCTGGAGCTTTTTTCTGGCGCATTTTCTGCTGCAGCTTTCGCATGCGCCGTATTACACCTTCTACAGCATTTTTCTCGAAGAGCATGGCTACTCGCGCACGCATATTGGCTGGTTATGGGGCGTTGGCGTATTTGCCGAAGTCGCTATTTTTATCGTCATGCACCGATTTTTGCCGTGGGTTGGTGAGCAACGACTGATGCTTATTAGCTTGTTGTTGGCGGCTCTGCGCTGGGTGTTGATAGGGCAGTTTGTTGATAGTGTTGAGGTGATTTGGTTAGCGCAGCTGCTGCATGCGGCGAGTTTTGCTACTTTTCATGCTGCCGCCATGACGCGAATTTATCGCTACTTTGGTGATGGCAACCAAGGCCAAGGCCAAGCCGTGTACAGCATGCTCTGGGGCACAGGCGTGGCGCTGGGCTCGTGGTGGGTAGGGGTGTTGTGGGCGCCAGACACCGGACCTTGGATATTCACAGCTGCTGCTGGCCTGTGCATGCTGGCTTTCATAGCACTGCACTATGGCGCACGACGTTCGCTGCCAACCATCAGTGTTTAATCCCAGTTGCCCGTTCGAGCCGCAATCACTCGTACGCGATTAACACCTTTCGTTCGGCAATAAGGCAAGCCCTCTGCAAAGTCGCGTGGGCGCAGCAAATGTGCACTGCCGAAGCCTGAGAGCAATAAAGCCTGCTCAGCACTTGCTTCGCCATCAAAGTGCAAATGCACTTGGCTGCGAACAAAGCGCGACAGCATCTGTATAAATGCCTTGCTGGCTAGGTCGTTGCCAAGATTGCTCAGATGAATATCGGACAAATAGATACCGCGTTGCATATGGCTTAGTGCATTTGCGATACGGCCCCAAAGACCAATTACGCTGTTGGTGTCGAAGTAATTGATCAAGCCCTCGGTGATGATGGCAGTGCCTTTGCGACGATCTAGGGTGCTTATCAGAGCGTTGAGACTGAGCGGGCAGTCATCGCTAAAAGCGTCTATATCGACAACACGATGATTGGCTCTATCGAGGCCGGCGTTTTTAAGTAGCTCACGTTTGCGCTGAGCCATGGCCGGTAAATCCGCTTCGATGTACTCAATTGCGTCACCATGGCGCTCGGCAAAACGCCATCCACGAGGTGATAAGCCGCTAGCAATTTCGATCACTTGAGTGACTGCGCCGCAACTAATTGCGCGCTCAAGCTGAAGGTCAATGAGTGTGTGTCGCGCCAGTAAAATATTATCCATGCTAGGGCCACTTAGGCGTTGCGACAGCCATTGTGGTCCGCGTAATGCGGCGTATAAGGCCTGACCTTTCAGTGTGGCAAAAGAGGGGTGAGAAAGGTCGTTGGCGACCCAGACATAGCCGGTGTAATGCGCAGTGGGGCTGATGTTATTGTTATTTTTTGCTTGGCTATTTTTGGCCATGACCACTCCAATTAAAAGTCACGCTAAGTGACTCTAGCTCTGCCACTTTGCGTTCGCAGACTACGGCGATTTTTATAATGACGCTAGCGCATTGGTCGATCTTATCGTGTAACGCCCGCCAAGATGCGGAGTCTAATGATTAAGACAAACTAATAAATGAGTGTAAAAACCATGCGATTGCCGCCTGTGATTCGATTTGCGCTACTCAATATACTGCTGCTGTGCGGTTTTTCATCCTTGCTACATGCCGAGCAGTTTCCATTGCCAGAAACCGTGCGTTATAGCTCGCCGCAATGGCCAGCTAATTTACAGGCCGATATTTATCGCCCCAATGGTTCAGCGTTAGCACCAACGGTTCTGGTCATTCATGGTGGCGGTTGGGGCAGTGGTGCGCGTGATGATGGCTATGTGAAAACGATTTGTGAGCACTTGCAAGCCACCGGCTATGCCGCTGTCTCGGTGTCGTATCGGCTAGCTCCTGAATGGCGCTTTCCTGCCCAGCTAGACGATATGAGTGAGGCGGTGCGCTGGCTGGCCACACAGGGTGCTGAGCATGGCCTTGATACGTCGCGCCTTGCTGTCTGGGGCTATTCGGCAGGTGCACATTTAGCGTCGTTATTGGCTATGCAGCCACAGGCAGTGCCGATAGTCGCGGTCATTGCTGGCGGCTTACCGGCCGACCTGCGCAAATGGCCGAACTCAACAATGGTGAAAGATTTGCTCGGCAAGTCACGTGATGAAGCACCTGAGCTTTGGGCTGAAGCATCGCCAGTGACGCATGTTAGCGCTCAGACTCCACCGCATTTTCTCTATCACGGCCGTCTAGATACGATGGTGAGCTATCAGCAAGCGAAACAAATGCAGGCAGCCCTAGAACTAGCCAATGTGCCGGTCACGCTCTATACGCGTTGGTTTTATGGTCATATTTTCGCGGCACTATTCACCGGTGGCAGCTTAGCAGCGGCGACAGACTTTCTTGTACCGTATTTAGCGCCTGCAAGTTCGCGCGGCCAAGGCTCAATGCCAAGCGCCTTGGCTAACGCGCTAGAACAGCAACATACCTATTGATCTGATACCTGCGGGTGCCATACCGGTGCTGATTGCGGCGTTGTGGACGCGGTTTGGCCTTGGAGCTTGGGCGCAACCGGCGCTATTTATGCCATCGTTGGCCTTCGGCGCGTCATGGTGGGAGTTATGCCGACTACATCACGAGCACTAGCGCGCTAATTCCATGACCGCCTAAGCGTGCCAAAAACCAGCCCTAAAACAATATTTAACTACTTTGGCGGCTGCCAAAATCAAGACAATAAGAGAGATGAGTGATGGATGTAATTGACCTCTGCGAGCGTGGCTTAATACCCGATGGCTTAACCCGTTACGGCATGCGCAAGCTCATGCATAAACGCTTAGTAGATGAGGGTGCATTCGATAGCGAGCGTGCCAGTGAACTTCGCCATGCCCTGCTCGGCGACCTACGACAAAGCCCGATTGCCATTGAAACTCAAGCGGCTAATGAGCAGCACTACGAAGTGCCAGCAGCATTTTTTCATCGGCATTTGGGCCCGTGCTTAAAGTACTCTTGCTGCTTCTATGCCACCGGCAATGAAACTTTGGCCGAAGCCGAAGAGTTGATGCTGATGCTTTATGCCGAACGCGCCGATTTGCAAGATGGCATGCGTATTTTAGATCTCGGTTGCGGATGGGGCTCGATGTCGTTGTGGCTGGCGAGGCGCTATCCGAACTCCACCATTGTTGGCTTGTCGAACTCGCATGGTCAGCGCGAGTTCATTGAGGCTCAGGCGCATGAGCGTGGCATCACCAACTTAACCATTCTTACTGGCAATATCGTTGACTTTGACTTTCCGACGACATCAAAAGCCGGCGCGGTGCTTGAGCCTGGCTTTGATCGCGTGATGTCAATTGAGATGTTCGAGCACATGCGCAATTACGACTTATTGCTGGCAAAAATTTCGCGCTGGTTAAACGATGACGGCAAGCTTTTTGTGCACATTTTTGCCCATCGCCATCTCGCCTATTTTTTTGAAGACAAAGCAGCCGATGATTGGATGACGCGCTACTTTTTCACCGGCGGCATCATGCCGAGCGAAACTTTATTTGCCAATTTCCAAGCTGACTTAAGCCTCGATCGGCAATGGTGGGTCGATGGTCGCCATTACGAGAAAACCTCGAATCATTGGTTAGCCGGCATGGATGCGCAACGCGACACGCTGATGCCTCTGTTGGTAGAGACTTATGGCGTTGATCAAGCAGCCATTTGGTTTCAGCGCTGGCGTATGTTTTACATGGCCGTGGCCGAATTATTTGGTTATGAGCAGGGTCGTGAGTGGGGCGTCGGCCATTATTTATTTAGCAAACGCTAAGGGGGGGGACTTATGACTATTCGCAAACAAATAATCAGCACGGTAGCATGTATAGCACTTGCTACAGGTGCCTTCGTGAGCACACCGGCATCGGCAGTAGAGACAAAATCTTACTATGGCTATGCCACGGATTTGAAGACCGGCGAATACCGCTACACCGAGGTGCACAATCACCAATACGATGGCGATCGCTGGCTATCAGGCACGATGAGATTCTATGCTCCCGATGGCCGCTTTATGGGCGATAAAGCCTTAGATTTCAGCAAGGATGCCTATATTCCGCTAGTCACATTCACGTTGGGCGGCGGCCGCTACCAAGACTCCATCAGCGCGATCGACGACAAGTCGGTCACGGTGAAAACTAAGCGTGATAAAGACATAAAGACCGAGTCTATTGCCCGCCAAAAAAACCTAGCGGCAGACTCTGGCTTTAATAGCTTGCTCATCGATAATCTAAGCAGTTTTAAGGCGGGAAAATCTGTCGACTTAAGCTTGATAGTGATTGGTCGCCGCGACTTTTATCGCTTTAAAGCTGTGCCCAAAGGCCAGTTAGATTTCGCTGGAGAAAAGGCCATTCGTATCAGTATTCAACCTGACTCGCTGCTGCGCTTTGTGGTTGAACCGCTCAATGTTATCTACGGTTTAGAGAGTAAGTCCTTGCTGCGCTATGAAGGCATCTCTAATATTCTCGACCGCAACACGGGTAAGCCCTTCAATGTGCGTATTGATTACCGTGTTAAACCCACTAAATCGCCGGCGAAACTACCTGATCTCTAATGCGTAAACGACGAAGTTGGTGGTGGCGAACACGCCACGCCTTAGGTATTCCAGATCATGCCGTGCCTTGGCGTGAGCGCTGGGTGTCCATGCTGACTGCCGCCATCGGATTGGCGGCAGTGGCGTTTTTGGGCTCCACCGGTTCATCGTGGCTGCAAGCACATGATGTTTGGCTAGTGGCATCGATTGGTGCCACCGCAGTATTAGTTTTTGCTGTGCCGCATGGTGCGCTATCGCAGCCGTGGGCAGTTTTAATGGGTCAAGCAATTTCAGCCGTGGTCGGCGTTGCTGTGGCAAAAGCCTTAGGCGGCGGCGTGCTGGCGGCGTCTTTGGCTGTGGCATTGGCTATTTTTGCTATGCACTGCCTCCGTTGCGTACATCCGCCAGGTGGTGCGACAGCATTGGCGGCAGTGTTGGCGGTTGGCACTAATACGCCAGACTGGAGCTTTATTTTCTTCCCTGTGCTCTTCGATGCAGGCTTAGTCGTCGTCATTGCCACTGCGCTGAATGCGCCGTTTCCCTGGCGCCGCTATCCAGTTTCGTGGGCTTACCAAAAGGCTATTGTTGCAGCTGGAGATGGTCTAGCTCCTGAAGATCCTTTTTCGCCTGAGCAATTACGCTTGGCACTCGACCAAATCGGTTCACTCATTGACATCAGCGATGATGAGCTAAAGGTGCTCTATCGTGCTTTGCGCGAGCAACAAAATCATTCGCCAGTATCTGCCGATGATCTTGTGCCAGGTCGCTATTTTAGCAACGGCGAAGTCGGTGAACGTTGGGCGATTCGCCGTGTTGTTGATGCCAGTGAGCCGGGTGCAAAGCGTCCACAAGTTATCGTGAAGACGATTGCCGGTCTTGGTCGTGGCGATGTGCGCGTTCTGACACTAGCGGAGCTGTTGGCGTGGGCGGCTTATCAAGTGCAGGCTGATGAGCAGCAATGGCGAAGGCTAAGCGCTGGTGGTGACTAATCACTGCTGATGAGTTGCGATAAATTTCAACAGATAATCTGCCACCGTCCGTGGGTTTTCGGCCTGCAAAAAATGTCCAACGTTAGCTAACACATGACTCTGTGCATTCCCTGCTAAATTTCTTGCTAGGCGCTCATGAAAATCGCTGTGCATGCAGCCATCATCGCGGCCAGCGAGCAATAGCAGCGGTTGGCGAATAGGCTTGCTCATTAATGCATAGACTTGGCGAGTACTGGCCCGCCACGGCGTAAATAGCGATCGGTAATAGCGAGTGGCGGCCCATGCGATAGTGGGCTGGCTCAGAGTCGCGCGTGCTTCCGCGATATCATTTGGCGTGAATAACCAACTTGGTGACCAACGCTGCCAGGTTTTCTCTACCCAAGCGGCATGATCGGCGCTGACCCATCGCCACGATTGTGCAGATTGCAGATGCGCCATATAAGACGAGAGCTTGAGCTGTTTTGGCAGGCTGGGTAGGGCGTGAGTGCTTTTAAGCAGCGGATAAAACGCGGGTATGGCTAGCAGGCTAATACTTTGCCAGTGAATGCTTTGCGCTCCAGCAGCTTGCGTCGCTGCCTTGCTTGGCGATAACGGCTGGCCTGCTTGGGCGGCGAGCAGTGCCGCAATTTGTGCTAAAACTGCGCCCCAATCATGACCAACTAAATGCGCTTGCGTTTGGCCTAGCTCATCGCACCATGCTGCCAAGTCTTCGGCGCAAGAGATTAAGTCATAGGCTGCATCACGCTTTGCACTGCCTGTGCTATAGCCACGCAGCCATGGCATCAGCACTTGATATCCGGCATCGACAAGCTTCTCAGCCACGCCATACCAACTCTTCGGCGTGTCGGGAAAACCATGCACGAGCATAACTAAAGGCGCTGTTGCTGAGCCCCAGTGTTCGGCGCGTAATAAGAGGCTGTCGCGTTGCATAAAGCGAATGTGTTTCATGGCTAAGCATCTCCAGAGGCGTGTTCACGTAACAGGCTGAGCATGGCCAGCGCCGCACGTGATAGCGCGCGTTTGGGGTGATAAACCACGCCAAGCTCTCGAGCCAGTGCGACTTTTTTCACAGGAATTTCCACCACGTCGTCATCACATAAATTAGTTGGTAATACGCTCCATCCTAGCCCAACTGATGTCATCATCTTTAGCGTTTCAAGATAATTAGTTTCTAAGCTGACCTGCAATTGCTGCCCCTCACGCGCCAACATGGCTTCGGTTATTTGCCGCGTGAAGGTGTTGCTGGCGGGCAAAATGGCCTCATATAAAGCCAGATCAGCTGCCGCAATACTGCCTTTGCGAGCGGCTTTAATAGCAAGTGGATGCGTCGGTGCTGCGACCACACTTAACGGGTCCGGCCAAATAACTTCATTATGCAGACGTGAGTCAGGTGTCGGCGGCAGAGTAACGATGCCCAACTCAAGATCGCCGCTGCGCACTGCTTCATAAGCCTGTTCAGAATCAATAAAGCGAATATCGAGCCGGACTTTGGGGTGCGCGCGGCTAAATGCGCGCAAGGTCGGCGGCAGGCGGTGGAGGCCAATATGATGACTGGTGCCCAGCAGCAAAGTGCCGCTCAAGGGCTCTTGCGCGGTG
>JBFJJU010000085.1:0-9941 GCA_041612115.1 Perlucidibaca sp.
GGTGCAGCTGTTCTTCATGCGTGGACATAGATGGTGGAGCCCTTTTTCCGTTACTGAATGTGGCCGCAGATTCACTACAGATGGCCACACCGGCCGTAGTGATGCTTGCTATGAAGCCCTATGGTTCTAAGTTAGCACTACAAGGAATACTAACGATGGAAATAGATCGCACTGTTTTGAACAAGCAAGCCATTGCCAGCGCCAAGCACTATATGGGCAATATGGCCTGGCCGACAATCGCGCTCACCGTCAGCGTCGTGGCTGCTTTTGTTTTATGTCTGGCATTATTTGCTAGTGGTTCGCTTTCACCCTGGCTGGCATTTATGGCCTGTGCGGCGCTGACCTATATGTCTTATACCCCGCTGCATGAAGCCGCTCACGGTAATATCCATGGCCAAAATGACAGCTACAAATGGATTAACGATCTCTGCGGCTACATAGTCGCACCCATCATTGCCATTCCTTATGCCTCGCATCGTATTGAGCACTTTACCCATCATCGCTATACCAACCAAGCCGACAAAGACCCCGACTTCGTCGTTAGTGGCATGGGCAATGGTACCGTGTCTTTCATCACTACAGTTTTTAAGTTTCTGTGGACGCAAAACAGCTTCTTCGTCAAACACGGTTGGGATGCTGCATCGCTAAAAGAGCGGAGCATTTACTGCCTAGAGGTCGCGGTATCGCTAGGTTGGCGAATTGCTTTTCTCACCTTTGTCGATCAGCCAGGCACCTTTGCTGTAATACTTTTAGGCTATATTTCTGGTGGGATTTTTACTGCGTATTGGTTCGCCTATCGGCCACACTTTCCCTACGACCAAACACAGCGTTATCGCACCACAAGCAGCCTAATCATGCCGGCATGGATGAAGCCTGTGGAGTGGTTTTGGTTTGGCCAAAACCTGCACTCCATTCATCATCTTTTCCCACGAGTGCCGTTTTACCAATATCACGCCTTGCATCGTGATATTGAGCCGATATTGCGGGCTCACGACACACCAATTATCGGTATTTTTAGCCGCTTACCGGTGTCGCCAAGCTCGCCGCAATAAGCCACTTGGCAACAGGCGCGTGGCTTAGCCGTATTTTTGCTCATGGCGCAGCAATACTTTATCTACTTTCGCCAAGGCAGTTTGAATTCTCGAAGGGATGGATCGCCCTTGCAGAGCGTCGGGTAGTAGTACGGCCGAATGAGCGGCGCAGAGCTGCTCGGCATCCTGCCATTGCGCCGACAGCTGCACAGCCCACGCCCTAAACTCCTGCGCCGCTAAAGGCCGCTTTTGCAAAGCACTTGCCAAGGTCAAATGGAAAGTCACTTCAGGCTTTTTAAGCTTTCCTAACAAGCCAGGCAGCTGCAAATACATTAGCGTGTCATCAGCATGAATAATGCGCGATGGCTTGTGGTAGGCCAACACAGATGAAAAGTGAATGTGCTCATTGTGCGAAATAAAGTCGACACCAGCGGGCACGGAAAACTCAAACTCATCGGCAAATAAGCCAGCAAATGCGTCGGAATCCGTCAGCTCAGGCTGCCATGGCAGCTCAGGAAACTTATCTAAATGACGCTGGGTGCCATAGAGCTTTGCCTTTGGATATTGCTGATG
Source organism: Perlucidibaca sp. (assembly GCA_041612115.1). GTDB lineage: Bacteria > Pseudomonadota > Gammaproteobacteria > Pseudomonadales > Moraxellaceae > Perlucidibaca. The sequence continues at coordinate 1,605 of JBFJJU010000085.1, forward strand.
GGCATTGCGCACGTGAACGGTATGAAATGGATGTAAGTTGATGATCGCCTCAATATCCTGGCCATCATGCGTCAACGCATCGACTGTAGATTTCAGCTCATCATGCAAAGTGTAGGCATCGAGCAATATGAACTTCCCAGTCTTTTGCTTAACCAAGGATGCATGGGTGCCGATATTTAAAATGCCCGCCACTTTAAATACGCCACGAATACTCCAGAAATGCTCTGACAGCGCGATGACTTCCTCTTTCATGGTTTCAATGCTCGTGAAAAATAAGCGTCAATTAAATCACTTGACGCGCAGTGAGGCGATGCCTGTTCAACCAATCACCTATACGGCGCTATGCTAAATGTTAGCGCTTATGTTGAACGCTATCACTCCTGATTCAGTATGAATGGCCAACCCAAGCGGCGTATGCCAGGCAAATCTATAATGGTCATGCCTAGCCAGCTAGTCGGAGATAGCTCGCGAAACTCGTCACGAACAAAGCGCCATGGCCAAGATGACTCTGCCCCATATGTGCAGACTAATGCCGGCTGACAATCAAGCAATGAAAGCATTTCTGAAATTTCCATAGGCAGGCGCTCCTCACCAGAGGCCAAGACATTGATTGCCGAGACTTTGCTAATAAAACGCTTGCCGCGCCAACCAGGCAGCCCTCCCAAGCGAATCGCTGTAGGAGCCGATCTTGTCAGCCAGAATGGACCTACAAATGACGCTTTCCAGAAACCAGAAGTAGGCTCAGTGCTGGGTATCTTTAACGTCTTAAAGCGAGCGCGCCACGCGCTCAAAGAATTATCTCTACTCATCTTTATTTCGCCGGCAAGAAGCTGCCAAATCCTAACTCTAGGCCGAGCTCAGGCATGACAGCGCCATCAATTACAGCAGCGCGACCATTAACAAATACATGATGAACTAGGCCTGGATTACGGTTAACCAAGCGCTGCAACCCGAAGTTCTCCATTTCGGCCCAGCTCACTTGCTCCAAATTTTGCGTCAGCTCAGCCGGATCAAGAATGACCACATCAGCGCGATCGCCCTCGCGAATATGACCAGCATCTATGCCTAACCAATCACCCTGCTCGCCGGTTAAGCGCCAGACTGCATGCTCCATCGACATTACCGATTGGTCACTATCAGCGGCTTTCTTAATCAGCTTGAGAAAGCGCAATGGCAAGTTGTAAAACGCCATATTACGAATATGCGCGCCGGCATCCGAGAAGGTAATCAGTGTGCGTGGGTCATGCACAAGCCGCAGCAGTTTGTCTTCTTTCTCGTTACCCACGGTGGTGTACCAACGCAGCGAGCGACCAAACTCGACAACTAAATCAAGAAATAGATCAACGACATGCACTGAGCGCTCACTAGCAATTTCAGCAAAATTGCGCCCAATCAAGCTCACATCTGGGCATTCGAGCACGATAGCATCACCAAAATCTCGCTGCCAAACGCGCGGACTGAGTTTCTCGCCATAAAACTTGCGGAACTGCCGACGATAAGCCTCGTCTTTCAATAGCTCATTACGCTCGACTTGGTTACGCAAATCTAAAGCCATTTCGCCGGCGCCAAATTCTTCGAAAAACACCACATCAATGCCGTCGGCATAAACTGTGAATGGCGTCGGCATGAGCTGCCAGCGAAAATTGCCACCGAGCGCGTGGATTAAACGCGATACCAGCTGCGCCATAGGACGCACGGTGAAGTTACCTTTCAACTCAATAAGTGTGATCAACATCATTTTCATTGGACGGCGTAGCCAGCCAAGTGCTGCACCAATATATTCAAAAATTTGCAGCGGGTTGGCGGCATTAGGAGCGCCCTGATGAATTCTGTCGCGGCGGCGTAAAATACGATTTAGTCGGCGTATTTCGCCTGCTCGCGCATACGTGCTTGGCAAGCTTTTTGACCACTCACGATCCCCATCAAGCTTGTCCCACTTCAAACGCATGGTCGATAGACCGAGGAAGCCGACATCAAGCGCATCCTCTAAGGCTTTTTCCATTTGCTGTAGCTCAGCCTCACTAGGCTTAATGCTGCGATCAGTCGCGCGGTGCAAACCCAGTGTGGCCACCCGTACATCACTATGACCTAGGAGCGAGACGAGATTAGGCCCGAGCGGTAGGGTCTTAATAAAATCTACCCATTGCGCTGGCGTGCGCCAGGTTTTGTACTTCTGCAAGATCGGTAGCACTTTTTCACGCGGCACTGTTTCAACTCGAGTAAAAATATCCGAGGCATCTTCGGCCTCACTACAAATCATGCTCAATGAACAGCTACCTACCAATACCGTGGTCACACCATGGCGCACCGACTCGGACAAACTCGGCGAGACAATCAGCTCGGCGTCGTAATGCGTATGGGCATCAATAAAGCCCGGTGTAACCCACAGACCGGTAGCATCTATCACGCGCGTGGCTAGACTGGCATCTAAGGACTCTGCGCTAACCTTGTGTATGCGCCCGTCGCGGATAGCTACATCACATATCTGCGATGGCCCACCGGAGCCATCAAAGTAACGCCCACGCTGAATCAGAACATCGTAGTGTGTTGGCATACCCTATCTCTATTTATTGTTGTAAGGCTCGACAGTAGCGCTCGTTTGACTGCATGATTTGATAAATCACGAGTAGCACTGACTAAATATCATGCGATACCTAGCGAGAAGTGGCGGCTTATTAGGCTATGCAGAACTAGTGCGCCGGCACGGACATGATCCCAATGTGCTGCTAGCGGCTGTTGGATTGCCGCTGACGGCACTGCAAAACCCGGATATTTATCTGTCCTATCCAAAACTCGCCGCGCTCTATGAGCACACCGCACAGGTCTTAGCAGACCCCTCTTTTGCACTGCAGCTGGGTCGTCGCCAAGGCTTAGAGGTTGTCGGCGCACTAGGCGCATGGCTCTGCCAAAAAGACACGATTGGCGAGGCCTTACTCGGCCTCCAGCGCAACCTTAGCTTTCATGCGCGTGGCATAGAAATTCATTTCCATAGTAGTGCTGAACAATTTGAGTTAGAACTAAGCTTGAGCTTTGCTCATACCACCAATTGCCATCAATTGATGCTGCTCAGCTTAACGCTGCTGCTCCAAGGCATGACAGACTTGCAGCCTGATCATGAGTCCGCCACAGCAGTCTGGATTGGGCCGCAGCGGCCTATTGCAAGCGTTTTACACGCCTGTGAAGCAACCTTTAAATGCCCAGTTGATACAACAAGCTCACGCTACGCCATCCGATTTCCAGCTAGCTTGCTGATGCGCCCCATCGCAATATCACCTAGCTTACATGCCCGCCTGCAGCAACATTGGCGCGATGACTGGCAGCTCATGCCGGTGTCTATTGGTCGCCAAGTGGAGCGATGCATCTCTGCCTTACTACCAACGGGGGAATGCTCTTTGGCGGCAGTGGCACATGTGATTGGTCTGCACAGTCGTACCCTGCAAACCAAACTCAAGGCAGAACTAACCAGCTTCGATGGTTGTCTGCGTAACGTTAGGCTTAACTTAGCCTGTACTCACCTTAGCGATAGTGACATAGACGTTACTCGGCTAGCGCTCGACTTGGGCTATGCCGAAATCGCTGTATTTAGTCGAGCGTTTAAGCATTGGACAGGACTCACGCCTAGCCAATGGCGTCGACGCGATAGATCTGTAACCCCATTTACCTCAGCCGGCCAGACCTAAGCAGATGCATGGCGTTTTATGTGGTGAATGATTAGTCCAACAAAACAGCACAGAGCGACTGTTATGCCTATGGGCTGACTGTAATTCGCCGACACATTCAGACCTATGCCGGCGGTTGCAATATAGGACACGGTGATTGCCGTACCAATCACGGCTGGAATGCTGGCAACCCAGTGAAATGTGCCTCTATCTAGCAGATATTTGCTGGCTAGCCATAGCACACTGGTAGACAGCAGCATGTTGGAGAAGGCGAAATAGCGCCAAATCAAGGAGAAGTCGAGCAGTGTCATAAAATAGGCGATGCCCAAGAGCGGTGCTGCTAGCGCCAGCCTGCGCAGAGCTGATTGCGGGATACTAAAGGCATCGGTAATGGTCAGTCGCAATGAGCGAAAAGCCGTGTCGCCCGAGGTAATCGGGAAGATAGCAACCGCTAAAATCGCCATGACACCGCCAAAAGCACCCAGATAGCCGGTGGCAATCTGGCTCACCACCAAGCCGGGGCCGCCCATATCCAATATGCCTTTCAACTCAGCATAGCCGCCGGGAAAGGCAGCAATGCCTGCCATTGCCCAAACGCAGGCGACGATGCCTTCGCACATCATCGCGCCATAAAACACCGGGCGAGCATATTTCTCATTAGTCAGGCAGCGAGCAATCATTGGTGATTGCGTGGAATGAAAGCCACTGATGGCACCACAGGTAATCGTCAAAAATAATAAGGGCCAAACAGGCAAGCCATCGGGGTTAGGGCTTAGGAGCTCATGCGCATGATGACCATCGAAGTAGGCGAAAATATCACCCACCTGCGGAAGGTGTGGCGCATCCCACATCAGCGCTACGGCGATCAGGCTGGTCATTACAATCATGAGCAAGCCAAACAGCGGATATAGCTTAGTAATGATTTTATCAATCGGTAGCAGCGTGGCCAAAAAGTAGTACGTCAAGATAGCCAGCACCCAAAAGCTATTGCCTGCTAAAAAAGTGCCTTCAAAATACGGCAAATTACTCAGCAGACCAGCTGGACTCATGATGAACACCACACCAACAAAAAATAGCAACATGCAGGTGAAGCCCAACATCAGGCCTTTAAAAACCACGTTGTAATAATGGCCGGCAATCTCGGGCAGGCTTTTGCCATCCTCCTTCAAGCTCATGACACCAGAGAAGTAGTCATGCACCGCGCCGCCAAGCACATTGCCAATGACAATCCAGACCAGTGCTATCGGGCCATATAAAGCTCCCAAGATCGGGCCAAAAATGGGGCCAATGCCGGCGATATTCAAAAACTGAATGAGGAATGCTTTGATTGGGCTGATAGCAACGTAGTCAACGCCATCATGCAGACGCTGCTGGGGAGTTATCGCGTTAGAGTCAATGCCAGCCTGCTTTTCAACAAATGGGCTGTAGAACTTATAGCCAAGTATAAGTATGGCCAGGCTGGCAAAGAAAATAAGCATGAGTTCACCTAGTGCTGTATGAGCATTAAGGTGCTGAGAGTAAAACGAATTACTCTCTTGTCATAGCGCTATGTACTCAGCAATTAGTTCAGGTATTTCAGCGTTTCGCACTGAGCTCAGAAGCATTCGATGCACCATCTTTGACAGCTATTGAATGCGGAGTTACCGACCATGTGCGTATTGGCGTATGGCCTTCGCGCTCCCAATCTGGCGGCATAATCAAATGCTTCATGCGCTGCGCCGCAGGGCCCGGAGCCATGACATCGCGCATCATGTCGACAGCTTCGTGCAAGTTAAGCACCACGGGATTATACGAATTGATTTGTTGGGTAATGCCGAACTCAGCCTTTGCTACTTCAGGCTCAAACGTGCCAAACAAACGATCGAAAATAATCAGCGTGCCGCCATAGTTTTTATCGATGTATTCAGGGTTGCGGCCGTGATGCACGCGGTGATGCGATGGTGTATTGAACACGGCCTCAAACCATGCCGGCAACTTGCCAATAGTCTCGGTGTGAATGAAGTATTGATAAGCCAAGTTCACCGCCAAGCAGAACATCACCACGACGGGTGGCACGCCTAAAAAGCACAATGGAATGTAGAAAATCCAGGTGCCTATAAAGGCATTCAGCAAGCTTTGGCGCATGGCCGTGGTGAAGTTCATCACCTGTCCACTGTGATGCGGCACATGGGCAGTCCAGAACCAACGCACGCGATGCGAGCTGCGGTGATAGATATAAAAGCACAGTTCCACGGCGACATAAATCGGCACAATGGTCCACGCATTTACGGGGATATCCATCAAGCGATAGCCATAGGCCCACGACAACACTGCGGAAGTAAATAACACCCACATAATGGCCTCAAAGAGCTGATACGACGCCCCCAAAGACAGATTGGCGAAGATTTCCTTGAGCTTAAAGCTAGCCGTGTTTTTACGGCGTTTTTGCACAGCAAACTCAAGCGCAAAAGCGAGCAAAAACAGCGGCGTCATACCAATTAAAAATACTTGCTTCCAGTCAATATTGTCGCCAAAAAACGTATGCAGCAAAGGCATAAAAAGTGATGTTATTGCATCCATGGTCTTTCCTATTTTTTAGTTTTCTACACGACACATGGTAGGGATGAGCTGACCAGCGCTCTTGACCAATATCACCAATTTTATGCATTATCTGCCAGATGAAAAATGCATCGTCGGCGGCATCAATAGATCCTAGCGCCTTAGATTTGCTCAGTAGCTTTCTTGATCAGGAAGGTCTGCAGGCGATTGAACTGCGCGCACAGCTAAACGAGCTGCGTGCTAGCTCGCGAGTCGCTATTGAGACTTGGTGGCAGCTGCTAGAGGCAATACACGCACTCTGCCCTCGCGATGATTTAGGCCTGAAGATAGGCCAATGCCTACAGCCACATCACGCCGGCGTGCTTGGCTACTTAGGCATTTACAGCACCACGCTAGGCCAAGCCCTGATGCGCTTTCATCGGTTTCAGCCCTTGCTACACAATCTTGTGCCCACGATATTTCGCGCCGAAGCCGGCGTCGTGATCGTGGGCTGGAGCATTGAGCGGCGTTCCACACAGCTCTCAGATGATGTCTTTATTTCAGGCATCATGAATTTTATTTCGTTGCTCACCGGTCGTGATGACATCAAGCCGGTCTTGATGAAAACGCCCAATAGCCCGCCCGCCAATCGCAAACTATACGAGCATTTTTATGGTTGCCCGGTAGAGTTTCTCGCTGGCGTCAACGAGCTGCACTTCCCTGCGCACTTTATGACATTGCCGGTGAATACCCAGGACCCTTACTTGTTGGGCCTGTTAGAGCGGCAGGCCGAAGCCATGCTACAAGCATTGCCCAAGCTCGACCCACTACTGTCTGATGTGCAGCAAGCGATATTGGGCATTATGCAAGATGGCGCGCCAACCATGGCGCAAGTCGCGATGCGCATTGGCCTTGCTGAACGCAGTCTCTACCGTGCGCTAGAAGCACGCGGCATGGGCTTTAAAACCTTGGTTAATTCCCTGCGCTTTGAACTAGCAAAAGACTATTTACGCGATAGCGATTTAGCGCTGCCAGACATTAGCCTGCTCTTGGGCTTTGCCGATCAAAGTGTGTTTACGCGCGCCTTTCGCCAGTGGAGCGGCAGCACACCGCTAAAATGGCGAAAAGCGAGTTAGGCACGACAGCCTCAGCAATTTCTCAACGCACGTGCAGCATGCAGCTTCTTATAGCTTTCGATCAGGCGTAGATGTTTATCCAAGCCTTCAAGCTGCATATTGGTCGGCGTTAAGCCATAGAAACGCACCGTGCCTTCTACTGAGCCGACCACAGCCTCCATGATTTTCTCGCCGAACATGCGCTTGAAGTTATACAGGTAGTCCTCTAACTCGTAGGTGTCATCGAGAATGACTTCGAGCACCGCTCTCACGGCCTGATAAAACAGTCCACGCTCAACGGTGTTGTCATTGAACTGTAGAAACGATTCGACCCGTTCTAGAGCTTGCTCATGCTCTTGTAACGCTAGGTTTATCAGCAGTTTAAGCTCAAGCATGGTGAGCTGGCCCCACACCGTATTTTCATCGAACTCAATGCCAATTAAGGTGATGATGTCGGTCTGCTCATCGACTGGACTGTCTTCCAAGCGCTCTGCCAAACTCGCTAATTGCTCATCGCTCAGTTTATGCAAATTGAGAATATCCTCGCGAAAATCCAAGGCTTTATTGGTGTTATCCCAAATCAAATCTTCGGCTGGATACACCTCGGAATAGCCCGGCACCAAGATGCGGCACGCCGGCGCACCCAAGTCATTGCGCACGGCAACATAGACTTCCTTGCCCATAGCGCTCAGGATGCCAAACAGACGCGCGGCCTCCTCCTCGTTGGTACCAGAGAAATCCCATTCGCAGAAATCGTAATCTGCGCTGCTACTGAAGAAGCGCCACGACACCACACCGGTCGAGTCCACAAAATGCTCAACTGAATTGTTCGGCTCAGTCACGGCCATGCTGTTAAACGTCGGCAGCGGCACATCGTTTAGGCCTTCAAAGCTGCGGCCCTGCAATAGCTCGGTGAGGCTGCGCTCAAGTGCTACTTCGAAACTAGGGTGAGCGCCAAAAGAAGCAAAGACACCGCCAGTTCTGGGGTTCATCAGCGTCACGCACATCACTGGAAATTCACCGCCCATCGAGGCATCTTTGACCAA
>JBFJJU010000086.1:0-9580 GCA_041612115.1 Perlucidibaca sp.
GCACATGAAACGCATGTTAATTAACGCCACACACGACGAAGAAATTCGGGTGGCAATGGTAGATGGCCAACGCCTCTATGATTTCGACCTCGAACACCGTGGCCGCGTACAGAAAAAAGCCAGCATTTATAAAGGCCGCGTCACTCGCGTTGAGCCTAGCTTAGAAGCAGCATTTGTCGACTTCGGTGGCGATCGCCACGGCTTTTTGCCATTAAAAGAAGTTGCTCGTGAATACTTCAACAAGTCGCCAAAGGAAGCCGGCGGCCGCATCAGTATCAAAGAAGCGCTACAGGAAGGCCAAGAAGTCATCGTTCAAGTAGAAAAAGAAGAGCGAGGCAATAAAGGCGCAGCACTTTCTACCTTTATCTCACTAGCTGGCCGCTACTTAGTGGTCATGCCCAACAACCCTCGCGCCGGCGGCATCTCGCGGCGCATCGAAGGTGAAGAGCGTCAGGAACTGAAAGATGCGCTGAACTCCATCACTATCCCTAATGATATGGGCGTTATTGTCCGTACTGCGGGTCTGGGCCGCAGCGCAGAAGAGCTGCAATGGGACTTGGATTATCTGCTCACGCTATGGAACTCCATCAACCAAGCGAGCACCGAAAAGCCTTCACCTTTTCTGATTTATCAAGAATCCAACGTTATTATTCGTGCTGTCCGCGACTACCTTCGCCAAGACATCAACGACGTATTGATCGATAACGAAGCGGCATATAACGAAGCCATGAGCTTTGTGCAGCAAGTCATGCCGCACTATCAGAACAAAATTAAACTCTATAAAGATTCGGTGCCGCTGTTTAATCGCTACCAAATCGAGAGCCAAATTGAGACTGCCTTCCAGCGCGAAGTGAAACTGCCATCGGGCGGCTCGATTGTCATCGATCCAACTGAGGCGCTGGTGTCTATCGACATCAACTCGGCGCGCGCCACCAAAGGTAGCGACATCGAAGAGACTGCCCTCAACACCAACTTAGAAGCTGCCGACGAAGTCGCGCGCCAACTGCGCCTACGTGATAGCGGCGGCCTAGTGGTTATCGACTTCATCGACATGACTCCGCCCAAGCATCAACGCATGGTTGAAGAGCGACTGCGTGAAGCACTAACGATGGATCGCGCTCGTATTCAAATGGGCCGCATCTCGAAATTCGGTCTGCTCGAACTCTCGCGCCAACGCCTACGTCCATCGCTAGAAGAGTCCACCGGCTTGGTCTGCCCACGCTGTAATGGCACTGGCATGGTTCGCGATGTGCGCTCACTAGCATTGTCGATCATGCGTTTGATCGAAGAGGAAGTGCTGAAAGATCGCACCGCTCAAATCAATGCCTCAGTGCCGGTATCGGTCGCCACGTTCCTGCTCAATGAAAAGCGTCAAACCTTGGCTGAGCTAGAGCTGCGCAGCAAAGTTCGCATCTTGATCTTGCCTAATCCACACATGGACACACCGCACTACGAAGTGTCTCGCCTGCGCGATGACCAAGTCGAAGAAAACGATGACGACGGCCCGAGCTTCAAGCTTGTTGAGCGTATTGAAACGCCAGCACTTGAGGTTGTACTCGATGCAGTTGATGGCGAATCGCCGAAGCGTCAAGTCGCTGCCGTGCGTAATGTCACACCTGTGACACAGGCACCTGCCCAGCAGGCACCTCGTGAGGCGCGCGCTACCACTACGTCAGCAACCAAAGCCTCTGCACCAGCAGCTGCAAACAGTGCAGGTTTTTTGGTCTGGCTAAAAGCATTTTTCAGCACACTATTTGGCATCAAGCCCGAGCCTGAGCCCGTAGTGCCTGAAAATCGTCCTAGTCACAACCGCAACTCGAATGGCGGTCAACGTGGAGGCCGAGGCCAGGGTCGTGGTCGCCAGCCTGAGCGTCGTCAAAATAACGAGCTGCAAGCTGCTGGTGGTCGCCCACAAAGCGATAGCTCCTCTAATGACAACGGTGGCAATAACAACGGCGGCCGCCCTGCTCGCGGCGAACGCCGTGATGCGGCGGAAGGCACAGAGCAAACAGCTCGTCCACCACGCCCGCCTCGCCAACCGCGCGCTCCACGCCCGCCTCGCGATGCAAATCGAGACGCAGCGAAAGAGGCGAATCGCGAAGTTGCTGCTGAAGCCGCTCAAGCCGACACGGTCGCCACTGCAAGTGCCGATGGCAACACTGCCTCAGCCACAGCTAATGCCGAGGGCGGAGAGCGCCGTCGTCGCAATCGCCACCCTTCGCGCCGCCAGCGCGGTCCACGCGAGCGTGATCCGCAAGTATTGGTTGATGCCGGCTTACCCGTGCCCGAAGAGCTAGCTGGAAAAACTGTGGGAGCAGTCGCTGCAGTTGCAAGCCCTGAACCATCAAAAGCTGAATCAACGCCTGTTGAACAGCCTGTTACCGAGATTGCTGAAGCCATAGTGACTGAGGCAGCTGCCGTCGAAGTTGACGCAAGCGCTGCGGTGAAAGCCGAAGCAACTGTTGACACTACACCTGTGGAGCCGGTGGCGGCTGAAGCAACTGCCATTACAGCAGAAGCTACAAACGCTGAGCCAGAAACAGAGACAACAAAAGCTGCCGTAGTCAGCCAAGAGCCTGTGGTAATCATCGCGGATGAAGCAGCAACTACGGTTGAAGCAAGCCCAGAGGCAACTCCGGCCGCGCCGAAAGCTATTGCTGAAGTAGCTATTGAAATAGCCACTGAGGCGTCACCAACACCCGCTGAAGTAGCAGAAACAACTGCCGAAGCACAAAATAAAGCTTCCCTTGAAGCCGTCGTTGCAGAAGTGCCTAACGAAAGCAAAGGCGAAAAAGCAGCGCGTCGTGCCAGTAATGATCCGCGCGTGCGCCGCCGCTTACAACGCGAGCAAGAAGCGCGCTTGAAAGCCGAAGCAAAAGCCACTGAGACACCATCAGAAAGCTAATGCTAGAGCAGTAAACTCAGAGCATAAAAATGCCCCGTTATCGGGGCATTTTTATGCTTCTTTAGCTAGATCATACTTCGGCTCTTTTAGCCGCCCATCAACACCGGTTCCTGCTCTAAATGAATGCCATAACGCGCCTGCACGCTGGCGACAATATCCGCAGCCAAGGCTAATAACTCAGCACCATTGCCGCCGCCGTGATGTACCAATACCAGCGCTTGGCGCTCATGCACAGCGACCGAGCCACGGCGATAACCCTTCCAGCCCGCCTGCTCGATTAACCAGCCAGCGGCAAGCTTTTGCCATCCCGGCGTGTTTAGCTGCGCAGGATAAGCCACCAAGTTCGGAAACTGCTCCTGCAGCAGTTGCACTTGGGCGCTGGGCACCAAAGGATTTTTGAAGAAGCTGCCGGCATTTCCAAGTACGGCTGGGTCTGGCAATTTAGCTTGACGAATACCAATCACCGCTTGAGCAACGTCTTCGGCACTTGGTGCTTGCACGCCCGCTGCGGCTAATGCGCTTTGAATATCGCCATAACCCAACACCAATGGGCGCTTGGCAGACAAGGCAAATCGCACCGATAAAATCACATAGCGCCCCGGCTGTTGCGACTTAAAAACACTGTCTCGATATGCAAAACCACACTCTGCTGGCAACAGTTCTACGACACGCCCTTGCTCACAGTCATATGCACGCAATGAATGCATGACATCGGCAACCTCAACACCATAAGCACCAATATTTTGCACCGGCGCCGCACCGACCGAGCCTGGAATCAAGGAGAGATTCTCTAAGCCTGCCCAGCCTTGGGCTAAGGTGTATTGGGTAAACTCATGCCATGACTCACCGGCAGCAGCTTCAATAATGACGCCATCTTCAGACACTAGCTTAGCGCCGGATTGGCTATCGGCGATGAGGCGAATGCCACGCAAGTTTATGCGAATGGTCAAGCCCGAAACATCGCCCGCGAAAACAATATTGCTACCACCGCCCAGCAGTTGCACCGGCCATGCTTCGGCTTTAGCACGTGCTAGCAATGCAGCAAGATCGGCTTCATTGCTGAGCTCGGCAAAATGAGCTGCACGAGCGCTGAAGCCCAGCGTGTTAAACGCCTGTAAATCTATATTATCGCGAATAACTGCCGTCATTAGCAGCCACAGCCAAGTACGCCACGGGCCTTTAGTACACTGCGCAAAAGGCCATCGCAGGCGACTTCTACTAGGTCAATAACTTCATCGAAGCCTTCAGAGCCTCCGGTGTAAGGGTCAGGCACATCACTAGGCAGATCCGGTGCATAGCCCATGAGCTTTGCCAAAGTAGCCCGCGGCTTATGGCCCAAATGATGTGCAGCTTCGCGCTCCAGTGCTTGCAGATCGGCGAAGTTCTTCTCGTCCATGGCAAGAATATGATCGAAATCATTGAAGTCACGCCAGCTAACCTGACGCGCGCGCAGCGGCGACAAGTCATAGCCGCGATCAGCACCATGACGTTGGCTGCGTGGATCAGGAGACTTACCCGTATGCCAATCCGCTGTGCCAGCCGAATCTGCTTGCAAAAGAGTACTCCATCCTGCTTGTGAAGCACGCTGGCGAAATACGGCCTCAGCGGTGGGTGAACGACATATATTGCCAAGACACACAAAGAGCACGCGCGTAGCAAGCTCTGTATGACGAGTTGCCGGCGCAGCTAAATCGTTTGCCTCTCGTTCGGCCAGCTTCATGCCATTGCCCCAGCAGCAGCTGAGCCGGCCAAAATAGCGCGCACTCGGTCAAGATCGGCCTGTGTATCCACCCCCGGCGGCAATGAGGCATGGGCGACATCAACATGGATGCGCACGCCCTGATAGAGCGCACGCAACTGTTCTAACGACTCCACCTGCTCAATGAGCGCTGGTGGCCATGACACATAGTCATGCAAAAAGCCGACGCGATAAGCGTAAATACCCAAGTGGCGCAAATATAAAGACAAGGCTTCGGGTGGCAACTGCTCACGATTTAGCGCGAAAGCATCACGCGCCCAAGGCATTGGTGCCCGACTGAAATACAGGGCGAAGTTATTCACATCGCGCACGAGCTTAACGATATTGGGGTTAAATAATTGCTCAATATCTTGCAAAGGTTCGGCCAGTGTTGCCATGCCCGCATCAAAGGCTTCAGCAAGATTATCCGCCACTTGGTTAATCACACTGGGCGGAATTAAAGGCTCATCGCCCTGCACATTGACCACGATGTCGTCGGGCTGCCATCCGAGCTGTTCAGCAACCTCTTGCAGACGATCGGTGCCCGAAGGATGGTCAGCGCGGGTCATCACGACTGGTGCATCATAGGCACGTAGCGCTTCAGCAATGCGCTCATCGTCGGTAGCAACCACCACATCGCTAGCGGCGCTGAGCAGTGCTCGTTCATAGACATGCACCACCATAGGCTTGCCTGCGATATCGAGTAAAGGTTTTCCAGGCAGTCGGCTAGAGCCAAAACGGGCGGGAATGACAACACGAAAACTCATCAGCTCTGTCCTCTCAGTCGAAGCTCAAATGGTCAATTGCTCGAGCTTAGCGGGCGCCGTGCTCAGGCAAAGACTCCTCTAAGGTGAGTGCTCGTGCCTCCCCTTCAAGCATCACAGGGATGCCATCGCGTACCGGAAATGCCAGCGCATCGGCTCGACAAATCAGCTCATCTTGCTGATGAATTAATGGGCCTTTGCAAAGTGGGCACGCTAATAATGCGAGCAATTTTTTATCGAGCATGAGCAATATCCAATCTATTTATTAATTCACATGATGTCAGGCTGAACCGCTTTTTATTTCCGCTAAGCGCGCCAATAACTCCTGCCAGAATGCATCCGGCAGCATAGCTCGAACTGGCACATACCAGCTATTTGGCGGTGCAAATTGCGCGCACTTCACCGCATCTTTTTCGGTCATGACCAGCGGCAATGGCGGCTCAAAGCGCAAGTCTTCGGCACGATAAGCGTAATGGTCAGGAAAAGAATGCGGCTCAGGGCCATAGCCAAGGCTTGCTAATAGCTCAAAAAATCGGGGCGGATGGCCTATGCCCGCAATCGCATGCACAGGGCCTTTCAGTGGTGGCGTTTGATCGGCCTGCTCAAGGCATACTGGCAGCCAAGGCTGTGGCTCCAGCACCATGGTGTGAGCATTTTCTGGCATTGGCGTGGCTAAGTGCCAGGAACCATTAAGCACGACAAAATCGACCTCATTTAAGCGCGCAGGAGGCTCACGCAACGGCCCGGCCGGTAAAGCCCAACCCGAACCTAGGCCGCGCTTACCATCGATCACGGCAATTTCAATATCACGCTCAAGGGCGTAATGCTGCAGACCATCATCGGAAATAATGACATCACATTCGGGATGCTGCGCCAGCAAAAAAGCAGCACCGCGACTTCGCACAGGGTCAACGACTACTGGCACGCCACAGGCACGCGCAAGTAGCAAAGGCTCATCGCCAACTTGCGCTGGTGTGGCCTGAATACTCACTTGGCAGGGATACTCACAGCTGCCACCATAGCCACGACTGATAATACCTGGGCGCCAACCGGCAGCCTGTAACTGCAGCACAATAGCTTGTGTTAATGGTGTTTTTCCGGTGCCGCCAACGCTGATATTGCCCACCACAATAATCGGCACAGGGGCGCGCCATGTTGGCTTCTTGCCTGAGGCATAAGCGCGTTTGCGGCGCGCGGCAAGCCAGCTAAATAACCACGACAGTGGCAACAGCAAGCGCAGCGAAAAATGCCCTTGATGCCAACGCTCAGGCCATGAGGCCATCGTCATCCTCACTAAAGTGGCGGCTATGCAATTGCGCGTAAACGCCAGCTTTGGCTAGTAGCTCGGCATGATTGCCTTGCTCAATAATACGACCTTGGTCCATCACGACAATATGATCGGCGTTTTCGATAGTCGATAAACGGTGCGCGATCACCAGTGTCGTTCGACCTTCCATGACGCGCTCAAGAGCGGCCTGAATATAGAACTCAGACTCGTTATCTAGCGCACTCGTTGCTTCGTCTAAAATTAAGATAGGCGCATCTTTAATCAGCGCTCGCGCAATCGCTAAGCGCTGGCGCTGACCCCCAGAAAGCTGCATACCATCTTGGCCAATGCGAGTGTCATAGCCTTCTGGCAGCTCACGAATAAAGTCGTCAGCAAATGCCGTTTTCGCTGCGGCGATGATGGTTTCACGCGACAAGTGGCGGTATGCACCATAGGCAATATTATTCGCCACGGTGTCATCGAATAAAATTACCTTTTGGCTAACGGTGGCAATTTGCTTGCGCAACTCACCCACGGGATATTCGTCAATTGGGAAGCCATCAATAAGCAAATCGCCAGCTTCGGCGTCATGAAAGCGCGGCAGTAAGTTCACTAGCGTCGATTTACCAGAGCCTGAACGGCCAACAATGGCAACCGTTTGCCCCGGCGCGACTTTCAAGCTGAAATCATGCAGTACAGGATGATTGGGCTCATAGCTAAAACGTAAGTTACGGAACTCAATTTCACCGTTTAAGTGGGTAATGGCACGAGTGCCGCCAGTAGGCTCGGGTGTTTCATCAATCACATCAAAAATCGACTGCGCTGCGGAGATACCACGCTGTAGCTTTTCATTGACTTCGGTCAGCGACTTGATCGGCTTAGCCATCAAACCTGCAGCGGTAATATAGGCGACAAACTCGCCAGGTGAAGTTTGACCAGTAATGCCGGGCTGCAAGGCCACCCAAATCACACCGGCCAGCGCTACGGCCATTAGTAATTGCACCAAGGGCGTGTTGATGGCGCTAGTAACGACAATTTTCATGCCTTGCTTAAGGTTTTCACGCGAGGCTTTATCGAAGCGAGCACGCTCGAAGTCTTCACCACCATAAGTCTTCACCACCATAAAGCCGTTGATGGCTTCTTGCGCGATATGGTTCAGATTACCCATGGCATTTTGCATGCGCACGGCGAGTTTGCGAAAGCGCTTGCTAGCCACGCGCACTAGCAAAGCAGCAAACGGCCCGACCAAGAGCAGCGACAGCGACAACTTCCAGTTGGTGTAAAACAAGTAGCCCAATAGGCCGATGACAACCGCGCCCTCCCGTACTATCGTTTTTAATGCATCGGTGGCTGCGGCAGTGACTTGCTCGACGTTGTACATAAGCTTGGCAGAAATATGCCCTGCTGAATTATCGCTATAAAAGCGTGCCGGCAGCGTCATCAATCGATCAAACAACTCAACCCGCAAGGCATAGACAATATTTCGAGAAATCAATGACATATAGTACGTGCCAATGAAGCTACCAATGCCTCGCACAAAAAATAGCGTAATAATCAACGCCGGAAACATATTCTTCGAGGCCTGATCCTGGTCTTGAATAGCGGTGATGATGTACTTCAGCAGCTGCGCTGCAGCCCACTCAGTTTGCGCATTCAAAATGAAGCCGAATATCGCAAACAAAAATATTTTCCAATGCTTGCGGGTGTAGCCTAAAAGCCGCTTATACGACTCCCAGCTAGTGGTCTCGACTGGCGCTGAGCTCATGAATAAACTTCCAAGTTTAGGGGGCGCTAGTGGCCGCTTTTTGTGTGCCTATACCAATTTGACGGAATCCAAGCTGGCCGGCGATATCCATAATAGTCACGACGGACTGATGCGGCGCTTGGCCATCAGCAGAAATAATCAATGGCTGGTCGCGCTTGGCACCGGCTTTTGCTTCGATGGCGACGCGCAAAGCTTCAGGGCTATTGGCAGCCAATACCTCGCCATTGACAGCATAATGACCACGACCATCCACCGAAACTTCTAAAGGATTTTTCTTTGCGGCCGGCACCGTGGCATCGGCCTGAGGCAAGGTAATTTGCAACTTTCCGGTCTTAGCAAACGTGGTCGACAGCAAAAAAAAGATAATCAAAAACAGCAGGCAATCAATCAGCGGCGTGAGATTGAGCTCCAAATGATCATCCATGGGGCGCTTTAATTTCACGCCTCAGCCCCATTTGTGTTGGAAATCACATCGCTGCTTGTGGCAGTAGCCACTACATCCACTTCACGATCTCCGTGCAGCATATCGATCAGCTTAACCGCCTGCTGCTCCATGCTCACTATCAAGCTCTGAATATGACGCAAATAGTAGCGGTGCATGATCATTGCTGGGATAGCAACAAAAATACCGCCAGCCGTTGTTACCAAGGCTTTCGAAATGCCGCCGGCCAACGCTGTCGGATCGCTAATGCCACCGGCAGTAACTACCAAAAAAGCATCAATAATGCCGATAACGGTGCCGAGCAAACCCAATAGAGGCGAAATCATCGCTAGGGTGCCGAGCAGCGTTAGGTAGCGCTCCATTTCGTGCACGACCGGCGTAGCGGCATCTTCGATACTTTCTTTGGTGAGCTCACGGCCATGGCGAGCGTTGATCAGACCTGCGGCCAACAAAGAACCTAAGGGTGAGCCGGCTTGCAATAAGCGTAATTGATCGGTGTTCATTTCACCGGCTTGCAGCTGACGCCAGACTTGGCTTAACAGCTGTGGCGGCGCCACTCGACTTCGGCGTAATGACCACGCACGCTCTAGGATGATTGCCAAGGCCAGCACCGACGCCACTAACAACGGCAGCATCAAATACCCGCCAGATTTCATCATCTCAAACACAGGCTCATCTCCTCATCGCGAATAGCCGCTA
>JBFJJU010000087.1:0-9469 GCA_041612115.1 Perlucidibaca sp.
GCTCACCTTCGATCTCGCCAACGAGTCGGTGAACAAATTTAACGCTTTAACGGTCAATGAGTTAGCCGCTGCCACCGACGCCATTAAGGCCGATAGCAGCATCAAAGGCGTCTTGGTCAGTTCCGCTAAAGGCGTGTTCATTGTTGGCGCAGACATCACAGAATTCGGTTCGCTATTTGCTAATGGCGAAGCCGGCGTTGTCGAGTGGACCGCTAAAGCGGCATCTGTTTTCAGCGCATTTGAAGACATTAATGTGCCCACCGTGGTTGCCATCAATGGCATCGCTCTTGGTGGCGGTTTCGAAATGTGCCTGTCATGCGACTACCGCGTGATGTCATCCAGCGCCAAAGTTGGCCTGCCAGAAGTGAAACTGGGCTTGTTCCCAGGCTTCGGCGGCACCGTGCGTTTGAGCCGTGTCATTGGTATCGATAACGCCGTGGAGTGGATTGCCGGCGGTAGCGAAAAACGCCCCGACGCCGCTCTGAAAGATGGCGCTGTCGATGCCGTCGTTGCACCTGAAATGCTGCGTGATGCCGCTATCGATCTATTGGGCTTGGCTATTGCTGGAAAGCTCGACTGGAAAGCCAAAAAGGCTGAGAAGCTGAATCCCGTCAAGCTCAATATGATGGAGCAGATGATGGCGTTCAACACCTCGATGGCCGTTGTCGCTGGCAAAGCCGGCAGCAACTATCCAGCACCGGTGTTGGCCGTTAAAACCATGCAAAAGCATGCTGGCATGACTCGCGATGACGCCATGAAAGCTGAAGCTGCTGGCTTTGCTAAAGCCGCTGTGACACCACAAGCCAATGCTTTGATTGGCCTGTTCATGGCTGACCAAGCGGTGAAAAAAGCTTCGAAAAAGCATTCGGCGAAATCGGCAAAAGCCATCAAGCAAGCAGCCGTATTGGGCGCTGGCATCATGGGTGGCGGCATCGCCTACCAGTCGGCGAGCAAAGGCACGCCGATCATCATGAAAGATATTCGTTCAGAAGCCTTAGATCTTGGCATGGGTGAGGCAACTAAGTTGCTCTCTAACCAAGTTGCTAAAGGTCGCCTAACTGCACCGAAAATGGGTCAAGTGCTGTCAAGCATTCGCCCAACGCTGAACTACGGTGATTTCGGCAGCGTCGATATTGTCATTGAAGCCGTGGTGGAAAACGCCAAGGTGAAAGCAGCTGTACTATCTGAAGTCGAAGGCTTGGTGACGGATGACACCATCTTGGCATCGAACACATCGACTATTTCGATCACGCATTTGGCGAAATCGTTGAAGCGTCCAGAAAACTTTGTCGGCATGCACTTCTTCAACCCAGTGCACATGATGCCCTTGGTAGAAGTCATTCGTGGCGAAAAAACTTCGGATGAAGCTGTTGCCGCCACCGTGAAACTGGCGCAACAAATGGGTAAAACACCGATCGTGGTGAACGACTGCCCAGGTTTCTTGGTCAACCGCGTATTGTTCCCCTACTTTGGTGGCTTCGACATGATGGTGCGTGATGGCGCTGATTTCCAAGCCATCGACAAGGTCATGGAAAAATTCGGCTGGCCAATGGGCCCTGCCTACTTGCTCGACGTGGTTGGTATCGACACCGGCGTGCACGCAGCGGCAGTGATGGCCGAAGGTTTCCCTGATCGCATGAAGCCAGACTACAAGTCGGCCACTGAAATCATGTTCGACAACAACCGTTATGGCCAGAAAAATGGCAAAGGCTTCTATGTCTACGAACAAGACAAGAAGGGCAAGCCGAAGAAAGTCGTCGATCCAACCACTTATGAACTGATCGCGCCTGCTGTTGGCGAGCGCAAAGAGTTTGAAGCTGACGAAATCATCGCGCGCTTAATGCTGCCACTGGTGAACGAAATCGCTCGCTGTTTGGAAGAAAACATCGTTGCCAGCCCAGCTGAAGCCGATATGGCCTTGATCATGGGCATTGGTTTCCCACCGTTCCGTGGCGGCGCTTGCCGTTATGTCGACCAGATGGGCATCGCGAACTACTTGGCGCTGTGCGAGAAATTCGCGCATTTAGGCAAAGCCTATGAAGCCCCAGCCTTGATTAAAACCATGGCCGCCAACAACCAGAAATTTTTCGGCTGATCTAGGAGCCTGACATGACTACTTTGAACCCACGTGATGTGGTGATTGTCGATGGCGTGCGTAGCGCCATGGGCCGCACCAAAAATGGCATGTTCCGTAATGTTCGTGCCGACACCATTTCGGCTGAGCTGGTGAAGGCGCTGTTTCTGCGCAACCCCAATGCTAATCCTGAAGAAGTGGAAGATGTGATTTGGGGCTGTGTGAACCAAACCTTAGAGCAGGGCATGAACGTGGCGCGAAATATCGCCATGCTCGCCGAGCTGCCACGCTCAGTTCCTGGCCAGACCGTGAACCGTCTCTGCGGCTCGTCGATGCAAGCACTGCACACGGCAGCAGCGCAAATCATGACTGGCCAAGGCGATGTGTTTGTCATCGGCGGCGTTGAGCACATGGGCCACGTTGGCATGATGCATGGCATCGACCTGAACCCAGCGGCCTCTAAGCATTACGCTAAGGCCTCGAACATGATGGGTTTGACTGCTGAAATGCTTGGCACCATGAACGGCATTACGCGTGAAATGCAAGACCAGTTCGGTCTAATTTCACACCAAAAAGCGTGGGCTGCCACGCTCGATGGTCGTTTCAAAAATGAAATCATTGGCATTGAAGGTCACGATGCTAATGGCTTTAAGCAGTTCTGCGAAATCGACGAAGTCATTCGCCAAAACGCATCACTTGAGCAGTTTGCAGCGTTGCGCCCAGCGTTCAACCCGAAAGGCGGTACGGTCACAGCCGGTACTTCATCGGCTCTGTCTGATGGCGCATCTGCCATGCTGATCATGAGTGCCGAACGCGCTAAAGCCCTTGGTCTAACACCACGTGCAAAGATCCGTTCGATGGCTGTTGCTGGTTGCGATGCCGCGATCATGGGCTGGGGCCCAGTGCCTGCTACTGAAAAAGCCTTGAAGCGTGCTGGCTTGAGCATCAATGACATTCAAACCATTGAGCTCAACGAAGCCTTTGCTGCACAGGGTTTATCGGTATTGAAAGGCCTGAACATTCTTGATCAAGCCGAAGCTAAGGTAAACCACAACGGTGGTGCGATTGCTTTGGGTCACCCACTGGGTTGCTCGGGTTCGCGTATTACCACGACCTTGCTTAACGTGATGGAGCAGAAAGACACGCAAATCGGTCTGGCGACCATGTGCATTGGCTTGGGCCAAGGCATTGCCACGATCATTGAGCGCGTTTAAGCGATCTTGATAGCTTAAGCAGTATCAGCAAAAAGCCGCGACTATCGCGGCTTTTTGCTAACTGAAAGAGGAATACAGATGAGAATTTTGCACACCATGTTGCGTGTTGGCGACCTAGATAAGTCCATCGCGTTCTACACGGATGTTTTAGGCATGCAGCTGATTCGCCGCCAAGACTACGAGGGCGGCCGCTTTACGCTGGCATTTCTAGGTTTTGGTGATGGCGGCGCAGAGCTAGAGCTTACGCATAATTGGGATGCCAGCAGCTACGAGTTGGGTACGGGCTATGGCCACGTGGCGCTGGCAGTGCCCGATGCCTATGCCGCCTGTGCGGCTGTGATCGCGAAAGGCGGCAAGGTGACACGACCAGCCGGTCCAATGATGCATGGCACGACTGTGATTGCGTTTGTCGAAGATCCCGATGGCTACAAAATTGAGCTGATTCAGGACAAACACTAAGCCAGTCTTGCGCTTCAGCAAGCTCGACTGACTTAATGCTGTTTAAGTCAAAAAGCTATCTCGAATAAGTCCAACAAACACGCCCTCGATGACGACTTTGTCGGGGGTGATGATTTGTGGCTGAAACGTAGGGTTAGCCGGCACCAGCTTGATCATTTTTTTCTCGAAATCGAGATACTTAACCGTGACTTCGTTATCGATACGGGCAATGACAATCTGCCCGGCGCGTGCGATATGGGTTTTGTACACGGCAATTAAGTCGCCATCGAGAATGCCGGCATCTTTCATTGATTCACCACGCACGCGCAGCAAATAGGTTGGGCGCTTACTAAACAAACCGCGCGGCACCGGCAAGCTATGGTCATGATTTTCGATAGCCTCTAGAGGCAAGCCAGCAGCAACTGAGCCGATAACTGGTAGTAGGTCAGCATCTTCATCGGGGTCAATTAGCAACTGAATGCCGCGCGATAGCTCAGGGTGCAGGCGGATATAGCCTTTATTTTCGAGCGCACGAAGGTGATCGGCTGCTGCGGTTTTCGAGCGAAAGCCAAATTTTATTGCTACTTCAGCGCGTGTTGGCGCCATGCCATTGCGCTCTAGGCAATCGCGAATAAAGTCTAAAACCTCGGCTTGGCGTGTGGTTAGTGCGATCATGGCGGCGTTCTCAGTTAGCAGTTGACAAACCTTACATCGATCCTGTCATTATGTACAGTAGTTGTGTGGCAAGTGGTGAATCAGGCTAGACTGCCGCCTTTCCAGTAAATCAAAAGCGAATTCATTCATGATGACATTCATCATTATCTTGTTCTTAGTCATTGCCTTTATTGTCGGCAATATCATGTGGTTGAAGCCTAGTCCGCGAGATCGCGCACTCATGGCTCAGCGCAAGCAAGCAAAAGATGCCGGCTTTAGCGTACACCTACAGCCAGCGCCAGAATGGCTAGAGCTGCCAGAAGGCCGCCGCATGATTGCGCACTACCAATGGCCACAGGCATTACCGAAAGCGCTGATTGGCAAATGGCGTTGGCACGCGGGTTTAGGCAATTGGCAGCCAGTCGATAATGCCGAGGCCTGGCTCAATGCCATGCCTTGGCCAACTCCGGCGCCAGAAACTTGGCTGGGCATTGAAGTTTTGACCAATGCCACTATTGTCTACTGGCGTGAAGATGCAAAAAGCGCCTCAGTTGACACTATGCGGTCGGTATTAGCTGCTGCCAGCGCTTGACCCATTCGCGCAAGGCCTTGAAGATAGGCAGCTTATTGGGTTGGTAGCGCGCGACCCCATCACTTTTTGAGGAAACCTCCCACTATGGGCAGATCGCTGGTCATCGTTGAGTCCCCTGCAAAAGCTAAGACTATCAACAAGTACCTAGGCAAAGACTTCATTGTGAAGTCGAGTGTAGGCCATGTGCGCGACTTGCCAGTAAGTGGTGGTGGCAGTACGCCGGCAGAGCGCGCGAAAGCCGCTGCCGAGACGCGCAAACTCACGCCAGAGCAAAAAGCTGCGCAAAAAGGTGCTAAGCAGCAAGCCGCCTTAGTGGGCCGAATGGGCGTTGATCCGGAAAAGCAGTGGATCGCTAAGTACGAAATTCTGCCTGGCAAAGAAAAGGTGGTCAGCGAACTACAAGCTTTAGCGAAAAATGCTGACACCATCTATCTCGCCACTGACTTGGATCGCGAAGGAGAAGCCATTGCATGGCATCTGCGCGAAGTCATTGGTGGCGACGACAGTCGCTATAAACGTGTGGTGTTTAACGAGATTACCAAGACGGCCATCACTGAGGCGTTTAAAGCCCCAGGCGAACTGAATATTGCCCGTGTAAATGCTCAACAAGCACGACGTTTTCTCGATCGTGTGGTTGGTTTTATGGTGTCGCCGCTGCTCTGGGAAAAAATCGCCCGTGGTTTATCGGCTGGTCGTGTGCAATCAGTCGCACTGCGTTTGGTGGTGGAGCGTGAGCGTGAAATTCGCGCTTTTGTGCCTGAAGAGTTCTGGGAGATCCATGCCGACACCTTAACGCCTAGCGATGTGGCACTACGTTTAGAGGTTACTCGCCAAGCTGGTGAAGCCTTCAAGCCAGTCAACAAAGCTCAGGCTGATGCCGCCTTGGCGGTATTGCAAAAAGCCGCCTATAAAGTGGCTAAGCGCGATGATAAACCCACGCGAACCAAGCCCTCGGCACCGTTTATTACCTCCACCTTGCAGCAGGCCGCGAGCACGCGCCTAGGCTTCTCGGTGAAGAAAACCATGACTTTGGCGCAGCGTTTATACGAAGCCGGCCACATCACCTATATGCGTACCGACTCGACTAACTTAAGCCAAGACGCCGTGGCCAGTGCGCGCGCGTTCATCACGGCGAATTATGGCGAGCGCTATGTGCCGGAAAATCCCATTCGCTATAGCAGCAAAGATGGCGCGCAAGAGGCTCACGAAGCCATTCGGCCATCGAATGCAAATGCTCAGCCCGGCACGCTGGCGGGCTTAGAGAAAGATGCCGAGCGCCTTTACGACTTAATCTGGCGGCAATTTTTAGCCTGCCAAATGACCGAAGCCGAATACACCAGCACTAGCTTGGCCGTGGCCGCCGCCGACTTCGAGTTGCGCACCCGTGGTCGTATCTTGCGTTTCGATGGCTTTACTCGCGTCATGAGCGCCTTGAGCAAAGACAAAGAAGACGTCGTTTTGCCTGATGTTGCCGTGGGCGAAATCCTTACCCTAAATAAGCTTGATCCGACGCAGCATTTCACCAAGCCCGTGGCGCGCTTTACTGAGGCCAGCTTGGTGCGTGAGCTTGAGAAGCGCGGTATCGGCCGGCCATCGACGTATGCGGCGATTATTTCGACCATTCAAGATCGTGGCTATGTGCGCTTGGAAAGTCGGCGTTTGTATGCAGAGAAAATGGGCGACATCGTTACCGATCGTCTCACCGAAAACTTCAGTGCGCTAATGGATTACGCCTTTACCGCCGATCTTGAAGCGCAGCTCGACCAAGTCGCCGAGGGCAGCGAAGATTGGAAACGCGTGCTTGATCGTTTCTATACCGACTTCAAAGCCAAGCTAGCCGCGGCTCAAGCCGAAGATGGCATGCGCCCGAACCAGCCAGTAGCGACCGATATTCCCTGCACTGAGTGTGCTCGGCCTATGCAAATTCGCACGGCATCGACCGGTGTATTTCTGGGTTGCTCGGGCTATGCCTTACCGCCTAAAGAGCGCTGCAAGCACACCGTTAACTTAACGCGTGGTGATGAAGCGGTAGATCTTGACACCACCGAAGACGCCGAAACCCAACAATTGCGCGCCAAACATCGCTGTCCGATTTGTAGCACGGCGATGGAAAGCTACCTCATCGATGCCACTCGCAAGCTTCACGTTTGCGGTAACAACCCAGACTGTGCTGGCTTTGAGATTGAGCAGGGCCAATTCCGCATCAAAGGCTATGACGGCCCGATCATCCAGTGCGATAAATGCACTAGCGATATGCAACTCAAGACTGGTCGTTTTGGCAAATACTTTGCCTGCACTGATAGCGCCTGTGGCAATACCCGCAAGCTCTTGCGCAATGGCGAAGCCGCGCCACCTAAGGCTGATCCAATCAGCATGCCAATGCTCGCCTGCAGTAAAGTCGATGACCACTTTTTATTGCGCGATGGTGCCAGCGGCTTATTCCTAGCGGCCAGCAAGTTTCCGAAAAACCGTGAAACTCGCGCGCCAACAGTCGCTGAAATTCAGCTAGTGGCTGACAAGCTGGACCCGAAACATGTCTATTTGCTCGATGCTCCAGCAGAAGATGGCGAAGGCCGTGCGGCGATTTTGCGCTATAGCCGCAAAACCAAAGAGCAATACGTGATGACCGAGGAAGAGGGCAAGGCCACTGGCTGGCAGGCATTCTTTGTCGATGGCGTGTGGTGTGTCACTGAGCCGAAAAAAGCTGAGCCGAAAGCCGCTGCTGCAAAGAAGGCGCCGGCCAAGAAAGCAGCTGCTAAGAAAGCGCCAGCGAAAAAAGCGGCGGTGAAATAACCATGAGCAAACACCGCAACCCTTACCCTTCGCGCACTAACCAGAAGTTGTACTTCGCGCGTTTGCAGCTAGACATCTTGGCGGAGGCCTTGGCCGACAGTGCAGCGTTCAATAGTGAGCCGCGTGCACTGAGTGCGCGTGAGGCCGCCATTTGGCATTTGCACACGGGCTTAGCGGCGCTGTTTCAAGAGCTATCGAAATTTTACAAAGTGCAGCCTGCAGCCTGCTCCGCTCAGGCTCTGCGTGATGCCATGGCCACTCGCGGTGCGCGTTCTCCAGAGGCGGAGATTATCCTCGGCCTAGGTGAAGACTCATCGAGCTGGGTGAGCCGCCTAAGCGCTTTAAGCGCCACCTGCTACGAGCCTATCGAGCTGCCAGAAATGCAGTTCGATGACGAGTCGCCGGCACGCATCGCCATTCCATTGGTGATGACCGAGGAGGATCAGCCGCTATCGGCTAGTGACCTCGAAGGTTTGCACGAGATTCATCGCGAACTGACCAATATAATTCGCTTTTTCCGCGCGGAATTGGTCGAGTTTTAATACATTAAGCCGCCGCGAAAACTCTTTGTGGCGGTGTGTTGAGGGCACCATGAGCGAATTTGCTTATTTAGAATTATCGGAAAATGAAGACGGCGAGATGCAATTGCGCCGCAGTGGCGACGGCGCCAAGTCGGAGCCATTGGTGAGCGTAAAGTTCTCTAGTGAGGCGCGCTTATTGCTTGGCGATCGTGCGCAAGATATTGCTCGCGCAATGATAGGCGCTGGCGTACAGCTTGCCAGCCATCAAATGGCTAATCCCGATGGCGGCGATGACGAACACACCACGCTGCACTAAGCCGCTAAGTTTGCCCGCGCCCACACCAGTGGGCGATTGGCTATTAGTAGGTATCGCTACTCAGCAACTTTGGCAACTTCGTGGCGACCAAGTTCAGGCACATTACGACATCTCCACCGCCAGCAATGGCGCTGGCGAGCTCAGCGGTAGCGAATGCACACCACGCGGCTGGCATCGTATTCGTGCTCGCATCGGCGATGGCCTACCTCAGGCTGCCGTGCTACGCGGCCGGCGTTTTACGGGCGAGATCTGGACTCCCGAACTACACGCACAACACCCCAGCCGTGACTGGATACTAAGCCGCATCCTTTGGCTTTGCGGTAATGAGCCTGGGCGTAATCGCGGCGGCAACGTCGACAGTCAGCGCCGCTATATCTACTTTCATGGCACACCTGACTCCGAGCCTATGGGGGAGCCACGCTCGCATGGCTGCATTCGCCTGCGCAACGCCGATATGATTGCATTGTTTGAACGCACGCCAGCAGGCATGCCGGTCTTCATCAGCGAGACGGCCTAATGATAGGCAATGTTTTCCCTGTCGCTGATACAGGATGGAGTGTGCTGGAGGTTGGCGAACTCGATCGTGCAACATTTTCTCTGCAGGTGCAGGGCTATCAGATTAGTAATCGTACTGGTGATTCAATTGGCGAGCTGTATTCAGAGCTAAATGCTGCAATGGAGGCGGCAAAAGGGTTGGCATGTTCAGAAAACGGCCAATCAAGCGCATAAGGCGCATTTTCCTTTTGACAGGGCTAGGATTATCCCTATAATGCGGCCCACACGATGTGCAGCGGGTGTTTAGCTCAGCTGGGAGAGCAGCTCCCTTACAAGGAGCGGGTCGGCGGTTCGATCCCGTCAACACCCACC
>JBFJJU010000088.1:0-9448 GCA_041612115.1 Perlucidibaca sp.
AGGCTGAGGTCGGAATCGAACCGGCGTACACGGAGTTGCAGTCCGCTGCATGACCACTCTGCCACCCAGCCTAATACCAAGCGCCCTCTCGGGAGGCGGCATAATAGCGATGGCTCTTAGGAGCGTCAACTACAACGCACTAGATCTTACGCTGTTCGTGCGATTTACGAGCAAAAGCACGCAGTAGCCACGATTTTAATAAAACACCAACACAGTCTGACTGTTGAGCAACCTTTCCTTGCAGTAGACTGCAGTTCAATGTTCCAACAGGTGTTCATCGCATGATGACTGCTTTAGCTCAACCAGATACATCCACTGCCTGGCCTCAAGCAGTAGCCATGACACGCTTGCCGTATAGCTTTGCTAAACGTAATGGCCTCGTATTGCATATTGAGTCAGAAGAAAACTGGTGCCTATTGGCACGTCCAGACTGGAAGTTAAGTTCGCTGGCAGAAGCTCGGCGTTTATTAGGCCGGCCTGTGTATTGCCGCCCAGTCTCTGAGGGCCAATTTAATGAAGCGCTATCACGCAGCTATCAAGGTGATGCAGGTGATTCGATGCAAGCCGCAGAGGGTATTAGCGACCACATCGACCTAGAAAGCCTAGCCGACTTAGTACCAGAGACTGAAGATTTGATGGAGCAGGAGGATGATGCGCCAATCATTCGCCTGATTAACGCAATTTTACAGGAAGCCGTGCGCGAAAATGCCTCGGATATTCACATTGAAACCTTCGAGCGCCGCCTTTCTGTGCGTTTGCGCATCGATGGTGTCTTGCGTGAAGTCTTGCAGCCACGCCGTGAACTTGCGCCGCTATTAGTTTCGCGCATTAAAGTTATGGCGCGCCTAGACATTGCTGAAAAACGTGTGCCGCAAGATGGCCGTATTTCTGTGCGCCTTGCAGGTCGTGAAGTCGATGTTCGTGTCTCGACTATGCCTTCTAGCGCCGGCGAGCGTGTGGTGTTGCGTTTGCTCGATAAGCAAGCAGGGCGCTTAAACCTTTCAAGCTTAGGCTTAGCTGATAGAGATCACATAGCGCTACAAACTCTCATTGCTAAACCACATGGCATTTTGCTAGTTACTGGGCCAACAGGCTCCGGTAAAACGACATCGCTATACGCCTCGCTGACTGAGCTTAATGATCACAGCCGCAATATTCTCACAGTCGAAGATCCTATCGAGTATCAGCTCGACGGCATTGGACAAACTCAGGTCAACACCAAAGTAGAGATGACATTCGCTCGCGGTCTGCGTGCGATTTTGCGTCAAGATCCCGATGTTGTTATGGTCGGTGAGATTCGTGACCGTGAAACTGCAGAGATTGCCGTGCAAGCTTCGCTGACAGGCCACTTAGTGTTGTCGACGCTTCACACCAACTCAGCTGTCGGCGCTGTGACGCGCTTGGTTGATATGGGCGTTGAACCATTTCTATTATCATCATCACTGATTGGTGTTGTTGCGCAGCGCTTAGTTCGCGTCTTATGCCCATCTTGCCGAGAAGAGCATATTGCTGATAAAGCTGAGTGCGCATTGCTTGGCGTTGAGGCGTCCAATTCACCAATAATTTATCGTTCAGCTGGATGCGCACAATGTAATCAGCGCGGCTATAAAGGCCGTACAGGCATCTACGAAGTTGTGCCCATCAATGATACGCTTCGTCGATTGATTCACGAGCGTGGCCTTGAACAAGAACTCGAAACTGAAGCCCGCGTTCACGGCCCAAGCATTCGCCAAGATGGCATGGTAAAAGTGCTAGCAGGCATCACATCATTGGATGAGGTGCTGCGCGTAACTAGAGAAGATTAATCTATGGCGGCATTTGATTACGTTGGTGTTGATCCGCAGGGTAAACGCCGTAAAGGGGTAATCGATGCCGACAATTTGCGTCATGCGCGATCACTTTTACGTGAGCGCCAATTGGTGCCAATCTCAGTTAATAACGCCAGTGAAAAGCCCGCCGCACAGCAAGCGAGCATATCTTTTTCATTCTTCAAGCCTAAACTCAGTGCTCAAGACCTTGCTTTAATCACGCGGCAAATTGCCACGCTCGTACAAGCAGGCCTAACGCTCGATGATTCTTTGCGCTCAGTCGCCCAGCAGTCAGAAAAAGCCACCGTTAAGCGCCTACTCACTGCCGTACGCTCGAAAGTTGTTGAAGGTTATACCTTGGCGCAAAGCCTAGCCGAATTTCCTCAAGCTTTTCCTTCGCTTTATCGCGCTACCGTAGCTGCGGGTGAGCGCGCAGGCCATTTGGACTTAGTGCTTAATCGCCTAGCCGACTACACCGAGTCGCGCTATGAGACGCGGCGAAAAGTGCAGGGCGCATTAATTTACCCCGCTATTCTTACGGTTTTATCGCTGCTCATTGTCATCGGCCTACTGACCTATGTGGTGCCAGACATCGTTAAGGTTTTTGATAATCAAGGCCAAGCCTTACCAATGATCACGCAGCTACTTATTGCCACCAGCGACTTTTTACGAGAATCCTTGGGAACTCTGATCTTAATCGGCATGGCAATTAGCTTTTTTGTCTATCGCTTGCTGCAAAAGCCAGTCATGCGTTATCGCTGGCATGCCTTTATGTTACGACTACCAGTGGCGGGAAAGCTCATTCGCGACTCACAAGCCTCGCGATTTGTTAGTACTTTAGCCATTCTCACCCGCAGCGGCGTGCCACTGGTCGACGCTTTACGCATTGCCGCTGAAGTGGTTGATAACTTGCCGATGCGCGAAGCCGTATCTTCTGCAGCAGATCGTGTCACTGAAGGTGGGCGTTTGGCGCCAGCTATTGAGCAAGCCAAGTTATTTCCACCAATGATGACCAATATGATTGCCAGTGGCGAGGCTAGTGGCGAGCTGGACGATATGTTAATGCGCACCGGGCAAATGCAAGAACGTGCTTTGACCGGCAGCATTAGTACGCTTGTGGGCTTATTTGAGCCCATGATGTTGTTGATGATGGCCGGCGTTGTGCTGGTGATTGTCTTAGCCATCATGCTGCCGATTGTGCAGATGAATAACTTAGTAAACTAGTGGAGTGAATATGCGAGCTCGTCGATTATCCGCCCAATCCGGCTTTACCCTGATTGAAGTTATGGTAGTGGTTGCCATTATTGGCATTCTGGCATTGATTATTGTGCCCAATGTTGTTGGCAAAGATGACCAAGCCCGCGTGACATCAACCAAGGCAAGCCTCAGCGCTGTGGCCAACGCGCTAGAACTCTATAAGCTCGACAACTATCGTTACCCAAGCACCGAGGCTGGTTTAGAGGCCTTAGTAACACGCTCACCAGAGGCACGCATATTTCCCGATGGCGGCTATCTCCGTCGCTCGCCTGTAGACTCATGGGATAACCCGCTGCAATATGTTTCGCCTGGTAGCGATGGCAAGCCTTACGACTTATTCTCCGTCGGTGCTGATAACGCCGAGGGCGGCGAGGGTTACGCCGCGGATATTTATTTCGAATGAGCTTAATGGCGCAACCAAAGCAAGCAGGCTTTACCTTAATTGAGGTGCTGCTGGTCATCGTCCTGATGGCCGTGCTCATGGGCGTCGCCGTTGTCAGTTTAAACCCATCAGACCCATCACGCCGAGTGCAACAGGAGCGTGAGCGCTTGCAAGCCAAAGTTGGCTATGCGCGCCTGCTAGCAGAAACCGATCAAATAGAAGTTGGCTTACAGCTCTTACCTGAGGGCTATCGTTTTCTGCGTTTCGATAAAACGCGTCAGCAATGGTATGCCATCGATAACGATCCAGCCTTAAAGCCGCAGGAAACGCTCGGCATTGCTTATTCGTGGCGCGATGCTGGCGTGGCGCAAAGCATTGTCAGTAGCGAGCCTACAGCAGATGCGGTAGAGCCCGACATGCTACTGCTATCAAGCGGTGAGGCGACACCAGGTGAGTTGAGCATCCGCTCTCGTGATGACACCCGCGTTGAATCATTAAAGCTGTTGATTAATGACCTAGGCGACACACGCTACGGCGAAGAAAGGCCAATAGGTTTAGGAGAGGGTAGTGGTGCCTCGGCTTACAACTAAATCACTGCGTTCACGCGGCTTTACGCTGATCGAAGTCTTAGTGGCTATGGCTATTTTCGGCATTGTTGCTCTCACACTGTTAACGCAAACTCGCGAACAAGCTCGCCAAGCTGGCAGTCTTGAGGATCGCTTAATTGCGCACTGGGTGGCCACCAATACACTCACCGACTTACAAAGTGTGGGTCAACTACCCGATCTTGGCAGCTCTGAGACCAATACCGTGATGGCTGGCCGCGATTGGCTAATCACCATGAAGGCGAGCAAAACCCCAAGCCCTGATGTGCGCAGCATGGAAGTCAAAGTTAGTAGCTATGATCCTATTAGCGGCGAAAGTGGCTCACCCTTAGTCGGTGTCGTTGGCTTCATCGGGCGTTTTAATAATGGTTAGAGCCAAAGCTGATCGCGGCTTTACCTTAATTGAGCTGCTAGTCGCCATTACCATCATGGCCTTGATCAGTGTTGGTGCCTTTGGCTTTTTAAGTGGCACTAGCCGCACTGCTGAACGCCTCAATGATAAGCAAAAAGAACTGCTAGCACTTGAGCGCATGCAGTCGGTTATTGCAAATGACCTAGCGCAATGGGTCGATCGGCCGATTCGCGACGAGCTTGGCGACGCATTGCCACCATTTGTTTTGTCTGCCGATGGCGCACTCGAGTTCACTCGTCGCGGTCTAAGCAATCCGCTCGATAAGCCTCGCAGTGACATGCTGCGCGTGCGTTATGAAATACGCGGTAAGCAACTTTGGCGACTAACTTGGCTAACCTTGGATCGCATGCCCGGCCTCAAGCCTATTGAGTCGCCATTAGGCCCTCAGCTAGACAAATTGCGCTGGCGCGTACGCTCAAGCAATAGCAGCCGCATCGAGGAGGTATGGCCACCGACCAGCTCTGGCGCCACTGGTATCAGCGGGGCTGTGCTCGATAAAGGCGCTCCGGCATTACTCAACCTCGAGCTTGAAGTACCGCCTTGGGGTGACATCCGTCGAATCTATTTATTGCCGGATAATGATAATGCGGCCGGTTAAGTCAGTGCTAAAACAACGCGGCGTGGCCTTGCTAACCATGTTGCTTATAGCGGCATTGGCGACAGTGCTAGTGACAACAATTATTGAACGCCAAGCTCGAGTTCAACGTGAATTAGCAGGCGAGCTTCAGCTCGATCAAGTAGCTCAGTACAACCACGGCGCTGCGCTTTTTGCTATGGCAGCCTTACGTGAAGATGGTCGCAAAGGCATGCTCGTCGATCATCCCGGCGAAGGCTGGGCACAACCATTCCCGCCATTTCCGGTGCCAGGCGGTGTGATTTTGCCTGCACTAAGCGATGCTCAAGCGCGCTTCAACCTGAATAGCTTGGTTACAGCAGGTAGTGTTAACCAATCAGCTTTATTCTTTTTTCGCCGCTTATTGAGCCAGTTACTGCTGCCGCCAGAGCTGGCCGACAGCCTTGTGGATTGGCTAGACACCGACTCGCAGCCATTTTCCGCTGCTGGTGCAGAAGATGATTACTACCTGCGCTTAGACGTGCCATATCGCTCCGCCAACCGCGCCCTAAGTACCTTTGATGAGCTGCGCTTGGTACGAGGCTATAATCGTGAGTCGCTGCGTGCACTATCGGGCTATGTCACAGTGCTACCCTCGGCGGCGACGAAAATGAATGTGAACTTTATTTCGCCGGGCATCTTAGAGGCTCTAGTACCTGGTTTAGCGCCAGCATCCGCAGTAGAGCTATTGCAACAGCGGCCAGCTGAGGGCTGGAGATCTTTAGCAGCGTTTCTCGACAATCCCGTGTTTAATGGCGTCAGCAACGATGTACGTGCGGCATTAACGACATTACTTGATGTTCGCTCACGCTATTTCGAACTTTATACACGGGTACGCTTTGGTGACCGAGAACGGCTACAATGGACGCTGATTGCTCGACGCACATCGCGCTTACTTGATGTTATTGCGGTAGAACGCAATCCATCATGGATTCCAGATATTGAGCCACCCCCAGAAAACAGCGGTGAGCTGACAGAAAAAAAGGATGCTCCTTAATGGAAAGGCTGTTTTTACGACTCCCGACGCTCAATAGCGGCGATATATCAGCAGTGTCTTATGCTGAAGGCCAATGGCAGCGCTTGGGCGCATGGCAAAGTTTGGCTGCCATTGCTGAGGAACTATTAGCCGGTGCCGATGTGCCCGTGGTTTTAGTCACCCCCGTTGGGATAGATATTGCTTTGCTTATTGAGGCTAGTGCGCGTCAACGCAAAGAAGCTGGCGTTGGCTTGGTAGCCTTGGCCGAAGAACAGCTTGGCGAGGATTTTGAACGCCTGCAGTGGTCGTTGACTGAGCTGGACGAAGGCACAGTGCTCGCTCGCGGCATTAGCTTGGGCTATATGCAGCATTGGCTACAAGCATTTGAGGCACATGACATACGTCCAGTCGCAGCTATTCCAGAAGCCTCGTTGCTGCAAAGCGATAGTGAGCATTGGCTTTGGTACCCAGTTGGCGAGGAAGTTTATTTGCAGGCTCAGCCTGGCGAGGCAGTGTTAGTTGCCGCAAGCGATGCGGCCATGGTGCTTGATCAATTGCTCAGTCAGCGTAATGGTAGTGCCGCTCCTGTACGCCTGCGTTACCCGCAAGGGGCTAGCTTACCGTCACTGCCAGAGCGCATCAGTCCGTCGCCAGCGCCATGGCAGGACTGGGCAGACTTAATCAAGCAGCAAGCAACGGTGCGCTGGGCCACTCATCCGCAAAACTGGCTTACTGGCGTATTAGCACCTCAGTCAAAGTATCCTTGGTCGCCACGCTGGAAATGGGCAATTTCCATGTTGCTTCTAGCATCAGCGGCGATGATCGCCGGTGATCGATTTATGGCCTATAAGCTCAGTAGCGAAGCAACGGCCGCACGCGCTGAAGCTGAGCAAAGCTATCGCCAATACTTTCCAGAAGAGCGCCGAATCACAAATTTAGCTCGTCAATTTTCAGCGCGTCAAGCTGCTGGCAATACGCTAGCGCCTGAAGTTGTACTGCAGCTAGTGGCGCAAACAGCGCCATCAGCCGATTGGCAAATTAAGCAGTTCGATTATCGTGATAACGTGCCTGCGCGCATCGATGTTGCCGGTGGTGTACTGGATGAAATAAACGCTTGGTCGCAAGCCTTAGAGACACAGGGTGTGTCTGTGAAAGTTGAAAATGCGCGTTTGGATAATGGTGTTGCACAAGCGACATTGCATGTGGCTAGCATGGGAGGCAAGCGCTAATGTCCGTTATTTCAGAGCGCATCAACACGGCCATAGCGCCAGCGCAAGAGTATTGGCAGGGCATGCCAGAGAAAGATCGCCGTGCCTTGAAGCTATTGGCTACTATTTTATTACCAGTACTCGTGATTTGGGGTGGCATTGTGCCTGCAAAACAGGCTCTCAGTTCTGCGCAGCTTGAGCGGCAAGAGGCTGTTGCCCTAGCCTCGACTATTCGCAATGAAGGCCCACGCCTGCGTGGTGGCTCCAGTGAACGTGTCCCTGCTAGTGAGTTGGCGCAGCGTGTGCAAGCCCTGGCTGCTAGCCAAACCATCGCCTTGGCTCGTTTGGAGTCCGACCCCTCGGGGGTTCGCATTGCCATGAATAACGCCAGCGTGATTCAGCTCACCTTATTTCTGCAGCAATGCCGGGCTCAGGGTATTTCAGTGAAAGAGGTAGTGATTAATCCAGGTGCCGACGGCGCTAGCCAAATCCGCGTTAGATTAAGCGTGTAAGCCTGTGTTATCAATGCTTTAACTGGGACATTGCGGCTGCCTAGCCGCTCGAAAATAGGCAATAAAAAAGCGGCTTAAAAGCCGCTTTTTTACATCTTACATATTGGGGTAGTTTGGACCACCGCCACCTTCTGGAACCACCCAGTTGATGTTTTGTGCAGGGTCTTTAATGTCGCAAGTTTTGCAATGCACGCAGTTTTGCGCATTGATCTGGAACTGCTTTTCACCCTCTTTAACGACAATCTCATAGACGCCAGCAGGGCAGTAGCGCTGTGCAGGCTCGTCATAGAGTTTGAGGTTTTTCTTTAATGGGATGCTGGCATCACCCAACGTTAAATGTACTGGTTGGTCTTCTTCGTGGTTGGTGTTTGAGATAAACACCGACGACAGCTTGTCAAAGCTAATTTTGCCATCGGGCTTCGGGTAGGCGATCGGTTGATGGAAAGAGGCTAGATCTAGTGTTTTGTAGTCTGGCGTGGTGTCATGGATGTTGAATGGCAGTTTGCCATCAAACAAATTTTGCTCAACAAAGTTGTACGCTGCACCCATTAGCGTGCCCATACGATGCATAGCGGCGCCAAAGTTGCGTGACTTGTACATTTCTTCGTAGAGCCATGAGGCTTCGAATTTGTCGACATATTCGGTAACTTCATCGCCACCAGTGCGGCCGGCCTTGAGTGCATCAAAGAGACCTTCAGCAGCGAGCATGCCCGATTTCATCGCGGTGTGACTGCCTTTGATCTTGGAGAAATTCAAGAAGCCAGCGTCATCACCAATGAGCAAACCACCGGGGAAAGTCAGTTTCGGCAGCGAATTTAAACCGCCTTTAACCACAGCACGGGCACCGTAGGAAATGCGCTTGCCACCTTCGAGGTATTTTTTCAGCACTGGATGATGCTTCAGGCGTTGCATCTCATCAAATGGCGAGACATATGGATTGCTATAAGACAGGTCAGTAATCAGGCCAAGCGAAACTTGATTATCTTCAGCGTGATAGAGCCACCAGCCACCTGTTGAGCCAGACTCACTGAGCGGCCAGCCAGCGCCGTGCATGACTAAGCCAGCTTCGTGCTTGGCTGGGTCGATTTCCCACAGTTCCTTAATGCCTAAACCGTAGTGTTGTGGGTCAGCATCTTGGTCAAGCTTGAAGTGGTTAATCAACATTTTGCCTAAATGACCACGGCAGCCCTCAGCAAACAGTGTGTATTTAGCCAATAGTTCGTAGCCAGGAGTGTAAGAGCCTTTGTGCTCGCCGTTTTTGCCAACCCCCATATCGCCAGTAGCGATACCTTTAACAGCACCATTTTCATCGTAAAGCACTTCGGCAGCGGCGAAACCTGGGAACAAGTTTACTTCCAGCGCTTCGGCTTTTTCCGCCAACCAGCGCACTACATTGCCAAGGCTAACGATGTAGTTACCTTCGTTATGCATGGGTTTAGGA
This sequence comes from Perlucidibaca sp., assembly GCA_041612115.1. Lineage (GTDB taxonomy): Bacteria > Pseudomonadota > Gammaproteobacteria > Pseudomonadales > Moraxellaceae > Perlucidibaca. The sequence continues at coordinate 9,215 of JBFJJU010000088.1, forward strand.
ATGGCCCAGCCTGGCGTTAAAATCGCTTTCTCTGGACTGATCAAGAAGTGCACTTCATCACGTGTGACTTCGGTTTTCAGTGGAGCGCCTTCCTCTTTCCAGTTTGGAAAGAGTTCATTCATGGCACGTGGTTCAATGACGGCGCCGGACAGGATATGAGCACCGAACTCGGAACCTTTTTCCACGACGCAGACAGAAATTTCGTGGCCGCTCTCAATACTGAGTTGGCGCAAA
>JBFJJU010000089.1:0-8991 GCA_041612115.1 Perlucidibaca sp.
CGGGCATTGGCATTTTAGCCGTCGCGTTGCTATCTCTTAGGCTTATATAATGCCGCGCTTATACGCCAGTTTGCAGAGGTTTTCCATGACGCGGCCATTTACTGAAGAAGAGCGCCGATTGCATTGGCAGTGTCGGCGCGGTTTAAAAGAGCTGGATGTGATCTTTGAGCCGTATATGGAGGATCATTATCGTGATGCGTCCATTAGCGATCAGCAAGTTTTTCAGCGCATTTTGGCGGAAGAAGATGTCGATCTTCTTGCTTGGTTTATGCAATACACCGTGCCAGACGATGCCGAATATCGCCAGCTCATTGCCGCCATCTTGGCTAAGTTGGCGCACGCCTTGTGAGCTTGTGCCTTCGCGGCGCGAGGCTTATTGCCGCTGGCTAATGATCATCGCTGCGGCATTAGCTCCATGGGCGGGCTTTGTGCCGCTGCATTATCTTCTAGCAGCCTATGCGCTGTTTGCTGTGCAAGTGATCATGCTGCTACGCCGCGCTAGCACTAGCGCGCCCATTAGCGTCTTACAGCAAAGTGCCAATGGCTGGCGTCTAATTGATGAGCGCGGGGAGATCTATTTAGCCGAGCTTGATGGCCCCGTACGGGATTGGCCGGGCTTGCTCTGCCTGAGCTTTCGTCAGCGCGCCGACGATGTGCTTGATGTTTCTGGTGAGCCTAATGCGGCACAAAACAATCGTAAACACTGGCGGCTAGCAATTTGGTCTGACCAGCTGAGCGCTACGCAATGGCGGCGCTTACGCGTTAATGTTTTGTGGCGTCGGCGTCAGGCACCAAAATCGTATCTTCGGCCAGTGCCAAGCGCTCAGGATAATCCAAAGTGTAATGTAGCCCTCGCGACTCACGGCGCGCCAAAGAACTGCGAATCATCAGCTCAGACACCATGACTAAGTTGCGCAGCTCAAGTAGGTTCGATGACACGCGATAGTTGCTGTAATACTCGTTGATTTCGTTTTGCAGTAGCTCAACTCGGTGTAGTGCGCGCTCTAGGCGCTTGGTGGTTCGCACAATACCCACGTAGTCCCACATAAAGCGGCGCAGCTCATCCCAGTTATGCAAAATCACCACGTCTTCATCGGAGTTACGAACTTGGCTGGCATCCCAGGCAGGGCTAGTTTCGGGTTGCGCTGTGTTGAGTAGAGCATGGATGCGCTTCGCGGCCGACATGGCAAAAACGAAGCACTCTAACAGTGAATTGCTAGCCATACGATTGGCGCCATGCAGGCCAGTAAATGAGGTTTCGCCGATAGCAAACAAATGGGCAATGTCAGTTTCGCTATGCAGATTAACCATGACGCCACCACAGGTGAAGTGTGCGGTCGGTACTACTGGAATCCAATCTTTAGTGATGTCGATGCCTTGCGCCAAACAGGTGTTGTAAATATTGGGGAAATGGCTGGTGATAAATTCTGGGTCTTTATGAGTGATGTCGAGCCAGACATGGCGTAAGCCGAGACGCTTCATTTCGAAGTCGATAGCGCGTGCGACGATATCGCGAGGCGCAAGTTCAGCGCGCTCATCGAAGCGGGTCATGAAACGTTCACCATCGGGTAGTCGCAACACCGCTCCTTCACCGCGCATGGCCTCGGTAATTAAGAAATTTTTGGCGCTAGGATGGTAAAGGCTGGTCGGATGGAACTGGTTGAATTCCATATTAGCGACACGGCAACCGGCGCGCCAAGCCATGGCAATGCCGTCGCCGGTGGCGACATCGGGGTTGCACGTGTATTGATAGGCTTTGCTAGCGCCGCCAGTGGCGAGAGCGACAAAGCGGGCGTTGTAGGTTTCGACTTCGCCGCTGTCTTTATTGAGCACATAGGCGCCAGCAGCATGCGCTTGCTCTGCTCTGCCATTGATAATTAAGTCGACTGCAATGCGCGATTCCAGCAGGTGGATATTTGAGCGAGCTTGCACGCACTCCACTAGGGTCTTCGAAATTGCTCTGCCTGTTGTGTCGGCGGCATGAATAATGCGGCGATGAGAATGGCCACCTTCGCGCGTTAAATGCAGGTGATCGGCTTCATCTAGCGTGAATTTCACTCCCTGCTTGATTAGCCACTCAATGGCCTCGGGGCCATGTTCGACAGTATGGGTGACGACATCCTCATGACAAAGATCGGCACCGGCAATTAGTGTGTCGCTAACATGACTGTCGACAGAGTCAGAGGCATCGACTGCAGCTGCTACACCGCCTTGGGCATAATAGGTGCTAGCTTCGGTGAGCGCGGCCTTAGAAATCATGGCAATACGCAATGACGAATCAAGATTGAGCGCCAAGGTTAGGCCGGCGGCTCCGCCACCAATGATAAGTACGTCATAGGAAAAAGAGGTTGCCATGGCTTAGTCGCTGAAAAAAAGTGCTTGGATAATGCCACAGTCTGCCCCCTTGTAACGGCTTGACTAGCTTGATTGATTGCGAAAAGCGCCATGAAACTATGGCGTGTCAGCGAATTATAGTATTTTGCGTTATCGGCCTATGCTCGCCTTTAGCGGGCAACCTTGCTAGGAGAGTACACCTGATGCGATCGACGAAACCCCTAACAGTCTGGCTGCTTGCACTGATTATGTCGCTGGGCGCGAGCACTAGCTTTGCAGATGCAGCCCCTGACTTTGCTGATATTGTGGCTGACGTTAGTCCTTCGGTGGTGAACATTAGCTCAACCATTAAGACCAAACGCTCGCAGGCCAGCGGCAACGAAGATATTCAAGAATTGTTGCGCCGTTTCTATGGCCTAGAGTCGCAACCGACACAGCCGCGCGTGCAGCAGTCGTTTGGTTCAGGTTTTATTATCAGCAGCGATGGCTATGTGTTGACCAATAATCATGTCATCGATGGCGCTGATAAAGTCATTGTGCGTTTAAGTGATCGCCGTGAAATTGAAGCTAAAGTTATTGGCACCGACCCTCGCACCGACCTTGCTTTGATAAAAATTGCCGCTCAAGATTTGCCAATTGTGCGTATTGGGAAACCATCGGATTTGCGCGTTGGCGATTGGGTGCTCGCCATCGGCTCGCCATTTGGCTTCGATTACTCTGCTACCTCAGGCATTGTTAGTGCGAAGGCACGTGCCTTGCCAAGCGAAGCCTATGTGCCTTTTATTCAAACAGATGTTGCCATCAACCCTGGTAACTCCGGCGGCCCTTTATTCAATAGTAAGGGTGAAGTTGTTGGCATCAACTCGCAGATTTACAGTCGCTCCGGCGGCTTCATGGGTTTATCGTTTTCGATTCCCATGGATGTTGCCATGGAAGTTGTGCAGCAGCTGCGTGATAAAGGCAAAGTCAATCGTGGGTGGCTAGGGGTGGCTATTCAAGAAGTGACTAAAGATCTTGCCGATGCATATGGCCTGCCACGTCCTGCCGGCGCTTTGATTGCCAGCGTAGAGCCGAAGTCACCTGCTGATAAAGCCGGCTTGAAAGCAGGTGACATCGTTACTCAGTTCAATGGTAATGACATTAATTTATCTGCCGAGCTACCACAGGCAATTGGCCGTGCAACGGTAGGTGAAACCTATACGATGACCTTGTTCCGCGAGCGCAAAGCGCAAACCGTGAGCATTACGATGGAAGCTTTGCCAGAGGAAGATGCCTCGGCAGCATCGGCGGATCAACCTGACTTATCGCGATTAGGCATGCGCTTGCGCGATTTACAGCCGATCGAAAAGCAGCAACTAAAAGTTGCCGGTGGTGCACTGATTGTGCAAGTAGTGGAAGGCTCAGGCGCTGAGGCAGGGTTACGCCCAGGCGATGTCATCACGCAAGTGGGCAGTACGAAGATTGACGACGCTAGTGATTTTGTTGCGGCAGTGCGTAAACTCAAGCCAGGCAGTACTGTCCCGTTGCGGGTAACACGCCAAGGCAATACGCAAATTGTGGCCCTAAAAATTGAAGCCGCAGAGTCCAATAAGTAAGTAATTTGGCAGCAATAATGACTCATAATTATTGCTGCCAAACTATCCCAAGTTAAAGCAACGCTAACTTTGGTCGGCGTCGAGCGAATCAGCTACACTATGCCCTCATTTTTCAGCCCCTTAATGGGTGAGTGTTCGTGTCCGATATCCAGCATATTCGTAATTTCTCCATCATCGCGCACATCGATCATGGCAAGTCGACGCTCGCAGACCGTTTTATTCAAATCTGCGGCGGCTTAACTGAGCGTGAAATGCAGTCGCAAGTTCTTGATTCCATGGATCTTGAGCGCGAACGCGGTATCACTATTAAGGCTCATTCGGTCACGCTGTATTACACCAGTCAGGTCGATGGCATACGTTACCAGCTCAACTTCATTGATACCCCAGGTCACGTCGACTTTTCCTATGAAGTCAGCCGCTCATTGGCAGCATGTGAGGGCGCGCTGCTAGTTGTTGATGCTGCACAAGGCGTTGAAGCGCAGTCAGTCGCCAACTGCTATACTGCGATTGAGCAAGGCCTAGAAGTCATGCCAGTGCTGAATAAAATCGACTTGCCACAAGCTGACCCCGATCGTGTTTGTGAGGAAATTGAAGAAATTATTGGTGTTGAGGCCCTAGACTCGCCGCAGTGCAGCGCAAAGACTGGCTTAGGCGTTGTGGAGGTACTGGAAGCTCTAGTAGCACGTATTCCCCCACCTGTTGGCGACCGTGAGGCGCCATTACAGGCACTGATTATTGATTCTTGGTTCGACAACTACCTCGGTGTTGTGTCACTGGTTCGCGTTAAAAATGGCAAGGTGAAAAAGGGCGATAAGATTCTAGTAAAGAGCACTGGCCTACATCATATTGTTACCAGTGTTGGCGTTTTTAACCCTAAACATTCTGAAACCGATGGCTTGTATGCCGGTGAAGTAGGCTTTGTCATTGCCGGCATTAAGAATATTTTCGGCGCACCCGTGGGCGATACCTTAACGCTAAACACCACGCCAAATGTTGACATGCTGCCCGGTTTTAAAAAGGTGAAGCCACAAGTCTACGCCGGCTTATTTCCGATCTCTTCAGATGACTATGAGCCTTTCCGCGACGCACTATCTAAGCTCACACTAAATGACTCGGCGCTATTTTTTGAGCCTGAGTCTTCTGATGCGCTAGGTTTTGGCTTTCGCTGCGGCTTCTTAGGCATGCTGCACATGGAGATCGTGCAGGAGCGCTTAGAGCGCGAATACAACCTCGACTTGTTAACGACAGCACCAACCGTGGTCTATGAAATTGAGACCAGAAAAGGTGACGTGCTCTATATCGATAACCCGTCAAGACTGCCTGATATTGGCTCAATCGAAGATTTCCGCGAACCGATCGCCGAATGTCATATTTTGGTGCCACCAGACTATGTTGGTGATGTTATCAAGCTCTGCCAAGAGCGCCGTGGCGTGCAAAAAAGCCTACTCTTTCATGGCAAGCAAGTCGCACTAACATATGATGTGCCGATGGGCGAAGTCGTGCTCGACTTCTTCGATAAGTTGAAGTCCTGCTCACGCGGTTATGCCTCGCTTGACTACGCTTTTGTGCGCTTTGAGTCGACGCGCTTGGCGCGTATTGACATCCTCATTAACGGTGAACGCGTTGATGCTTTGGCGATGATTTGCCACGTCGATAACGCACGTTATCGCGGCGGTGCCATTGTTGAAAAAATGAAAGAACTAATTCCGCGGCAGATGTTTGACGTTGCCATTCAGGCTGCAATTGGCACCCAGATTGTTGCCCGCCAAACAGTCAAAGCCATGCGCAAAGATGTATTAGCCAAATGCTACGGCGGCGATGTTAGCCGTAAGCGCAAGCTCCTCGATAAGCAAAAGCAGGGCAAAAAGCGCATGAAGCAAGTCGGTAATGTGGAGATTCCGCAGGAAGCATTTTTGGCCGTGTTGAAAGTCGACAAATAACCCTGAGGTAGCTGCTGTGGATATTGATTTCTCGCTTGTGCTAACGCTTGCCGTGATGATTAGCGGCGCGCTTTGGGCCTTCGATGCGATGTTGCTTAAGCCGGGCCGCCGTGAGCGCTTACAAGTCGCTGAGCAGCAGGCAGCTAATGGTGGGCAAACATTACCCGCTTCAGCGGCTACTGAAATCATGCGCGAGCCTTGGTTGTTTGAAACTGCGCATGGCTTTTTTCCAGTCTTGGCCGTGGTGTGGATATTACGATCGTTCATTGCAGAGCCTTTCACTATTCCTTCAGGATCAATGATTCCGACTCTGCAAGTTGGTGATTATGTGCTGGTCAATAAGTTCGCCTATGGCCTGCGCTTGCCAGTTTTGGGTACTGAAATCTTACCCGTTGCCGAGCCAAAGCGTGGCGATGTCATGGTTTTTAAGTTTCCCGCTAATCCATCGATAAATTACATTAAGCGCGTTATTGGGCTTCCCGGTGATGTTTTAGAAAGTCGTAATGAAGTGTTATTTATCAATGGCATAGAGGCTTCTCGGGAGCTGCAAGCCGCATTGCCCGATGCCGAGCCAGGCGAAGAGATTTATCTGGAAAACTTAAACGGTGTTAGCCATTACGTACGTGAAGAGGCAGGCATGCAGCCAGCCGGGCCAATGTGGTCATATACCGTGCCAGAAGGCGAGTACTTCATGATGGGTGACAACCGTGACAATTCCAATGACAGTCGTTTTTGGGGCCCTGTTGCTGAGAATCTCATTGTTGGTCGCGCATTTTATATTTGGATGCATAAACAGCCTGGCTTGCACCTGCCCATATTTTCACGCAACGGCAGCATTCAGTGAGTGATGCACTCGCGCGTCTACAACGCACTATCGGATACACATTTCGTGATCTCGAATGGTTACGTTTAGCGCTCACACACCGCAGTGTGTCAGGCCGTCGCAACAATGAGCGCCTCGAGTTTCTTGGTGATGGCTTGCTGAACTTTGTCGTGGCCGACTGCTTATATTTGCAGTTTCCCGAAGAGGATGAAGGCCGCTTGTCACGCCTGCGAGCAACGTTAGTGCGGCAAGATAGCTTAGCCATCATTGCTCGAGAATGGTCGCTAGGCGATTACTTGATGATGGGTTCTGGCGAGCTAAAAAGCGGTGGCTATCGCCGTGAATCGATTTTGTCGGATACTGTTGAGGCGGTTATTGGCGCCATGCATCGTGATGGTGAAAGCATGCCGGCGATGACCGAGCATCTGCGCCGTTGGTTTGGCGAGCGATTAAGCGACATCGTGGTTGGCGACAGCTTAAAAGACCCGAAAAGTCGTTTGCAGGAATGGCTGCAGGCGCGTCGTTTGGAGCTGCCGCAATACGAGGTGTTGCTAGTGACCGGCGAGGCTCATGATCAATTTTTTCAAGTGCGTTGTGATGTACCGCATGTCAGTGCCACGCAACCGGCATTCAGCACAGAAGGTAGTGGTGTAAGCCGTCGCTTTGCTGAGCAGGAAGCGGCAAATATTGCTCTGCAAAAACTCTTACCGCCCCCGAAATTGGGCTTACGTACCGGGCCAACTAAGCCCACATCAGGACAGTAATATGGCCAATGACGATGTCATTAATGCCTTTTTTGGCGGCGGCGAAAGCTCGAAAGAATTCTCCAGCGATTATCGCTGCGGCTATGTCTCTATCGTTGGACGGCCCAATGTTGGCAAATCGACCTTGCTCAACCATATTCTGGGGCAGAAGCTTTCCATTACCTCGCGTAAGCCGCAGACCACTCGCCACCGCATTTTAGGCATTGTTAGCCGTGAAAATGTGCAGGTGATTTATGTTGATACACCGGGCATTCATGGTGAAGAGCGCAAAGCTATTAACCGTTATATGAACCGTGCGGCGACCTCGGCTTTGCGTGATGTCGATGTGGTACTTTTTGTCATCGATGCGCTGAAGTGGACGACGGACGATGAGCTAGTGCTGGAAAAGTTGAAAACATCGAAACTACCAGTGATTTTGGTGATTAACAAAGTCGACACAGTTGATGATAAAGCCGCAATTTTGCCTTTGATCGAGAAGCTCTCGCAGCGCATGGAGTTCGTCGATGTGTTGCCAGTATCTGCGCTACGTGGACATAACCTAGAAGAGCTGCATTCGGCGGTTGGTAAGCGCTTACCATTGTCGCCACCATTTTTCGATGAAGGCCAAATTACCGATCGCTCGCAGCGCTTTTTGGCGGCGGAAATGGTACGTGAAAAAATCATGCGTCAGCTTGGTGAGGAAATTCCCTACGAGCTCACGGTGGAAATCGAAGAGTTCAAAAAAGAAGGTAAGCTGCTGCGTATTTCGGCCTGCATTTTGGTTGAGCGTGAAGGCCAAAAGAAAATCGTCATTGGCGATGGTGGCAGCCGCTTGAAGCTTATCGGCACCGAAGCTCGCTTAGATATGGTGAAAATGTTTGATAGCAAAATCATGCTATCGCTGTGGGTGAAGGTGAAAGGTGGTTGGTCCGATGATGAGCGCGCATTGAAGAGCTTAGGCTACAGCAGCGACTAATCATGAATGCAAAGGCCTGGTATCCAGCGTATGTATTGCATGCGCGCGCGTATCGCGAAACCAGTGTCTTGGCGGATTTATTTCTGCCTGAGTTTGGCCGTATCACTGCCATTGCGCGCGGTGCCCGACGCAAAGGCCAGCAGGTTCCCAGAGTTTTTCAACCGTATTTTATTCAGCTAGCAGGCCAAGGCGAATTACGCGCTGTGGCTGCGTTAGAGGCAACTTCACAGCCTTTGTCGTTGCAAGGCGGTGCGCTGTTTTCGGGGCTTTATTTGAATGAGCTGTTGGTGCGTTTATTACCGCGCGAGCTAGCCCAACCTGAACTCTTTGTTGCCTATGCCGGCGCTTTGGGTGCGCTCAGTGAGCTTGAGATAGCCGATGCTGAGGCCATTGCGCCGATTTTGCGCCGCTTTGAGCGCCAGTTACTCGAAAGCATGGGGCAGTGGGCGAGCAATACTAGCGAGGCCGAGAGCGGCGAGCCACTGCAAGCGCAGCAGTATTATCAGTACTATCCTGAACACGGCTGGTTGCAGGCGCGTGAGGGCCAGCGCGGCGCCTGTTTGGGCGAAGATATTTTAGC
>JBFJJU010000090.1:0-8915 GCA_041612115.1 Perlucidibaca sp.
CTAAGGCGGCATGAGCAATATCTGGCGATACTTGTTGCGCGACATCGATGGCGATATCTAAACGCCTTGCAGCTAAGTCGGCGCGTAGGTTGCTGCGGTCCAAGCGCACGCTGGAAATTGGCACCCCTGTCGTATTTGAAAACGTGGCGTTTGAATCCGGCGCGTGCAAAAACTGCTCACGCAAATGTGCGACCAAGGGCGGCAGCAAGCTCGGCTCCAGCTCATCATTCATGGCAATGGTAACTTGGGTAATATCGCGCTGCGGATCAAAATCATGGCTACGTGCAGCGGCTAGGCGCAACAAATTCAGCGCAGCATCAATATCTGGCCATAGCTTATCGGCCACCACCGTTGGCATCACGCCCTGACCATCACGAACAAACAGCGGGTCATCTAAAGATTGGCGTAGCCGACCAATGGCATGGCTCACCGCCGACTGACTCAGGCACAGTATCTCAGCCGCGCGCGTAAGACTGCGCTCGCGATAAACAACGGCAAAGACACGATATAGATTCAAATCGATCTGGCGCAGATCATTCATAATATTCATGACTAACTATGACAAATATTCACTCGATGCATTATATGCCGTGGTCTAGCATCAGTGCATCGAAATCGGAGGTGGTGTATGCATTTTGAACTCAGTGAACGCGGTCAAAACTATTTGGCACGCGTAAAAGCTTTTATGCGCGAACACATCGAGCCCATCGAGGCTGAGTTCTGGCGCGACGTACAAACTCTAAACCCCGATGGCAACTGGCGTAACTGGCAGCATCCACCGATCTTAGAAACGCTAAAAGCTAAAGCCAAAGCGCAGGGTTTATGGAATTTGTGGATGCCCGACTCTGAGCTTGGCGCCGGCTTGAGCATTGCCGAATACGCGCATATTGCCGAGCAAACCGGCCGCAGCCTCATCGCGCCAACGGTGTTTAACTGCAACGCACCCGACACCGGCAATATGGAAGTGCTCTGGCGCTATGGCAACGAGGCGCAAAAAGCCCAATGGCTAAGGCCCCTACTCGCCGGTGAGATTCGCTCGGTGTTTTGCATGACCGAGCCTGAAGTCGCCTCTAGCGATGCTACTAATATGCAGGCCACTGCCATTGTTGAAGGCAATGAAATCGTGCTCAATGGCCGCAAATGGTGGTCGAGCGGCATTGGCGACCCGCACTGCAAAATTGCCATCTTCATGGCGCACACGCCGAACGCTGAGGCCAGCCGTCACGGCCAGCACTCCATGGTGTTAGTGCCGCTAGACACGCCCGGCGTTGAAATCGAACGCATGCTGCCAGTGTTCGGCGACTTCGATGCACCGCATGGTCATGGCGAAGTCACCTTCACCAATGTTCGCGTGCCCGTGGCGAACTTTATTGGCGGCCCCGGCCAAGGTTTCTCCATCGCGCAGGGTCGCTTAGGCCCAGGCCGTATTCATCATTGCATGCGCTGCATTGGTGCCGCTGAAAAAGCCCTTGAGCTGATGATTGATCGTGGCTTATCGCGCACGGCATTTGGTAAGCCGCTGCTGAACTTGGGTGGCAACCGCGAACGTATTGCCGAGGCACGCATTGCCATCGATCAAGCCCGCCTACTCACACTTTACGCAGCATGGAAAATGGATGCTGTCGGCACCTTTGCGGCGATGACCGAAATCTCCGCCATCAAAGTGGTAGCGCCGAATGTCTTGCAGCAAGTCGTCGATATGGCGATTCAAATACACGGCGGTGCTGGAGTTTCCCGTGACACACCGCTAACGGCGTTTTTTGCGCAAGCGCGCAGCCTACGTTTGGCTGACGGTCCTGACGAAGTTCATAAAGGCGTGATTGCAAAAATAGAAATCGCCAAGCGCGACTTCAAAGGCTGATTTTAACTCCCGTGGCTTAGCCGCTAAACTCCAGAATATTTGACCGAGCAGTCATCCTTATGAGCAATGTACAACGTGTTTTTATTACTGGCGGCGCTAGCGGCTTAGGCCGTGCTTTGGCGCTGCAATATGCCCGTGCCGGCTGGGCCGTGGCCATTGCCGATGTGCATGATGGTCGTGGTGCTGAGACATTAAAAGAGCTCGACGAGCTAACAACACAAGCGGGTACTGTTTTTGCCCCACGTTATTTTCATGCCGACGTGACCATAGAGGCTGAATTACAAGCCGTGGCCGATGCGTTGGAAGCCGACTGGCAAGGCATCGATGTGCTCTATAACAATGCCGGCGTGGCTCAGGCTGGTGCTATTGAGGACGTGCCACTCAGCGACTGGGAATGGATTGTGAATATTAATCTGCTCGGCGTGGTACGTGGCTGCAAGATTTTCACGCCAGGTTTTAAGCGCCAAGGCAGTGGTCACATCGTCAATATTGCCTCCATGGCCGGCCTGCTCGATGTGCCGCGAATGGCCTCTTATAACGTCACTAAAGCTGCTGTAGTAGCACTCTCTGGCACCCTCACCCATGAACTAATGGAGGCTGGCATTGGCGTTAGTGTGGTCTGCCCGTCATTTTTTCCAACCAATCTTGAAGATACCATGCGCTCAACCGATCCTGGTTTGAAAAAGATGATGAATAAGCTATTGGCCAGCGGCAAACTCAATGCTGATGAAGTCGCCGAGCGAATCATCGACGGCGTGAAAAAAGGCCAGCAACACATCCTGCCGCATGAGTCAGGCGAGCGCTTATGGCTGATGAAGCGCTACCTGCCGCAGAGCATGTATCGCTATGTTTTCCAGCGCAGCATTCAACGCATGAAGCCACGAAATAAGCGCTAAGACACAGTACTAGAAAGTAGAGATAAACAATGGCACTAATTGATGTAGGCGGCGCCATTCGCGCCGGTGAAGACTTAGACACAGCGGCGATCGATCGCTGGCTACGAGAGCATTTAAGCGACTTAAGTGCAGGCTTACCCGAGCTTACGCAATACAGCGGCGGCGCCTCGAACTGGACTTATCGTCTAAAGTACGCCTCTCACGACTTGATTTTGCGGCGGCCTCCATCAGGCACGAAAGCGAAATCGGCGCATGACATGGTGCGCGAATATCGGGTGCAGGCGGCCTTGGCTGAAGCCTATCCGGTGGTGGCAAAAATGGTCGCGCTTTGCCAAGACGCCGAGATTATCGGCTGCGACTTTTACGTTATGCATCGCATCGAAGGCATTATCCCGCGCGCGAATTTGCCAACAGAATTAAACCTGAGCCGTGAGCAAGTACGCGAGCTTTGCACCAACACCCTAGACCAGCTGATTGCACTGCATGAAGTTGATTATCGTGCTGTTGGTCTTGAACAACTCGGCAAAGGCGATGGCTATTGCAAGCGCCAAGTCGATGGTTGGTGCGACCGCTACGAGAAAGCGCAGACTTGGAATGTGCCACGCTATAAAGCCATTCGTGCGTGGTTAAAAAAACACACGCCAGCCGATGTTAAAACCTGCATCGTGCACAACGATTGGCGCTTCGATAATGTCGTGCTCGACCCTTCCAACCCAACGCAAGTCATCGGTGTCTTAGATTGGGAAATGGCCACGCTAGGCGACCCATTGATGGAGCTTGGCAACGTTTTAGCCTATTGGATTGAACCCACTGATGGCGGCATTTTGCGCAAAACTCGACGCCAACCAACCCATCTCGATGGCATGCTGACACGCCGTGAAGTCGTAGCCTATTACCAAGCTAAAACCGGCATCAGCATTGAGCATTGGGCATTTTACGAAGTCTTTGGACTGTTCCGTGTGGCCGCGATTTTGCAGCAAATCTATTACCGTTATTACCACAAGCAAACCGATAACCCCGCCTTCAAAAGCTTTTGGCTAGTGAACTGGGCAATCTGGCAGCGCTGTCGTCAAGTCATCAAAGCGGATGGCCGCTGAGATGCCGGCACTCACCTTAATTCGTCACGGCCAAGCTTCATTCGGCGCCGCCAATTACGACCAGTTATCAACATTAGGCTACAGCCAAAGCGAGCGCTTAGGTCAGGCCTTTGCTGAGCGCGAGGAAGCCCCGACTCATGTATTTATTGGCGGCATGCTAAGGCATAAACAAACTGCTGAAGCCTGCCTCAATGCGGCTGGTCTAAAAGCTGAGCTTATTTGCCTAGATGGCTTTAACGAGTTTAATCACGAGCAAGTGCTGGAGCGCTTCGAGCCGCGCTTTGCTGATCGCGCCGACTTTGCCAAGCTTTTGGCCAGCTATGAAAACCCACATAAAAGCTTCGCTGCATTATTTCGCAATGCCTTGATGCGCTGGGTCGATGGCCAACACGATAGCGATTACGACGAGTCATGGTCTGAATTTCAGGTTCGCTGCAACAACGCCGTCGCGCAGGCGTTTAACCAACTTGTCGATGGCGATAGCGCCTGGGTCTTTACCTCGGGCGGCTGCATCTCAGTGGTCGCGCAAGCGCTTCTGGAACTCAGCGATCAAGCTGCCCTCAAAGTGAACTGGACGCTGGCCAATGGCGGTCTCACGCAGCTCAGTCAAGGTCGAGGCTCGCGCCAACTCATTAGCCTCAATGAGCACGGACACTTCACCGGCCGCCATCGCCAGTTACTGACTTACCGATAATTTAGGAACTCAATATGCGAAAAACAATTTTAATCACTGGTGCCAGCTCTGGCATCGGCGCTGGCATGGCCCGTGAGTTTGCTGCGCAAGGTTGCGACCTTGCTCTCTGCGCACGTCGCTTGGAGCGCTTGGCCTCCTTACGTGATGAGCTCACGCAAGCCCATGGCGTCAAAGTCAGCATCCGCGCCTTAGATGTGAACGACTACGACAGCGTTTTTGTAGTGTTCGAGGACTTCGCTGAGGAGTTTGGCCAAATAGACAGAGTCATCGTCAATGCCGGCATTGGCAATGGCCGGCGCATTGGCAAAGGTCATTTCGCAATTAACCGCGCCACCGCCGAGACCAATTTCGTTGCCGCCTTGGCGCAATGCGAAGCCGCTGTCGGCATTTTTCGCAGGCAAAATACCGGCCATCTCGTCACCATCTCATCGATGAGTGCACGCCGTGGCCTGCCGAAACACCTCACTACTTATGCCGCCAGCAAGGCCGGACTTGCGCATTTAAGCGAAGGCATCCGTGCTGAATTGCTTGATACACCGATCAAAGTCACCACCGTATTTCCAGGCTATATACGCACCGAGCTCAATGAAGGCGCGGGCAAGCTACCCTTTGAAGCCAGTGCTGAAGTCGGTGCTCGCGCCTTGGTGAAGGCCATCAACAAAGAGCCTGGTAATTGCTCTGTGCCAGCCTGGCCATGGGCGGTAATGGGTTTTTTCATGCAACATTTACCCTTGCGTTTGGTCAGCAAATTAAGCTAAACAAGTGCACTGCAGTGGCTCATCCACCGTTACAGGTCATCGCAAAAATAATAATTTTTTACTACTAAGTGCGATAAACATAAGGAAGCCTCATGAGAGCTCGCCCCTTTTTACTGGCCGTACCGGTCGTCATTTTGGGCTGGTTAACACTAGCTCCAACCACCGTAGAGCCCGTCAGTTGGCGGCCGCTTGAAGCGCCTTCACAAAAGTCTGGCATATTTAAAAGCAACGATGACTTACGCAATATTCAGCGCATAGGTGACCTCGACATACGTGGCCCAGAAGCGCTACTGCTAGATGACGAAGGCTTTCTCATCACCGGCCTCGCCGATGGCCGCATCATTCGAACCAGCCTCGATGGCAATAGCTTAAAAGTCATTGCCAACACTGGAGGCCGACCACTCGGCCTAGCTCGCCATCCCAATGGCAATCTCATTGTTGCGGATGCGATTCTCGGGCTCATCTCAGTCAGTGACGCGGGCAAAATAGACGTGCTCAGCACCACAGCTGGCGACCGAGCCTTCAAATTTGTCGATGATGTTGTTATCGATAAAGCTGGCCGTTACGCCTACTTCAGTGATGCATCTAGTCGCTGGGGCTATGGCGAGGATAGCAACGCCATCATGGAACATGCCGGCGATGGCCGCCTACTACGCTACGACTTCGCCAGTGGAGAAACCACGGTATTACTTGATGGCTTAGAGTTTGCCAATGGTGTCGCACTCGGCCCTAACGAAAACTATGTGCTGGTCAATGAGACTGGTGCTTACCGCATCAGCCGAGTCTACTTAAGCGGTGTCCAAGCTGGACAACACGATGTCTTTATCGACAATCTTCCCGGCCTGCCCGACAACTTAAGCTTCAATGGCATAGATCGTTTTTGGGTCGCGCTTTACACGCCGCGCAATCCATTGCTCGATGCTTTCGCTGAATATCCCTATGTGCGCAAAATGATTGTCCGCGCCATGCAAGTTTTACCTGCGCCGATTGCCCATCGCGCCATGATTATTGGCCTAGATGGCGATGGCCAAGTGGTTGCCAACCTGCAAAACAGCAGCTCCGATAGCTACGCACCGATCACTACTGTGCGCGAATACGATGGCTGGCTGTACTTGGGCTCACTCAAACAAAAGAGTTTGGCGCGCTGGTCACTAGCTGGTCTACCTAGTGCTGAAATGCCAGTCGTCGAAACGCAATAATCAAAGACTTATCATGCAAGGCAGGTTGCTCTCAGGTTATCCCCAGTTGCTGTGGATAACTTTGTGGGCAAGTCCGAGGATAACAGCCGGGGTCCGCACCACAAGCGGCCTCTGACTGTTTGGCGCTTTTTTCAACGAATACTTATTAAATCTAAAAATCAATGACTTACATCATTTGATCAGTTTTCCAACGGTATCAGGTTCGTTCGCTCAGCAAATGCACAACTAGTGTGCTGACATGTGCACAACATTTGTGCATAGCTAACTAAAAACGCCTAAAAATACGACAAAAATAGCCTTACCCTGCCACTAACAACTGAGACCTTAGCTGTGAGATATGGTCACGAATGCGCCCAGCCTCCTCAAATTCCAAATTACGCGCACTCGCCATCATGGCCTTTTCCAGCGCGGTAATTTCAGCCGCAATAGCCTTCGGATCACGCAAGTTCACCAAGCTACCTGTACGGTCGCCACCACGCTTACTACGCTTACCACCACCATTCGCTGCTGCTGCCCCTGCATAGGTCTCCAAAATATCGCTCACAGGGCGCATCACGCCTTTTGGTGTGACGCCATGCTCAAGGTTAAATGCCAGCTGCTTGTCACGACGACGATCGGTCTCGGCAATGGCGCGCTGCATCGATCCTGTGATGCGATCAGCATATAAAATCGCCTTACCATTTAAGTGCCGCGCTGCACGACCAATGGTCTGAATTAGTGCACGCTCAGAACGCAAAAAGCCTTCTTTATCGGCATCCAAAATTGCCACCAATGACACTTCTGGCATATCCAAGCCTTCGCGCAATAAGTTGATGCCGACCAACACATCAAATACACCCAAGCGCAAATCACGAATAATCTCGACACGCTCAACGGTGTCGATATCGGAATGCAAATAGCGCACCTTCACGCCATGCTCATTAAGATACTCACTCAAATCCTCAGACATACGTTTAGTCAGAGTCGTCACCAAGACGCGCTCATTAACGGCAACCCGCGTATGAATTTGCGAGAGCAAATCATCGACCTGTGTACTGGCTGGGCGTATCTCTATCTCAGGATCAACTAAGCCCGTCGGACGTACTAACTGCTCCACGATGGCCTCAGCCTTCTCAGCCTCATATGGACCAGGCGTGGCGGAGACAAAAATAGTTTGCGGAGATATACGCTCGAATTCGCTGAACTTCATCGGCCGGTTATCCATCGCCGATGGCAGACGAAAGCCATACGTCACAAGATTGTCTTTGCGCGAACGGTCACCGTTATACATGCCACCAACTTGCGGCACCGTGACATGCGACTCATCAATAAATAGCAGCGCTTCTGCTGGCACATAATCAAATAAAGTGGGTGGTGCAGAGCCCGGCTCACGGCCTGATAAATAACGCGAGTAGTTTTCTATGCCTTGGCAATAACCGAGCTGTTGTAGCATCTCTAAATCAAACTTGGTGCGCTGCTCAATACGCTGAGCTTCAAGCAGTTTGTCATGGGCGCGATACCATTCAACTCGTTCTTTTAGCTCGGTCTGCACAGACTCGATAGCAGCATGAATGCGTTCCTGCGGCGTCACATAATGCGTTTTTGGGTAAATCGTTACACGCGCTACACGCTGACGCGATTCACCAGTCAGTGGGTCAAACCAGTAAATCGACTCTACCTCCTCGTCGAATAGTTCAATGCGCACAGCCTGAGCATCTGATTCAGCGGGATAAATATCAATAATGTCGCCGCGCACACGATAGCAGCCACGAAAAAATTCGATGTCATTACGTTTGTATTGCAGCTCAGCTAAGCGTCTCAAAATACCGCGCTGATCGATGCGATCTCCACGAGCAATATGCAATAGCATTTTCATATATGACTGAGGATCACCCAGGCCATAAATCGCCGATACCGTGGCCACAATAATCGAGTCTCGACGCTCCAACAGAGCACGGGTAGCCGACAAGCGCATCTGTTCAATATGTTCGTTAATCGCCGCATCTTTTTCGATAAACGTATCTGAAGACGGTACATAAGCCTCGGGCTGGTAGTAATCGTAATAAGACACAAAGTATTCAACCGAGTTGTTCGGGAAAAACTCTTTAAACTCGCCATAAAGCTGAGCCGCCAAGGTTTTATTCGGAGCCATGATGATCGCTGGCCGCTGCATCTGCGCGATGACATTGGCCATAGTGAAAGTCTTACCTGAGCCAGTAACACCGAGCAGCGTTTGATGGCTTAAGCCATCACGCAAGCCTTCAACTAGTCCAGCAATAGCCGTTGGCTGATCGCCTGCAGGCTGATAGCGCGAAACCAGCTGAAACTCGCCTTCGGCCTCAGACATAACGCTGGCCTTCACGCTCTGCTCAGCTGATTTTTTTGCACTCGACGCGGCCTTTGAACCTGCTTGTGACATTGGCAACCTCTC
>JBFJJU010000091.1:0-8677 GCA_041612115.1 Perlucidibaca sp.
AAGCAGATGTTATGAGCGGCAAGATCGCATTCGACCCATGGAGCAAAAACAATATGCTTTTAAGCGCCGATGGAATTGCGCCTGCTCCACGCACAAAGGGAGACTTGAAAGCAATGAATGCTGCCTACAGCTCCGGCATGGTCTTTGATGGTGAGCTCAACATACCCGTAATTGATTGGCGGCACTATCTCGAAGATGTTCTGGATATGCACAATAGCCATCAATCCTTCTCTGGGCGTCAGCGGATTCGCAATAAAATGGGCCACTCCGATAACCAGCTGATCTGGTTTACAGATGCTCGCCCTCATACCTATAGGCCCAATGACACTCGTCCACGCCCAAATAAAGACTTTGATCAAACGTGGCAGGCTCTGGAAGTACTCCATGACTGGATTACCAATATTCGTAAAAACCCTAAAAAAAGTATTGCCGAAAACAAACCAGAGACAGCTGTAGATAGTTGCTTTACGACCGAAGGTGACAAAATTGCTGCCGGAGACGACGTTTGGGATGGAATTCTGAACGACAAAGCAGCTGGAGCCTGCGCTCAAGAGTTTCCCATTCACACAACTTCCAGAATGGTCGCCGGTGGGCCGATCGAAGGCAGTGTATTCAAGTGTGCTTTGAAACCTGTTGCGAAGGCACTCACTGATGGAACCTATGGAACTTGGGTCCCTAACCCTGCGCAAATTCAAACGCTACAGGCAGTTTTTCCAGAGGGCGTTTGTGACTACAGTAAAGCAGACCAAGGTAGGCCAAAAGGCTGATTTCTTAGCCTGTGATGCAGCGTATTTGCATCACAGGCGTTACTAGAATCAACTGTTTCAACACCATAAAAACCTAATATTGACGCTGAAAAGGCTATTAAAAATACGCTCGTATCGAGCGTATTTTTTGCTAATGGTTTATGCCAATACACCGCTTCTTTCAAAAAGTATCTGGCGAATACGAATTGAATGCGAATAAAGTCCAGCTAGCCGAATAACGTCAGGTATGAGTTTAGACTAGCTGAATGAGCTTTTCGTGTCTCCGCCCTACTCGCCTGCCGTTTCCTTTGACACTGCCTGCCAGTACCCCCATCACCCAAGTAGCTTAAAGCAACTCCAATATTGTTATGTTATAACGTATTGTATATCATGACTCCCTACCTCGTTCAAAGAGCACAAAAGCCATGAGTAATATAAACACTCCTTCAGCTAATCGCCTTCCAGTTACTGTTTTATCTGGCTTCTTAGGTGCAGGAAAAACAACACTGCTCAACTACATTCTGAACAACAGGCACGGGCTACGTGTAGCAGTTATCGTGAATGACATGTCTGAGGTAAACATCGATGCACGACTAGTAGCAGAAGGTGGTGCAAATTTGTCTCGATCAGAGGAAAAAATGGTCGAGATGAGTAATGGCTGTATTTGCTGCACATTGCGCGAAGACTTACTCATTGAAATTAGCCGACTCGCCAATGAGCAACGCTTTGACTACTTACTCATTGAGTCCACCGGCATTAGTGAGCCATTGCCGGTTGCAGAAACCTTTACATTCCGCGATGAAGAAGACAAAAGCCTCTCTGATATTGCACGATTAGACACCATGGTAACGGTTGTTGATGGCTATAACTTTCTACGCGACTACAGCTCGCAGGATACCGTTTTAGATCGTGGAGAAAGCCTGAGCGATGAAGATCAACGCCCCATCGTTAACCTGCTCATAGAGCAAGTTGAGTTCTGCGATGTCATTGTCATCAACAAAAGTGACTTACTCAATAATGGCGAAAAAGAAGAGCTTGAAGCAATTTTACGCACGCTAAACCCTCGTGCCGATATAGTGCACTCCAGCTTTGGCAAAGTGCCACTTGAACGTATTTTGAATACTGGTCGCTTTGACTTTGATGTTGCGGCATCCGCACCAGGCTGGATGCAAACGCTACGTGGCCAGCATACTCCTGAAGCAGAAGAATATGGCATTTCAAGTTTTGTTTATCGCGCTAGGCGCCCTTTTCACCCGCAGCGACTTCATGAGTGGATCGACTCAGATTGGCCTGGCGTTATTCGCTCGAAAGGCTACTTCTGGCTAGCATCGAGACCGGAGATGGCTGGCTCTTGGTCGCAAGCAGGATCTATGACTACTCATCAGCTTGGTGGCTTGTGGTGGGCCAGCGTCGACAAAGAACATTGGCCAGAAGATTCTGAAAGCCTAGCCACAATTCAAGCACGCTGGCAGGAACCCTATGGCGATGCTCAACAAGAAATTGTACTTATTGGCATGGGCATGAATGAGCAGGAGCTGCGCGCAAAGTTTGATGCTTGCTTACTCACCGATGCTGAGTTGGCTATGGAGTCTAACGTCTGGCAAAAGTTTGTTGATCCGTTTCCTGTCTGGCAAATCAGTCAAGAGGTGGAGACACAGGCGTGATCAATAATCAGCTCAAGCAAACTACAAAATCTAATAGCCACGTCATTCACACTAGTAACATTATAGACATGACGAGAATTTATGACCCTGATACTCAAATGGTTTTATGGCATCGAGAACTGCCAAAAGAAGCACTGGACTATATTGCCTCCCTATCTTCAGCAAACCTAATGTGCTCAAAGCAAGTACTAACTGAGGGCACCATGCCTGATTTGCCAAGCTTCCCCTCAGGGCCAGGGAAAGAGGCTTTAGTGCACGACCTACGTTTGATGGCCGATATCCTGATGGAGCTCATGGACTCTGACGCCATTGGATTTAGAACAGAAATAATGAAACGGGCCATGTGCCCAAACTTTCATATTGATCGTGTCGGCATTCGCCTTGTCACTACTTTTCAAGGGCTAGGTACTGAATGGCTAGAAAATGAAGAAACCATGGCTGCTCCTCTTTTCTCGGTAGCACTCTTAAAAGGTAGCTTATGGCAAGGAAACGAAGGGAAAGGCATCCAACATCGGTCGCCAATGCTGTCAGAAGGAGAGCCGAATCGTATTGTGTTTGTTATGGATGCTTTATGACGACAGCTTCAAAACGGTACTGACAAGCTAACTTACCAACTCAGCAATGGTAATCCCTCTGGTACGGGCCGACTCCGCTAGACATCCTCTTGCCTCGCAATAATTTTCACTTCTATGCAGTTAACTTTATTCAAACGCTAATACTCTGCCAACTACCCTTTTGCCATGATCGTGCAAAAATCATGACTTGCACGAGGCGGTAGATAAATTGCGCGATCCACACAGCCAAAAGACCACCGCCAAGCACAGGCCCAATCAACCACGCTATTGGCAAAAATACACCCCACTGCATGATGAGCGATACCTTCATCACCACTTTACTGGCGCCAACGCCTAGCAATGAATTCATCAAAATCATACCAATACCATCGATAGCGATGAACAAACCGACAATTCGCAATGGCCACATCGCTAACTCGATGGTGTCGGGCTCGTGAATAAATACTGCTAGCAGGGCCTCTGGCATGATGACCATGGGGAAGCCCAATATCAGCAATAAACAAAAGCCGATTTTGCTGACATCCCAGCCCCACTGTTTCGCATCTGCCAGATCTCCCCTACCGAGGGCTTGACCTGAGAGCGTGGCCGCGGCAAGACCTAGGCCAAGCCCTGGCAATAAAGCCACCAGCATTATATTGACCAGCACATTACCCGCCGCTAATTCCGGCGTACCAATACGGCCAATAATCCAAAAAAATGCCGTCAGTCCCGCCGCAAAAAAGAACTGTTGAATCGATGAAGGGATTGAGAGGCGCAGCATGTTGGCAATGACGGCTTTACTGGGCAAGCCGTGCAAAAATCCATGCGCTGAGGCATGACGAAAGCCTAAGAAGAAATAAATGGCTGTGCCAACGAAAAGCGATACCGTAGTGCCGAGGCCAGCGCCATAAACACCTAATGCAGGAAAGCCTAGGTAGCCATAGATAAAGACATAATTCAGTACGATGTTGAGTCCGTTCATGATCAACAAAGTTCGAAAATACAAACGTGGCAATGAAATACCATTCCAATAGCCACGAAACGCAAAGTTCATTCCCACCGCTACCATGCCAATCAAACGCACTTGTAAATACTCAGTGCCCAGTGAATGCACTGCTGGATCTGCCACTAAATAAGGAAAAAACCACGGCGTTAGACAATACAAAAGTATGGATAGCGGCAGGCCAATAGCCATCGCTAACAGCAAGCCACCATTGAGTGACCACGCCATCACGGCCTCATTCCCTTCGCCTTTACGACGCGCCGCAATGGCCTGAACGCCGGAGCCAAGGCCCAAAACAAGCGCAATACACATAAAGTTAGCAAAGCCAGCAATACCCACAGCTGCCAGAGCTTCGGCACCCAATGAGCCGACCATCGCGGTATCTACTAGATTCATGATGTTTTGCGACGTCATGCCGCCAATGATGGGCAGTGCCAACGCGAGAATGGTATTGCGGCGCTCTGGAGTCATTACTGATATAACCCGTTCAGGAATTAACGTATGAATGCTTTAAGTTAGTAGCCACAGAGCATCACAACCAGCTCCTCGACAATGCGTAGCTTTTGTATCCGCATACGCAGTACAAGCCAGTTCCTCTGTAGACGGGCATGGTGAGTGACACACTGAATACCGGTCAGCGTTGTTGCGCAAACCGACCTATTAAATAGGCTATTCGTACGTACAATCTTGATGGAGAGACAAAATAGGCAGCGACAATAAAAAGTAGTGACTATGAGTTTTTGCAGCCTTGGAGAGGGTTTTCAAGACAGTTCTCAACAGGCATTTAAAAGGCACTGCATAGTTTGCTAGTGCCCATATTTTGGACATAAAGCAATGCGTTAAACCTCAACCACCGTTGCTTCAGGCGCGTTTTTCTTAACTGACTCAATGCCATTATCGCGTGATGCCTCTGACGCATATGATTGACTAGTACCAATGACTTGATGATTACCGGCCTTCAAATTAAACATGAACTTGCCAGTCGCTGTTTGCTTACGCTCATATCGAGCCTCATCAGGCGCATTCTTTTTCACCGACTCGATACCATTCATACAGCCTGACTTATCTTTATAGCCTTCGCTAGCAAGGATCGCCTGGCCATTTGATGCATTCAAACGAAAGCGAAACTCACCTGCTTTATCGGTATACATCTCAAATTTACCTGCCATAGAGCAACTCCCATCTCGATATTTATGGTTATTTTTGGACTAGTTTATCACCGTAATGACAAGCTTGATGACCACTTTAGCTTGCTAAACACAATCGAATCAATGGTCATTCAGCCACTTCGGATGAGTAACACTACATCTAAGCAACCAAGGCGCCTTAGATGTTATAACCTGCCTTTAGTAACAGTGCGCGACCATCGCTCAACGTCAGAGCTAATGTCATAACTTAATGACTTTCCACTGCCACAAACTCGTACAGCATCAATTGTCGCCTTAGACACGTTACTAAGGCTTGATATGACTGAGAAAGTTAGACATTTGCTCAAGGTGTACCACTTGTACATACCCATTGGCCTGATATCCGAGGTGAGAATCTGCGAAGCATTAACGTGATCACGCATGCTCAAAAATCGACATCCTTGTCGTATAAAATGATTACTTAGTGTTGGTTAGCGTAGTGAAGCTGGTAATGAGGTTGCGATAATCAGGAATGTGATTCGAGAACAGCGCACCGAGGCCCTCAATGTCATTGCGCCAATCGCGATGCAGTTCACAAGCTGTGCCGAACCATGTCATTAGCTGCACGCCTGCGGCTTCCATACGACGCCATGCAGAGTCACGTGTCATTTCATTGAATGTACCGGAAGCATCGGTCACCACAAACACATCATAGCCAGCCTCAATAGCCGATAGTGCAGGAAATGCCACGCACACCTCAGTGACAACACCCGCGATAATGAGCTGCTTCTTACCCGTAGCTTTCACTGCTGCTAAAAAATCTTCGTTATCCCATGCGTTAATTTGTCCAGGACGAGCAATATATGGCGCATCAGGGAAAACTTCTTTTAGCTCAGGCACCAACGGGCCATTCGGACCGGACTCAAAGCTAGTTGTGAGAATTGTTGGAAGCTCGAAGTATTTTGCCAAGTCGGCCAAGGCTAAAACGTTGTTTTTGAACTTATCGGGGTCAATATCACGCACCAAAGAAAGCAGGCCTGTTTGGTGATCAACCAGCAGCACTGCGGCATCATCTTTATTCAATCGTACATAAGGCTTGCTCATCGTATTACTCCTTCATTGGTTGTCTGAACAGATCCTATGTTCATACTTCACTGCGCAATAGTGACCAAATAACGAACATAGCGTTCGTCTAAACAGAACACAAAACCTATTCCGTTCAGCTAAAGTACTACTCAAAGCCTAAACAAATGATTAAGGGCGAGCGGCCAATGCGATTTAGACTCGATTATATTGAAACCTTTATCAGTGTTATGGAGGCAGGCAGCCTAAGTGCTGCAGGCTTGCGTATGGACTTATCCAAATCAGTCATCAGCAAGCGGATTCGCGACCTAGAAAGCAGTCTCAGCACGCAACTGTTGAGTCGCTCTACGCGCGGAGTGCACGCCACAGATAAAGGTCAAGAATTTTATGCGAACGCGAAGCAGCTCTTACAACAGCTAGACGATGTTGTAGAAGCAACTTTTGACGATCAATCCTCTCTCAACGGACAGTTAAAAATTGCCGCACCCATGTCTTTTGGCACCATGCATTTAGGAGCCATTCTTTATGAC
This sequence comes from Perlucidibaca sp., assembly GCA_041612115.1. Classification (GTDB taxonomy): domain Bacteria; phylum Pseudomonadota; class Gammaproteobacteria; order Pseudomonadales; family Moraxellaceae; genus Perlucidibaca. The sequence goes on from JBFJJU010000091.1 coordinate 6,708, forward strand.
TTTCTTAAGATCCATCCTAACTTAGAGCTTGCTCTGACCCTTGATGATAAGAAAATTGATATCGAAGGCAGTGGTTTTGATTTTGCTATTCGCATCACTCAAATGAAAGACTCCACCATGATCGCACGCAAATTGGCAATGAGCCGACGTGTGGTCTGCTGCAGCCCAAGCTACGCTAAAGCCTATGGGCTGCCCGAATCAATTGAGGATCTTTGTCATCATAAGTGTATCGGCTACGCAAATCTCTACTCAGGACAACTATGGCAGTTCGAGCCGCTCACCACAGTAGAGCAAGTTCGCTCCATTCCATTAAAAGCACATTATGTATTTAACAACGGGGAAAGCATGCGAGATGCGGCCATTGCCGGCCTCGGCTTATGTCTTATCCCACGTTTTATTGCCTATGAAGCTTTGCGGGATGGCACCTTGATAGATGCCACGCCAAATGACCCACCTACCGCCGATACTATTTATGCGATGTATCCACAAAGTCGGCACCACCCACGCAAAGTACGCGCAGTCATAGATTACTTAACCACTCGCTTTGCTAACACGCCGTCTTGGGAGACATGAAATGAGCAATGCAGACAACCAGCCGTTGGAGTCACTATCCAGTGACTGCTTAAGCCAGCGCGGCAGTCCGCAAATGGTACGCATTCGAACACAAGAAAAAGTCATTGGCACCGACCTTGTCATTCGACGTGCACTCCCCTCTCACCATCAACGCATGATTGGCGCATGGTGCTTTTTAGACCATGCCGGACCTGCAAATGTTTCCGAAGGCAACGGCCTAAGAGTTGGCCCTCATCCACACATTGGCTTACAGACCTTTACATGGATGATTGCGGGAGAAGTGTTGCATCGAGATAGCCTAGGTTGCGAGCAACTGGTTCGCCCGGGCCAAGTTAACCTGATGACTGCTGGGCGTGGCATTGCACACTCGGAGGAGTCCTCTACGACACGTCCATCAAGCCTACATGCTGCGCAACTCTGGATTGCTTTACCTGATGCTCATCGGCATATGGAGCCAGCGTTTGATCACTACCCTGACCTACCTATTCTTGAGCAGGATGGCTTCACCGTCACTGTTTTGGCAGGAGAAGCCCTAGGTCAGCGCTCGCCAGCACGAATTTTCTCGCCACTCGTAGGACTTGATTTTAGCAATAGCATACCTGCAGAGACGCAATTTCCACTAGACCCACACTTCGAATATGGCGTAATGATCATGATGGGTGAAGTTGTGATTGAGGGCGAAGTACTCACGCCAGGGACCCTACTATATTTGGGTAATGGCCGTCAGTCTTTAAAGCTTCGCTCTGCACAATCTGCGCAATTCATTCTCTTAGGTGGTGAGCCATTTAAAGAGAATATCGTACTCTGGTGGAACTTCGTCGGTCGCTCACGAGCAGATATCGCGAAAGCTACTGACGACTGGAACGCAAATCTTGGTTTTGGTCAGGCAGTTAACTTTGACGGCGAACGTCTGCTCGCCCCCGAAGTACCTATACGATTTAAGGTTGGCGCTTAAATCTGTTGACTACTCACTCTCCGAATACATAGACATCATGAAAACAGTCGCTTTTATGCACCGCAACGATTCTCAATCTGCAGTTGGTGACTTCTCACCAGTGGTCACAGTGTTTTCGCACTATGAATTCGGCAATACCATTTCTCCATTTTTATGGCTAGATCACCTGGGCCCTGGGCACTTACTACCAAACTCGCCCCGCAAGGGAGTGAGTGAGCACCCTCATCGGGGCTTTGAAACAGTTACGCTAGTCTTTGATGGAGAAATCGCGCACCGTGACACAAATGGAAATGGCGACGTAATTCATCCAGGTGATGTGCAATGGATGACAGCTGCTAGTGGAATTTTGCATGAGGAGTTTTTTAGCGATGCATTTCGAAAACGCGGTGGCCGGTTTGAAATGCTGCAGCTTTGGGTAAATCTACCGGCAGAAAGTAAAATG
>JBFJJU010000092.1:0-8574 GCA_041612115.1 Perlucidibaca sp.
AGTGCTACTTCGAAACTAGGGTGAGCGCCAAAAGAAGCAAAGACACCGCCAGTTCTGGGGTTCATCAGCGTCACGCACATCACTGGAAATTCACCGCCCATCGAGGCATCTTTGACCAACACAGGAAAGCCCTGCGCCTCAAGCGCATGAATGCCTTGGAGAATATTCGGATACTTTTCTAGCACCTGCCGTGGTACATCTGGCAGCGTGATTTCGCTATTGATAATCTCTTTCTTGACCGCCCGCTCGAAGATTTCCGATAGGCACTGCACTTGCGCCTCGACCAGAGTGTTGCCCGCGCTCATGCCATTGCTGAGAAAAAGATTTTCGATCAAGTTGGACGGAAAATATACGACCTCCGCATCGGACTGACGCACAAATGGCAGCGCCACAATGCCGCGCTCGCGATTGCCCGAATTGGTGTCGATGAGATGAGAACCGCGAAGTTCGCCATCGGGGTTATAAAGCGCTAAGCAATGCGCATCGAGAATGCCCTCGGGTAGCTCATCATTGGCGCCCGGCTTAAACCACTGCTCATTTGGATAATGTACAAACTCGCTATTGGCGATGTCTTCGCCAAAAAACTGGTCGTTGTAGAAGAAGTTGCTATTGAGGCGCTCGATAAACTCACCTAACGCCGAACACAGCGCGCTCTCTTTGGTGGAGCCTTTGCCATTGGTGAAACACAAGGGCGAAGCCGCATCGCGCAAATGCAAAGACCACACATGTGGCACGATATTTCGCCATGAGGCAATTTCGATTTTCATGCCTAAGTCTTGCAAGATCGCCGTCATATTGGCGATAGTCTGCTCCAGTGGCAGATCTTTACCTTCGATGAATGTTTGACTGCCATCCGCTGGTAGCGCCATCAATAGCGCCTGAGCATCGGCTCCAAGACTCTCTACCGCCTCAATCTCAAACGTCGGCCCAGTCTGCACAACCTTCTTCACCGTGCAGCGATCTATCGAGCGCAAAATGCCTTCGCGGTCTTTGTCAGAAATACTTTCTGGCAGCTCCACCTGAATTTTGAAAATCTGCTTATAGCGATTTTCAGGATCGACAATATTGTTCTGGGATAGGCGAATATTTTCAGTGGGGATGTCGCGCGCCAAACAATAGACGCGGACAAAATACGCCGCGCACAGCGCCGATGACGCTAGAAAATAATCAAACGGGCCGGGAGCAGAGCCATCACCTTTATAGCGAATGGGCTGGTCGGCAATGACCGAAAAATCGTCAAACTTAGCTTCAACTCGAAGATTGTCGAGAAAATTGACATTAATTTCCATTACAAAGGCACCTGCAGTACGGGGTCTGGCGCGCGACGGCCAGTAGTCGCCGCCATTATCCCGATTTTGCAGGCGCTCGTCCCGATAGCGCGCACGCCTTATAAGCGAAAGAGCACAGAACCCCAGGTCATACCGCCGCCAACACCCTCAATGAGCACCAGTTGGCCAGGCTTAATGCGCTGATCACGCACCGCCGCATCGAGCGCTAACGGCACTGAGGCCGCCGAAGTATTGCCATGTTTAGCCACCGTGGTGATAACGCGCTCACGTGGCAGGCCCAGTTTGTCTGTCGTGCTATTGATAATGCGCATATTGGCTTGATGCGGGACTAACCAATCAAGGTCATCCACGCCAAAACCGTTATGCTCTAAAGCTTCAATAGCACACTCATGCAGCACCCGCGTGGCTAGGCGGAACACCGCGGCACCATCCATTTGCAAATACGGGTTGTCGGCTATTTTCCCAGCCGAGACACCGCCATCGACCTGCAGGATATGCCCCATGCTGCCGTCGGAATGCAGATGGCTAGACAGAATGCCCGGTGTGTCGGATGCCCTTAACACTACCGCGCCAGCGCCATCGCCAAATAGCACGCAGGTGCGGCGGTCGCTCCAGTCCAGTAGGCGCGAAAAAATCTCAGCACCCACCACTAGGGCGCAGCGATGCTGGCCAGAGGCGATGAATTTATCGGCAACAGATAGCGCATAAACAAAACCAGTGCACACGGCCTGCACATCAAACGCAGCGCCCTGCTTTACGCCCAAGCGCGCTTGCAACAGACATGCCGTGCTAGGGAAAACCTTATCTGGCGTGGTGGTGGCAACAATGATGAGATCGATATTCTCATGTGTGACACCGGCTGAGGCCATAGCGGCGCGAGCTGCCTGCTCAGCAAGATCGGTGGTTTGCTCGCCTTCAGCAGCAATATGTCGTGCCTCAATGCCCGTGCGCGAGACTATCCATTCATCACTAGTTTCAATACGTGTTTGCAGCTCACTATTGGTGACAATGCGCTCAGGTAAGTAACTGCCAGTTCCGACAATTTTCGAATAAACCATGGTAAAAGCTCAGCAACAAAAACGTTGGCGGCAGTATACGTGACCAATCGGTCATGAGCTTGGAAAATTTCCAGCGGTTCTGTTGCAAGCGGAGCAAAACCAATGAGAAAAAGGCCATTCGATACGCTCCTCATTGCGCACACCCTAAAGTTTCTTGTAATTAAGTGGGATAACAATGAGTTGGGCGTGCCAAACTATGTCTTAAGCTATCAATACTTCGCATACGAATGGCCACGCACAAAGCCACCGAGGCTCGCTCTCGAAGATAAATTTGCCATCGCCCTAGCCATCATTGGGTGCTGCATAATTGCGTACTATTTAACACTCAACAAGCCGCTACAGGCGGCTGAGTTTGGCGGCGTGTTCTTTACTTCGTCCTTAATGATGTACAGCTACCTAGTCAAAATATGGCGTGTCTACCGTGGCCAGCAAAATATTAACGGGCTCAAATGGGTAGTGCTGATAACGCTCGCAGTTCAATACGCAGTCATGATTATGTATGGATATAACTCTGGAAACTGGCTATTGCAGATCGGCTACGCAACGGCAGAAATTTCATGTTTAGCAGCAATACTTTATAAGTTGGCTGCAAAGCCAATGCCATTGGCTATATGATGCAATTTAGCGGTGAGAGGGTAATCCCCCCACCAATTATCAAGTTTTGCAGCCCTAAGGTCATTGCCTGATACGGGTCGGCTCCATTAAGAGAGCATTTCCCAAATTAGTTTCCGGCATCATTAGATCTCCACACTCAATGCGCAGCTATTGAAGGTTGAATGCGTCGCTACTTACAGCGCAAGACAGGAAAGTGTTCAATGGAATGAGCTCGAATCAGCTACTACACTCATAGGCTATGAGTTTAAGGACAATATCTATGTGGCGTGCATTAAGCGTTTTCATTTTCACTTTTATGACCAGTGCTGCGCCTGCGTTCGCCGACTCATTAAGTTCAATCATCCAGGCACCTCACCGAGCGGAGTCTGCCACACGAGATATTTATCGACACCCTGCTGAGACCTTAGCTTTCTTTGATGTAAAACCAAACATGACAGTGGTCGAGATTTGGCCAGGCGCTAATGGTTGGTACACCGAGATATTGGCGCCTTATTTACGCCAGCAAGGATCTCTATACGCTGCACAATTTAATGCTGATTCTGAGTCAGCATTCTACCGAAATGCGCGTGCAACATTTGAAGAGAAGCTAAGCGCTTCACCCGAGCTGTATAGCAAAGTCACAGTCACTAGCTTTAACCCACCTGCCTATATTGACGTAGCACCTGAGGGCAGTGCCGATCGTATTCTGACCTTTAGAAGCGTTCACAATTGGTATATGCGCGGCGGCGGTGATGAGCGAGTCCTGTCGGCCTTCTCAGCCTTCTATAAAGCATTGAAGCCAGGAGGAATACTCGGCGTTGTTGAGCATCGACTGCCCGAATCAAGGCCTTACTCAGACCAAGAAGGCAGTGGCTATATGCGAGAAGACTATGTCATTAAGCAGGCTGAATTAGCCGGCTTTAAGCTGCTAGGCAAAAGTGACATCAATGCTAATCCAGCCGACAGTACACTTCATCCGCAAGGCGTCTGGACATTGCCGCCCAGCTTACGTCTAGGTGAAGAGAAAAAGGCTCATTATCTCGGAATTGGTGAGAGTGACCGCATGACACTTAAGTTCGTTAAGCCATAGGCCATTAGAGTCATCATGAAGACTTCGAAAATACTGGTCGTACTCGGGCATCCTGATAGCGATAGTTACTCTGGACATCTTGCGCGTGAATATGTGGCTGCTGCAGAAAGCACAGGCAAACAAGTGAGATTCATTGAGCTAGGACAGTTCGAATTTGACCCCGTTTTAAGGCATGGGTACAAGCAGCGCCAAGATCATGAGCCTGGGCTAGTCCATTTTCGAGATAGCATCGCATGGGCAGAGCATATCGTCTTGCATTTCGTATGCCGGGGCATAACCAGATGAAGCGAACCATCTTAGAGTTTTGCGGTATCAAGCCCGTTAAAATCCACTCGTTTGGGCCTATTCGCTCGGCTAAGCCAGCGCAAGAAGCAAAATGGGAGGCTACTGTGAGGCGTTACGGTAGCGAAGACTAAGGAGCGAACTTCGTCATTATTGATATCAGAGCGTGTCTACAAAAACGGACGAAGTCCACTCCCCAACTTGCCTGCCGTTTCCTTTGACACAAACTTCTAAACTGGCTCAGCAAACCAATGCCGCGTACGATTAGCAAATGCCACCAAGCTAAGCATTACAGGTACTTCGACCAATACACCCACTACCGTCGCAAGTACCGCCCCTGAGTGAAGACCAAAGAGTGCGATAGCTACGGCAACGGCCAGCTCAAAAAAATTAGATGTGGCAATCATGCCCGCTGGTGCTGCCACTCGATGCGGCAAACGCATATACCTAGCAATGCCATAAGCCAGCGCAAAAATACCGTACGTTTGAATTAACAAAGGAATGGCGATCAGTACAACCATTTCGGGTTTGGATAGCAATGTATCGGCCTGAAAGCCGAAGAGTAAAATGACTGTTGCTAATAAGCCCATCATTGACCATGGTTTCACCGCTAAAATAAATGCCTGCAGCCTAACTTCGCCAGTCCGCAACAGCCATTGGCGAGTCAATACACCTGCCACCAAGGGCGCAATAACATAAAGCAATGTGGATATTGCAAGCGTATCCCAAGGAACGATGATATCGCTGACTCCTAACAACCAAGCAGCAATAGGTGCAAATGCCACCGTCATAATCAGGTCGTTTATTGAAACCTGCACTAATGTGTAGTTGGCATCGCCTTTAACAAGTTGACTCCAAATAAACACCATCGCCGTACACGGCGCCACGCCTAGTAAAATCATACCAGCGATATATTCTGAAGCCGTTTGCGGGTCAACAAAGTCAGCAAATACATGCTTGAAAAACAACATGCCTAAGCCAGACATAGTCAGCGGCTTGATTAACCAATTGATCACCAACGTCAGGTAGATACCCTGCGGCTGTTTGCGAACTGCTTTAATAGAGGCGAAATCGACTTGCACCATCATCGGATAAATCATCAACCAAATGAACAAGGCGATTGGCAAGTTCACATGAGCCACTTCAAGCTGAGCAAACCACTGAAATAGCTCAGGCGCTAAGCTACCCAGAGTAACTCCTGCCAACAAACACAGACCAACCCACACGGATAAATAGCGCTCAAAACTACCCACGGCTTAAACCTCCAAAGTCAGTTGCTTGAGTTTTTCGCGCAATTGCATCGATGCCCCCTGACTAAGATCTAGCGCCAACAATGCCTGCATACGCTCTGAAATAGTGTCCATGACTGCATAAAATGCGGCTTCGATTTCTGCATCAGTACCTTGCAGCTTTGATGGATCAGGCAACCCCCAATGCACTTTTAGCGTGTTACCAAACCAGATAGGGCAGGATTCATTAGCGGCATTGTCGCAAACGGTAATCACCAGATCTGGGTTCATCTGCTCAAAGTCATCCCAAGATTGGCTACGTAATCCTTCGGTCGCGATACCGCGTGCCGTCAGGTATTTAATGGTCAATGGATGCACCTCACCCGCCGGTGCGCTGCCGGCACTGTACGCGGTGATCTGACCTGCGGAGAGATGATTGGCAATGGCCTCACTGAGGATGCTTCGGCAACGATTATGCGTACAAATAAAAAGTATTTTCATGGCCTTAGCACCTTAGATTGAGGATTGATTAACACGCGCTGAGAGCGCCTCAGCAGACTCTTTTCGCTCCGAATAACGGTCAACTAAATAGCTTTCCTGACCACGAAGCAGCACCGTAAATTTCAGCAACTCCTCCATCACATCGACGACACGATCGTAATACGGGGACGCATTCATACGTCCGGCCTCATCAAACTCTAAAAAAGCTTTCGGTACTGACGACTGATTGGGGATGGTGAACATACGCATCCAGCGCCCTAAGACACGCAGCTGATTGACCACGTTAAAGGATTGCGAGCCGCCGCAAACTTGCATGACCGCCAGCGTCTTGCCTTGGCTCGGACGCACCGCACCCAAGGTCAGTGGTATCCAGTCAATTTGTGATTTAAAGACACCGGTCATGGCGCCGTGTCTTTCTGGCGAGCACCAGACTTGCCCCTCAGACCATAAAACCAAATCGCGTAACTCTTGGACTTTCGGATGGCTGTCTTCGCCTGCATCAGGCATCGGCAAACCGTGAGGATTAAAAGTACGTGTTTCTGCGCCAAGCGCCGTCAATATGCGCGCGGCCTCTTCAGTCAGTAATCGGCTAAATGAACGCTCTCTCAATGAACCATAGAGCAACAAAATACGTGGCTTTGGCGCCGAAGCTTTCATGCTCACAGCAGTGAATAGCTGCGCATCGATATGCGGCACATCATTTCGAATAGTATCTAAATCATTTGCATTCATAGCAGTACCTAGCAACACAGCGGTGGTTGTTTTTGAGGTCGTCCATCCATAGCACTCAAGCGCGAGGTGTCGCTTGCAAGCATGGCGTCGTAAGCCTGTCCCGAAAGCGAAATTACCTGCTTTATCCAGGCAGGTAAGTCTGGCGCTATCTGGTAATAAACCCACTGCCCAGCCCTCCTATCTAACAACAATCCACAAGCTCTTAACTGCGCTAGGTGTCTAGATATTTTCGGCTGACTAAGATCAAGCGCGCAGGTCAACTCGCAAACACAAAGCTCTTGCTCTTGAGCAATCAAAAAAATCAAGCGAGCACGCGTCTCATCTGACAGGCACTTAAACAGTGTGATAGGCGATAATTCAATTACGGAAGTCATGGGCTTACCTATATGGCAATGATGCGCAATGACTATATATGATAAATCGTATATATGAAATAACATATGCAAAATGCTGCTGCTTCGAAAACGCTGCATAGATCGCACTTTCCGAGAGAAGATTGGTGCAAGCTTTCAGCCCTAATATTGGCTAATTGCTCCGTATTTTGCAGACTCAAGATGCCAACCCTCTTTAACACAGCGCCATCTGTGCGTAGCTTATTAGATATGACTTACCTTGGTCGTTCATGCCGCCGCCCTACTCATCTGCAACGTCCAATGACACTGCCGTTACTATCACAGCTAATATACGATTTTTCATATGTTTAACGAATTTGTCATATTCCGGTCGCCATAATAGGTGTGACTACAACCAAAGTGAGGCGTCACAAATGAAAAAACTATCTTTATTGGTCGCGGTACTAATTAGCGCATTTCCATTAGCTGCATTCTCTAGCCAGTACGATCGTCCTGGCTTTGAAACTGAAATAGAGGATGGCCGACTATGGGTATTTCGAGAAGGCTCTAAGGAACTAGAAGAGTTCAAAAAGACAGGTGAACCTGCCGTGCAATTTAATAATATTGGTGCAGGACCTGATGGTATGACAGTTAAGTCTCCTAGTGAGGAGACGCTTAACGAGTACTTAAAAGCGATTAAGTAGACTCCACCTTAGCCGATCTGTTTTTTTTTGCAGATCGGCTAAGTGATACAGCCCTGACTCCCGCAAAACTTCGACTGCTTGAGGTGCTAGCCAAACACCCCGGCCGAGTATTCTCTAGAGACCAACTGCTAGAACACGTGCATGACGATGGCAGAGCTGTCACCGACCGCGTCATCGACAGCCACATTCGATCAGTCTACGGCGTAGGCTACTCGTACGAATGGCCTTAGACTTGAGCAGTTCGCAACCTCAGCGATACGACTCACTTGTACATTTAAAGACTGATTTGGAGTCACACCAAGCCAATATCGAGCGTGGCATTTGGTGACGACGTCGGAAAAGCAGGGGGAATCAATGTGAAATACAGCTCGAAAAAACCATATGCCATTGATTTTAAAAATATTTTATTTGGCGGCGAGAGAGGTAGGCATAGGACTATATAAATCAATAATTTAGTATCGATTTAATCGTGAATACCTACAAAAATGCCTACAGATAATTTTGTACTCGAGGTGTATTTTCCGCCATACCACTCAATTACGAGTACTTCCAACTAAGTTGGTGTCCGAAGTCATTGCATCACCACCAGCGTGAGACAAGAAAATATTAAGTGGCATAGGTTCGTATTAGTCAGTAGCCGGGTAATCCCCCCATTTTTAACGGGACTCAGAAGTAGAGGCTAGGCCATTTGGGCCAACTTCTGTTTCGGGGTGATGCCACCCAGGCCCATATTCGGGCGATCATGATTATATGTCCAGAGCCA
>JBFJJU010000093.1:0-8540 GCA_041612115.1 Perlucidibaca sp.
CGCTCGATCATTGGCTTCGGATGCATCGAATATAGGGGCGTCGCCAAGCGGTAAGGCAGCGGGTTTTGATCCCGCCATGCGTTGGTTCGAATCCAGCCGCCCCTGCCATCTCTCTCAGGCTGAGTTGACTGGAATCATGCCAAATCTCGTCGTATTCACCGGCAACGCCAACCCTGAGCTTGCGCGTAAAGTCGTTAATCATCTGCACATCCCATTAGGGCTAGCTCACGTTGGTACATTTTCCGATGGCGAAATCGCTGTTGAGATCAATGACAATGTTCGCGGCAAAGATGTGTTCATCCTGCAGTCGACTTGCGCACCAACCAATGACAATCTGATGGAATTGATTGTCATGGCCGATGCTCTGCGTCGCGCCAGTGCCGGCCGTATCACTGCCGTCATTCCTTATTTCGGTTATGCCCGTCAAGATCGCCGTGTGCGTTCGGCGCGTGTACCCATCACGGCGAAAGTAGTTGCCGACATGCTCACCACCGTCGGCATCGACCGTGTGCTGACCGTCGACCTACACGCCGATCAAATTCAAGGCTTCTTTGATATCCCAGTCGACAATATCTACGGATCGCCCGTATTAGTTGCCGATATCGAACGCCAGAATTACAAAAATCTTGTCATCGTATCTCCTGATGTTGGCGGCGTAGTTCGTGCTCGCGCTGTCGCCAAACAGCTCGACGATGCCGATCTTGCCATCATCGATAAGCGCCGACCGAAAGCCAATGAGTCGCAAGTCATGCACATCATTGGTGAAGTAAAAGGCCGCGACTGCATCATTGTGGATGACATGGTCGATACCGCCGGCACACTATGCAAAGCCGCTGCGGCTCTGAAAGAAAATGGCGCCAACCGCGTTGTTGCTTACAGCACCCACGCGATTTTATCTGGCCCGGCCATCGACAATATCAATAAGTCACAACTCGATGAGCTAGTCGTCACCGACACTATCCCCTTATCAGATGCAGCATTGGCCTGTGGCCGTATTCGCCAGCTATCGTTATCGGCATTGCTTGCAGAAACCCTTCGCCGCATCAATAACGAAGAATCCATTAGCGCCATGTTTGAGTTGTTTTAAACACGGCACAACGAATTTGTAGCGTGTTGCTACAAGCCCTGTGAGTTATCGCAGGTTATTTGCACTGAGCTGGTCGCAAGCTCAGTGCCTTACGGAGTAAAGAAGATGTCCGAAGCAACTTTTACGCTTGATGCGCAAAACCGGACGCTCGAAGGGAAAGGTGCGAGCCGCCGCCTTCGTCGTTTGGAAGCCCGCGTCCCTGCGGTTATTTATGGTGGCGATTCTGCCGCTCAGTCGATCAGCATTGAGCTGCGTCAGCTAGTTAAAGCACTGGAAAACGAAGCGTTTTATTCGCACGTGCTAACCATCACCGTTGACGGTAAAGCCGAAAAAGTAGTGATTAAAGCACTGCAACGCCACCCAGTGAAAAATACGCCACAGCACGCTGACTTCTTGCGCGTTGACGCGAAACAAAAACTGACTATGCGCGTTCCTTTGCACTTCACCAACCAAGATACTTGTGTTGGCGTGAAGAAAGATGGCGGTGAAATCACTCACTTCATCAACGACGTGGAAGTTAGCTGCTTACCAAGCAGCCTGCCAGAGTTCATCGAAGTCGATATGGCTGCCGTGACTCTAGGTACTACACTGCACTTGTCCAACTTGGTATTGCCAAAAGGCGTGGAAATTCTCGCTCTGGCATTAGGTCACGACCATGATCAACCAGTTGCCAACGTGCACGCACCAAAAGTGGCTGCCGCTTCAGAAGATGACGCCGCACCTGAAGCTGCACCCGAAGCCGAGTAATCTTTCTCCGGCTATGATAGAAGAGCGGGGCTTTATGCCCCGTTTTTCTTTTTATTGCCTAAAGATGCTGAAACATGACTGCCTTACGTCTATTAGTTGGCCTAGCTAACCCCGGTACACAATACGCACACACCCGTCACAATGCTGGCGCGTGGTTTATTGAGCGTTTAGCCGAGCAATACCGCACCTCCTTGAGCCCCGACGCAAAAGCATTTGGACTAACGGCGCGCGTAACCATTGCTGGCGAAGATGTACGGCTACTTATTCCCACTACGTTTATGAATCGCTCGGGCCAAGCAGTCGCTGCGCTCGCGAACTTCTACAAGCTCACACCAGCCGAAATTTTAATTGCACATGATGAGCTCGACATCGCACCAGGACAGATACGCCTGAAAACTGGCGGCGGTCATGGCGGTCACAATGGCCTGCGCGATAGCATTGCCTCGCTGGGCAACCAAGCAGGATTTCACCGCTTGCGTGTCGGCATTGGCCATCCTGGCAATAGTAGCCAAGTCACCGGCTTTGTCCTGGGCCGCGCACCGCAGTCGGAGCAATCGCTTATCGATCAAGCTATTGATGAGGCTTTACGTTGCACCGAGCTGATGGTCACTGGCGACATCGCCAAGGCCATGAATCGAATAAACAGCTTTAAAATCAACACTAATTGAATTGACGCGCGAGTGCGCAGAGGAAGCATCATGGGATTTAATTGCGGCATTGTTGGTCTACCCAATGTGGGCAAATCTACCCTTTTTAACGCGCTAACTAAAGCTGGTATTGCCGCGGAAAACTTTCCGTTTTGCACCATCGAGCCAAACACCGGCGTAGTGCCCATGCCCGACCCTCGCCTCGATGCCTTAGCGGAAATCGTCAAGCCTGAGCGCGTCATTCCAACGAGCATGGAGTTTGTCGATATTGCCGGCCTCGTTGCTGGCGCCTCCAAAGGTGAAGGCCTCGGCAACCAATTTTTAGGCAACATCCGCAGCACTGATGCCATCGCTCACGTGGTGCGCTGCTTTATTGATGACAATGTTATTCATGTGTCTAATCGTGTTAGCCCTATCGATGACATCGAAGTGATTAACACAGAACTAGCTTTGGCCGACCTTGATGCTGTCGAAAAAGCCCTGCTGCGCGTGTCTAAGCAGGCCAAAGGCGGCGACAAAGAGTCAATTACGCTAAAAGCCGTGCTCGAAAAAATTAAACCTGCGCTCGATGAAGGCCTGCCCGTGCGTAGCATCGACCTCAGCGTGGAGGAGCTGTTAACCATTCGCTCATATGGCTTCTTAACGCTTAAACCAACCATGTACATCGCCAACGTTAATGAAGATGGCTTCGACAACAACCCCATGCTTGATCAAGTTCGCGAGTTAGCAGCAAAAGAAAACGCGGTGGTTGTGCCCATCTGCAACAAGTTAGAAGCCGAGATTGCCGAGCTAGATGAAGAAGATAAAATCGCCTTCTTAGCCGATTTAGGCATGGAGGAGCCGGGCTTGAACCGTGTCATTCGTGCGGGCTATAGCCTGCTTAGCCTGCAAACTTACTTCACCGCCGGCGTGAAGGAAGTGCGTGCTTGGACTATTCCGCTAAAATGCACAGCACCGAAAGCCGCTAGCGCCATCCATACCGATTTCGAAAAAGGCTTTATTCGTGCCGAAGTTGTTGGCTATGAAGACTTCATTGCCTACCGCGGCGAGACTGGTGCCAAAGAGGCCGGCAAGTGGCGCTTAGAAGGCAAAGAGTACTTAGTTAAAGATGGTGATGTGATGCATTTCCGCTTCAATGTTTAATGCCCTAGCTGTTGCTGCTACGCGCAATAATGCCTAAATAAAAAAGCCTCGGTTTTCACACCGAGGCTTTTTTATTACATCCGACTCGCAAGCATTTACTGGCTTGATCGCGCCAGCCACTCACGGCCTTTTAGCATTAAATCCCAATACACCATCGGCAATATTGTCGTCTTCAAAAACCATTGACTACGCCGTGGCACAACGGGATCTAGCGGGAAAGTCGGCAGTAGCTTGCCGCCAAAACCAAACTCAGCCATCACCACCTTGCCTTTTTCTACGGTCAATGGGCAGGCGCCATAACCATCATAAAGTGTCGCCAATGGCTTCCCAGCACGAAGAGCCAGCAGATTCTCAGCCACGATAACGACTTGCTTACGCACCGCTGCCATAGTTTTCGCATTTGGTGCCGAACAGGCATCGCCTAAAGAAAATACGTTAGCAAAGCGCGGGCTTTGCAGTGAGTGCTGATCCACTTCACACCAGCCTGCAGCATTGGCTAACGGACTGTTACGTACAACATCAGGAGCACGCTGGGGCGGCACTGCGTGCAATATATCGAAGCGCTTCTCGATACGCGTAACTGTGCCATCCGCTCCAGTCACATCAAACCATGCGGTTTTAGCGGGACCATCAACTTTCACTAGCTGATGATTAAACGCCAAATCGACGCCATAACGCTCAATATAGTGCATCAGTGGCGGCACAAAATCAGCGACACCAAAAAGTACCGCGCCGGCATTACAAAACTCAACACTGATATTCTTTAAACGCCCTTGCTTGAGCCAATGATCGCAGGACAAATACATGGCTTTTTGCGGCGCACCAGCGCATTTAATTGGCATTGGTGGCTGACTAAAAATCGCCGTGCCTGCCTTCAACTCCTGCACTAGCTTCCAAGTATATGGCGCTAAATCAAATCGATAATTTGATGTCACACCATTGGCACCTAGCGCCTCCTCTAAACCCTCAATGCCAGCCCAATTCAGCTCTAGGCCAGGGCATACAATTAGCTGTTGATAGCTGACCTCACGGCCATCCGCCAGTGCCACGCGGTTGCAGTCCGGAATAAAGCGCGACGCTGCGGCCTGCAGCCATTGCACACCGTTAGGCATTACAGATGCTGTGCTGCGCTTAGTCGCGGCACTGTCATAGGCGCCGCCACCGACCAATGTCCACGCGGGCTGGTAATAGTGTGCTTGGTTAGGCTCGATAATCGCGATGCGCAAAGATAAGTCGCGCTTTAACAAGCTTGCGGCAACACTAATGCCAGCCGAGCCACCACCAACAATGACGACATCAAAGTCAGCTTCTATCGTGACTGTTGGTGCCGTTTCAGTGCTCGGCAATAAGCCTTGAGATTGCGCTAGCTGATATACCGTTTGCGAGCGATTACCGGTACGGCAATAGGCCAAAACAGGTCCGGGCATAGTGCTGATTAGTCGAGCAAATGCGCGCGCCTCGTCGAGGCCAATTTGCCCCGGAACTAAAGGTAAATATGCGAACTGTAGGCCAACTGCCTGCGCGGCTTGCGCTATATCGTGCTGGCTAGGCTGGGCATCACCACCTTCAGCATCTGGACGATTACAGATAACACTGCGAAAACCTGCGGCGTAAACCTCACTTAGCTCATGAGCAGCTAACTGCTCTGAAACTGCCATTTCCGCATTCAGCTGTGTCCACGAACTCATCACCTTTTCTCCCTTGGCTAGATCGATCGCTATTACTGAATACCGCGCTGCTTTATATCGGCCAGCACGCGACCACAGTACAAGCTCGACATAGTGTTCATCACTAAAATAACTTCTGCACTGGCTAGGCTATAAAAAATGTACTTGCCATCACGGCGAGCGTTGACCAAACCCTCTTCGCGCAATACTGCCAACTGTTGCGATAGCGTGGGTTGGCGAATACCACATAGGCTTTCTAGCTCGCCGACATTTCGCTCACCCTGCGTTAATTGGCAGAGCAGCAAGAGCCTATCTTCATTTGCCATGACCTTGAGTAAATTGCAGGCCTTAGTGGCCGAGTCGCGCAGCATCGTGAAGGCTTGCGGTGATAGATGAGTTTCCATAGCAACCTCATAAAGACACTTAACAAACACTTTATTGACAAGTAGATTGTTCGTCAATAGTATCGAAATTTATAGAATTTAAGGAACTCAAGATGTCTACTCAAGTCGCCTCATTTTTTGACACTGCAACCAGCACAGTTAGCTATATCGTGCATGCTGGAGCAGGAAGCGCCTGTGCCATCATTGATTCCGTGCTCGATTTTGACCCTAAAGCAGGCCGTACGCACACTGAGTCTGCCGATAAGCTCATCGCTTTTGTCCGAGAGCACACATTAACGGTGCAGTGGTTGCTCGAAACTCATGCTCATGCAGATCACCTTTCGGCGGCTCCGTATTTACAAGCGCATCTTGGTGGCACCATCGCCATCGGAGAGTCCATTCGCCAAGTACAAGGCGTATTTCAAAAGATTTTCAACTTAGGCGATGATTTTGCCTTAGATGGCTCACAATTTGGCTATTTATTTCATCCCGATGAGCGCTTTATGATCGGCGATATTCCAGCGCAAGCCATTCATGTGCCCGGCCATACGCCTGCAGACATGGCCTATATCATTGACAATAAAATGGTTTTTGTTGGCGATACACTATTTATGCCCGACGTTGGCTCGGCACGCTGCGACTTCCCCGGCGGCAATGCAAAAATGCTTTACAAGAGCGTGCAGCGCATTCTCAGCATGCCTATGAATACCGCACTCTATATGTGTCACGACTACCCGCCAGCATCCCGAGAGGCCAGCTGGGAAACGACCGTAGCCGAGCAACGCGCGAGCAATATTCATCTTCACGATGGCACCACTGAGGCTGAATTTATCGAGATGCGCACTAAGCGCGACGCCACACTCGACATGCCAACGCTGATATTACCGGCCATTCAAATCAATATCCGTGCTGGTCACTTTCCACCAGCCGAAAACAACGGCGTCGCCTACCTAAAACTGCCACTAAACTCACTCTAAGGCGAGCGCTATGCGCCTATTGCCAGAATGGCTGCAACAGTATCATCGCGCCGACCTCTGCGATGATGCCCTCGCCGGCACCATCACCGCGATTTTACTGGTACCACAGGCGCTTGCTTACGCCCTGCTTGCTGGCCTGCCACCAGAGGTCGGCCTCTACGCTAGCGTATTACCGCCGCTTATTTATGCCCTAATGGGCAGTAGCCGTACACTGGCGGTTGGCCCAGTCGCAGTTGCGGCGGTCATGGTCGCCAGCGCACTACAGCAATTTGCCGATGGCGACAGCAGCCGCGCACTCGCCGGCGCATTGTGGCTGGCGCTATTGTCGGGTGGATTTTTGCTGCTCTTTGGCCTACTGCGCTTGGGCTGGCTGTCATATTTCGTGAGCCATCCAGTGCTTAGCGGCTTTAGCACTGCAGCTGCGATCACCATTATTGGCACGCAAATCCCTGCGCTTACAGGTGTCTCCGGCGACCGCCACGCCGCTTTTTTTGGCTTTATGGTCGATATCTTTCCACGCCTCAGTGGCACCAGCGGAATTGTCGCGATCGCGGCCTGCGCCACCATCGGCTTATTGCTCGCTGGACGCTATCGCCTCAGTGACTGGCTAAGCACCCTAGGCCTGTCCGCTAGCAGTGCCACTCTAGCCACGCGCATGATGCCGCTTGTTATCGTCGTGCTAGCCTTGGCCTTATCCGCTCATTTCAATGGCGCAAATCATCTCGCCGTCGTTGGTGACAACCCGCAAGGTCTGCCACCATTGGCTATCGACTTCTTATGGCTTGATGGCTGGACAGGACTTATCGGTTCGGCCTTACTCATTGCCATTATTGGCTATGTAGAAAGCCTTTCTGTGGCGCGCGTTTTAGCGATACGCCGACGCGAGCGTGTCGATCCCGATCAAGAACTGCTGGCGCTTGGCGCAACCAATATCACTGCCTCGCTGTGCGGCGGCATGCCCGTTGCCGGTGGGTTTTCGCGATCAATGGTCAACTTCGATGCCGGCGCACGCACTCAGCTCGCCGCCATCATCACCGCCGCTTGGGTTGCTCTCGCGGCCTTTGCATTAACTGATGTTTTAGCACCGTTGCCGAAACTTGTACTGGCAGCCATTGTTGTGGTCGCCGTGATGCAGCTCATCGACCTCAAAAGCCTTTTTAGCACGTGGCACTATGATCGCCGCGACGGCATTGCTCAGCTTGGTACTATCATCGGCGTGCTGGCGTTTGGCATCGAACCCGGCTTGCTTATCGGCATGGCACTAGCCATTGGCCTTTACCTACAAAGCACCAGCGACCCACATATCGCCGTGATTGGGCAAGTGCCAGGCACCGAGCATTTCCGCAATATCAAACGCCATCAAGTCAGCACATGGCCCGCGCTATTGCTCATTCGCATCGATGAAAACATCTACTTTGCCAATGCACCTGCAATCGAAAGCCACCTCATGGACTTGGTCGCCAATACCCATGAGCTGAATGATGTCGTTCTAGTTTTATCGGGTGTCGCCAAAATCGATGCCAGTGGCCTTGAGATGCTAGAAAGTATTTCTCACGGCCTAAGTGATGCTGGTGTTGCACTGCATTTAGCCGAAGTAAAGGGCCCAGTAATGGATCATTTAGCAACGACCTCGCTACTGAAAGTATTGACAGCAGCGCGGGTGCACTTATCGACACAGGCCGCAGTCGATGCGCTAACGCAGAAAAAATCATCAAACGCGTCATTTTTAGCAAATTGATGCGCACGGTGGCTTGACAGCATGCACGCTGAATCCTAACATTCGCCGCCTATTTGGCTACATAGCTCAGCTGGTTAGAGCACAGCATTCATAATGCTGGGGTCGCTGGTTCAAGTCCAGCTGTAGCCACCATATCGCCGTCATGGCACGC
>JBFJJU010000094.1:0-8470 GCA_041612115.1 Perlucidibaca sp.
ACTGTAGGTCGCGGGCAAAGTGCGGCAGCAATGGCTGCGGCCAATACAGCAGCCAGAAAGTGGCAAAGCCACCGAGCAAAAGCGCATACGAAACCCGGCGGTAACCGGGCATCTGTTTACTCATGCAAGGGCAGCAAACCCACGCGCGCAATCCGCTTTTAAGTCGTCGATATCTTCAAGGCCGACAGCAATGCGAATCAGCCCCTCACTAATTCGCGCCAACACTTTTGCCTCAGGACTTAAGCGCCCGTGAGTCGTTGAGCCCGGATGAGTAATTGTCGATTTCGTATCGCCCAAATTAGCGGTGATCGAGAGCAGCTGCGTCGCATTCATAAAGCGCCAAGCCGCCTCTCGCCCACCCTTCACCTCAAACGATAAGACACCGCCAAAACCACTTTGTTGCCGACACGCAAGTTCATGCTGCGGGTGCGACTTCAGTCCAGTGTAATGCACGGCTAACACATTCGGCTGCTGCTCCAACCATTGCGCTAAGGCTAAGGCGTTTTGCGCGTGCGCAGTCATGCGAATACGTAATGTCTCTAAGCCTTTAAGAAATACCCAGGCATTGAATGGACTCATGGTTGGTCCGCAAGTACGTACCACACCATTAATTTCGTTGATCAAGCTGGCTGGGCCAACCACTGCGCCACCGAGTGTGCGACCTTGGCCATCAATGTATTTAGTCGCGGAATGAATCACTAGGTCAGCACCTAGTGCTAATGGCAATTGCTGAGCCGGTGTGCAGAAGCAATTATCTACGGCAAGCAAGATGCCATGTTTATGCGCCAATGCGGCCAACGCAGCAATATCGACTAACTCGCCTAACGGATTGCTCGGCGACTCGACAAAAAACAATTTAGTCGCCGGCGTAATGGCGGCCTCCCATGCAGATAGATCCGGCAGTGGCACAAAAGTGGTACTAACACCAAAGTTGTGCGCATATTTGCTGAACAAGACATTGCTGGTGCCGAATAGACTTTGTGATGTCACGATGGCGTCGCCTGTTTTTAACAGGCCTAGCACCATGGATAAAATCGCAGCCATGCCGGAGCTAGTGGCAACCGCTTTCTCTCCGCCTTCAAGCGCTGCTAATCGCTCTTCAAAGCATTGCACCGTGGGGTTGGTATAGCGGGAATAAACATTGCCAGGCGTGGAGCCATCGAAGCGTGACGCGGCCTCCTCTGCCGAAGCAAACACATATGACGAGGTTAGAAATATAGCCTCTGAATGCTCACCATGGTTACTACGGATATTGCCGGCACGCACGGCAAGCGTGTCAAACTTTGGGGTGAAATGCTCGTTAGACATGCTTGCCTCACAGTAGAAATTAATCGCCGTTGGATAAATCAACGAGGTTTGGCCCCTGCTGAACCTGGCGTTTGGCGCCATCGCTACGCGAAGCTTGCAAGGCATCAAGGTAGCTGTCATCAATATCGCCCGTGACGTACTCACCATCAAATACTGAGCAGTCAAAGCGCTCAATATCAGGATTGCCTTCGCGCGCAGCGGCAACTAAATCTTCCAGCTTTTGGAAAACTAGCGCATCAGCACCAATGAGCTCACAGATTTCTTGCTCAGTACGGCCATGAGCAATCAGCTCCGTGCGTGCAGGCATGTCGATACCATACACATTGGGATACTTCACTGCCGGTGCTGCTGATGCGAAATAAACGTTTTTAGCGCCAGCATCACGAGCCATCTGAATGATTTCACGGCAGGTTGTACCGCGGACAATAGAGTCATCAACCAATAGAACGTTTTTGCCCATAAACTCGAGTTCAATGGGATTGAGCTTTTGGCGTACGGACTTTTTCCGCTGGCCTTGGCCAGGCATAATAAAGGTGCGGCCGATATAACGATTCTTCATGAAGCCTTCGCGGTACTTCACATTCAAATGATTTGCCAACTCTAGCGCTGCCGTACGGCTAGTGTCAGGAATGGGAATGACTACATCAATCTCTAGCCCAGGATGCTCTTTCAAAATGGTATTGGCTAGCGTCTCACCCATGCGCAAACGCGCTTTGTAAACAGAGATATTGTCAATAAAGGAATCAGGCCGAGCAAAATACACATGCTCAAAAATGCACGGTGAATACACTGGGTTTTCTGCGCACTGGCGAGTGTGCATATTGCCTTCGTTGTCGATGAAAATAGCTTCGCCCGGTTTCAAATCGCGCACGACACGGAAGCCCACCGAAGTAATCGCTACCGATTCCGATGCAATGATGTATTCCTTACCGTTTGCGGTGTCGCGCTCACCAAAAATAATCGGGCGAATGCCAAAAGGGTCGCGAAAGCCGATAATGCCGTAGCCACTGATCATTGCAACAACCGCATAAGCACCTTTGCAGCGGATATGCACACCGCTTACGGCGGCAAAAATATCATCGATACCAGGCACAATTTTGCCGCGAATTTGCAGCTCATGAGCAAACACATTGAGCAACACTTCGGAGTCAGAGTCGGTGTTGACGTGACGTAAATCGGAGCGATAAATATCTTTCGCCAAGGCCTCTGAATTGGTCAGATTGCCGTTGTGCGCGAGCGTGATGCCATAGGGTGAGTTGACATAAAACGGCTGCGCTTCGGCTGAGCTAGACGAGCCCGCGGTTGGGTAGCGGACATGGCCAATGCCATAGTTACCAACCAAGCGCAGCATGTGACGGGTATGAAATACGTCGCGCACCATGCCATTGTCTTTGCGCAAAAATAAGCGGTGATTATCGCTGGTGACAATACCAGCGGCATCTTGTCCGCGATGCTGTAACACCGTGAGCGCGTCATAAAGTGCCTGATTAACCGGGCCTTTGCCGGCGATGGCAACGATTCCGCACATGGTGACCTCTCGAGCTTAGTGGCTAGCTGACTCGCTAGTGTTTGGGGAACGAATAATAGTAATCGCCTGATCCTTCAGGTGACGAGCAACGGACTCATATTTTAAAATGGCACGCGGCAGTTGAGCTTCGCGGAACCAGGCATCATTGATGATAAATGGCGCCATCAGCATGAGTGCAATAAGGCAGAGTACGAAACCTCTGGCAACGCCAAAAACGCCGCCAAAGAATCGATCGAAAAGGCTTAAGCCACCGGCGCGCAACATCATGCTAATAGCGAACCCGCCAAGGCTGCACACCACTAATGTGCCTAAAAACAAACTGCCATAGGACATGACAAGGCGTATTGAAGGCGTACTAACCCACTGTGCAAGCCAAGCGGCCATAGGCTCGTTGTAACTACGAGCTAAATAAATAGCGAGAACCCAGCCCGTTAGAGAGATCGCCTCGCGCACCAAGCCACGCCAAAATCCAAAGATTAGCGATAGCGCGAGCACAACCAAAATGACGATATCTGCCGGATGCATAGAACTCAGGATCAATGACGGGAGGCTAAGGCCAGATGGCGCGCATCATAGCAACTGCAACTTGCGCCGTCATGGGCTTAAGGGCGATAGGGCACAATAAAACCGTTGAGTTTAAGTTCGGCATCGGCACTTAAGCGCTGTTTTAGTGACTCAGCAATGCCACGATCTAGCTCGGGGCCAACGCTCACTTTAAAAGCACCACTCTGCTCCACTGCTGAAGCACGAAAGCCTTTTTTGCGCAGGCGTGCAACCAAATCATCGGCGCTTGCTTTACTACTAAGGCTGGCAACTTGCACGACCCAAGCACTTGGCATGCCCTGGCCAAGCGGTTTAGTTTCAGCTTGTGCAGCAGGCTTGAGCTCCGCTTTTACTTCCGCTTTAGCGACTGGTTTGCTTTCAATCTTCGCCGCTGGTTTGCTGACCGGCTTCACCTCAGGCTTAGCTTTGGCCTCGGCAACTGGAGTGGTTACAACCTTAGCATCTGCTGCCTTGGCTTTAACGGCTACAGGTGGCGCTGAGCTAGTGGGCTTAGCTTCAGCCGGCTTTGCAACAGCTGAAGCAGGAGCACTTTTTGCTTCACTCTCACCAGCTAAGCGAAAGCGCTCAGGCACATCTTCAGTAGTTTCTGGTGCGACTTGAGTTGTCGGTTGCACAGGATAAAATGTTGGTTCGCCATGACTATCGGCAATGCTTTTTTCAAGCTCAGCGGCCTGATCTTGCAATGCTGGCGCAAGATCATTGGCAGTGGGTACGGCGGGCTTGGCAGGAATCTCTGGCGGCTGCAAGGCAGCAACGCCCGCGCCCTCCAGAACCATGGGCAAAAATAAAATAGCGGCAGCTACTAACACCACACCGCCCAAAACACGTTGCCCAGTTACTTTTTCCATATCTTACTCGCTGAGTGCTAACACGGCGGCAACCGTGTAGAACGAACCAAAGACAACAATTCTATCGTGCTCAGTAGCCTGAAGACGAGCAGATGCTAACGCTTCTGCCACACTATCGTGCGCAGAGCACGCTGTTAAATGGATGCCTGCTGCCGTCTTCGCTAATACTGCAGCAGACTGCCCGCGCGGGCACGATAGGCTGGCCAAACACCAACTATCAACATAGGGCTTGCTACTCGCCATTACCCCAGCGCTATCTTTGTCAGCGAGCATGGCTAAGACAGCAATGGTGCGGCCAGGTGCTGGCAATGGCGCTAAGTGCTGCCATAAAAAATTGGCGCCATGCGGATTATGCGCGACATCCAGTATTAACTCTGGCGCAGGCGTCTCACCAATAAGACTCTGAGGCCAAGATAAGCGCTGCATGCGCCCTGTAACACTAGTCTGGCGGAGGCCTTCAGCAATCTCTGCAACCGCGATAGGTTTATGCGTGAGCCCCGCCACTACTTGCAATGCAGCAATAGCTGTAGCGGCATTATCTAAAGCCACGCTCGGCAAAGGCAAATGCCAATCACCGTACTGCCATGCACCCTGAGCGGCTTTGACAGCAAAGTTATAATCTCGACCTTTCAGCCAAATTGGTGCATTTAAGGCTTGAGCATGCTTAATAAGCGCAGCTTGCGGCTCACGCTCACCCACAATTACTGGTCGACCAGCACGCATAATACCGGCCTTTTCACGAGCAATGCTGGCCAAGTTATCGCCTAGCCAATCAGTATGATCAAGGCCAATATTAGTGATAACTGCCACGCTAGGGTCGACCAAATTAACGGCGTCTAAGCGCCCACCTAATCCTACTTCTAGCACTAGTAAGTCTGGGTTTTGGCGCTGAAACCAATAAAAAGCAGCCAGTGTGGTGTGCTCAAAATAGGTCAATGAGGTACCTGCACGCACTGCCTCAATAGCATCAAGTGCGTTGACTAAGTCGGCATCAGAAATAAATGCCCCATCGCAGCTAATACGCTCATGAAAGTGCACTAAATGCGGTGAGGTGTAGCTGGCCACTCGCCATCCGGCAGCACGCGCAATGGAGACAATGGTCGCCACCGTCGAGCCTTTACCATTGGTGCCGGCAACGGTGATCACAGGACAGGAAAATTGGCGTAGATTGAGTCGATCAGCCACCTCGCCAACACGTTCAAGGCCAAGCTCAATCGCACTCGGATGACGCTGCTCAAGTATCGCAAGCCACTCACTGACGCGTTTAGCCGTTTCATCTAATGCAGACATCATGCGCGCCTCTACCGGTTTGATCACACGGGAAAGTGCATAAATTTAGCGAGTAGGCGGAATAAGCTATCACGCATTTCATGACGATGAATAATGACATCGACCGTGCCATGAGCGAGCAAAAACTCTGATCGCTGAAAGCCTTCCGGTAGTTTTTGACGCACAGTTTGCTCAATCACTCGCGGGCCAGCAAAGCCAATTAAGGCATTTGGCTCTGCAGCATTTATATCACCCAGCATGGCCAAGCTCGCCGAGACGCCACCATAGACAGGATCAGTGAGCACCGAAATATAAGGAATGCCGGCCTCTTTCATACGCTCAAGAGCGGCTGATGTCCGTGCCATTTGCATCAGCGAAAATAATGCCTCTTGCATACGAGCACCGCCAGATGCAGCGAAACAAATCAGAGGAACTTTGTGCTTTAAGCAATATTCAGCAGCCAAAACAAAACGCGAACCCACCACCGAGCCCATGGAACCGCCCATGAAGTCAAACTCAAAGGCCACGGCAACAACAGGCAACTCATTGATTGCGCCCTTCATCACCACTAAGGCATCTTTTTCGCCAGTATTTGTTTGTGCTTCGGTTAAGCGATCACTGTAACGCTTGGAGTCTTTAAAACGTAAAATATCGACAGGAGCTAGCTCCTGCCCTAGCTCCTCACGGCCTTCGGCGTCGAGCGTGATGTCGATACGTTGACGCGCCCCAATGCGTAAATGGTGCTGACACTTAGGACAGACATACTGGTTACGCTCAACTTCAGCTTGATACAGCACGGACTCACATTTAGGGCATTTGCGCCACAGGCCTTCAGGCACTGCGACTCGGCGATCAGCTGCAGATTGGGCACCCACATTCGGAAGAATGCGCTCTAGCCAACTCGAACTCATTGATGACTCCTTATGAGCCAGCATATGCTGGCTCGGCCCTCAGGCCTGATCAATTGCGGCACGTAGCGGCGCTAAAATACTCGCTACGGCAGCTGGAATTTGTTGCGGTGTGGCGGCAAGCTCGCCCATACGCTGCACTAATACTGAGCCCACCACGACGCCATCAGCGACGCGTGCGACGGCAGCAGCTGACTCGGCATCCTTGATACCAAAACCAACGCCAATGGGCAATTGCGTCAAGCTACGCAATTGGGCGATGCGCGCGCTCACTGCGCCTACATCAAGCGCAGCAGAACCAGTCACACCATTAAGCGAGACATAATACACATAGCCGCTGGCTGCAGCGGTAATACGCGCGGCACGGGCCATGGTGGTGGTTGGCGCGAGCAAATAAATTGGATCGATGCCCACGCGCTTATATTCTGCCGTTAGCTCATCGGCTTCTTCTGGTGGCATGTCCACAGTGAGCACGCCATCGACACCGGCCTCAGCGCAGGCATCGGCAAAAGCGGCGTATCCCATGGCCTCAACAGGATTTAAATAGCCCATCAAGACAATGGGTGTTTCACTGTCTTTACTACGAAACTCGGCGACCATCTTTAGCACGCCGCGCAATGAAACATGGTGCATCAATGCACGCTCATGACCTAACGTAATGGTCGGGCCATCGGCCATTGGGTCGGAGAATGGCACACCAATTTCCAGCACATTAGAGCCAGCAGCGACTAGCGCGTGCAGAACGTCAACGGTAATTTCTGGCGTTGGATCTCCAGCAACAATATACGGAATTAGGGCTTTCTTACCGCTAGCTTTTAGCTTAGCAAAACAAGTAGTTAAACGGCTCACGCATTAGCCCTCTTGGTCAAGATTGGCGACAGTCATCAAGTCTTTATCGCCACGGCCAGATAAATTCACAATGATGATTTGTTCTGGGCTCATGGTTGGCGCCAGCTTTTCGACATAGGCCAAAGCGTGGCTGGATTCAAGTGCGGGAATAATACCTTCAGTGCGCGTTAAGCGATGAAACCCAGCCAGCGCTTCAGTGTCATTAATCGTGACGTAGTCGGCACGGCCAATATCTTTTAACCAGCTATGCTCTGGGCCTACACCGGGATAGTCCAAACCAGCAGAGATTGAATGTGTTTCGATGACTTGGCCATCTTTGTCACTCATGAGGTATGTGCGGTTGCCATGCAATACGCCCGGACGCCCGGCGTTCAGTGGTGCCGAATGTTGGCCATCGCCAGCATTAATGCCATGCCCTGCTGCTTCCACGCCGAATATTCTCACTGACTCATCTGCTAAAAAAGGATGAAACAGGCCAATAGCGTTAGAACCACCGCCAACACAAGCAACTAAGGCATCAGGCAACTTGCCAGTCTGCGCTAGGCACTGACGGCGCGCTTCACGACCAATGACTGACTGGAAGTCGCGAACCATCATTGGGTATGGATGCGGGCCAGCCACAGTGCCAATGATGTAAAACGTGTTTTCGACGTTGGTTACCCAATCGCGCATGGCTTCATTCAGAGCATCTTTCAGTGTTTTCGAGCCTGAGGTTACCGGCACAACCGTCGCGCCCAATAGCTTCATGCGATAGACATTTGGCGACTGGCGCTTAACATCTTCAGCGCCCATATAAACTACGCACTCCATACCCAGACGCGCAGCAATGGTCGCTGTTGCAACGCCATGTTGGCCCGCACCCGTCTCGGCAATCACACGAGTCTTTCCTGATAGCTTGGCCAGCAAAGCCTGACCAATGGTATTGTTAATTTTATGCGCGCCAGTGTGGTTTAAGTCTTCACGCTTAAGATAGATTTGCGCACCACCGAGCTCACGACTCCAACGCTCGGCATGATATAGCGGCGATGGACGACCAACATAGTGCGCTAAATCGTGATCGAACTCTGCCAGAAAATCAGGATCGTTTTTTAGTCTTGCATAAAGCTGATCGAGTTCATCAAGTGCGGCCATTAGGGTTTCTGAGGCGAAACGACCACCGTGGATGCCAAAATGACCGCGAGCATCGGGAAACTGAG